>JAUHXT010000001.1 GCA_030426925.1 Alphaproteobacteria bacterium | reverse complement strand
TTGTGGGCGTCGGCGCGAGCCGCGTGCGCGACCTGTTCGAGCAGGGCAAGAAGAACGCCCCGTGCATCATCTTCATCGATGAGATCGACGCAGTCGGACGCTACCGCGGCGCCGGTTTGGGCGGCGGAAAAAACGGCTGCGCCCGAACTGACCTCGGTAGCCCCTCTAGGCGGCGAGCCCGGGGCCGAGTTCGAAATTGTGGTCCGCGGCAAGCACCTGCGCGAGACAACCGCAATTTGGTCGCCTGACGCCGGCGTGCGGAGCCGCGTCCTCTCCTTCGAACCCGGCGAAAAGAGCAAAGACCCTGATGATTTTAGGCGCAATATTTGCCTGGATAGCCCTTATTTGGGCGGTAACTATGATTAAAATGGCAAGTTAATCATGAAATATGCCCGCTACACCCCAGAAATCGTCCTGATAACCGGTGCAACGGGCGATTTTGGCAAATCTTTTGCTCATCGTTTTGCACAAAATGGATCAAAACTGATCATTCATGGCCGTAATCAGGACAAAGTCGATGCCTTATGCGCCGAACTGGACGCCCCCTGCCACAAACTGGTGTTCGACATCACCGATAAACAGGCCACCATCGATTCCATCAAGGCGATACCGGCAGAATTCCAGGCAGTCGACCTGCTCATCAACAACGCCGGCGGCGCACTGGGACAGGACAAAGCCCAGGACTCAGAGCTCGATGACTGGGAAACCATGATCGAAATTAATGACAAGGCCCTCGTGCGTATCACAAGCCTGATCCTGCCCGGTATGACGAAGCGTAAAAAAGGCCACATCATCAATATCGGCTCAACCGCGGGCAATTACCCGTATCCCGGCGGACATGTGTATTGCGCGGCCAAGGCCTTTACCAAGCAATTTTCCCTGTCCCTGCGTGCCGACCTTGCCGGAACGAATGTACGTGTCACCAATATCGAACCCGGCATGGTGGAAACGCAGTTTTCGACCGTTCGTTTCAAAGGCGATCAGGCCAAGGCAGACGCCGTATACGCAAACACAACACCGCTAACCGCCGAGGATGTGGCGGAAAGTGTGTTCTGGGCCGCAACCCTGCCTCCACATTTCAACATCAACCGCCTGGAATTGATGCCGACCACACAATCGTTCGGCCCATTTGCGGTCGAGCGCCATGGATAAAAACACAAGAATATTACTGCTGGTTCTGGGCGTTGTCTTCGGCATGATTGGCCTGTCTTTCGCCAGCGTCCCGCTATACAACCTGTTTTGCCGTGTCACCGGCTTCGGCGGGACCACGCAGGTATCCGCATCAGCCCCCGATATGGTACTGGACCGCGAAATCACCGTGCGTTTCAACGCTACCACATCGCGCGACCTTCCATGGAGTTTTGAACCGGAGCAACCCAGCGTGAGGATCAAGGTCGGGCAGGAGGCCCTGATTTCCTTCGTTGCAAAGAACAATTCCGGCATCCCGACAGCCGGAACCGCGCTTTATAATGTCACCCCGGCCAAAGTCGGGAAGTATTTCCAGAAAACCCAGTGTTTCTGCTTTGACGAGCAAATGCTGCCCCCCCGCGAATCGACACATATGCCCGTGGTCTTTTATGTCGACCCGGCCATAGACGAAGACAAAAGTATGGAAGACGTGAAAACCATCACCTTGTCCTATAGCTTTTTCCCGGCAGAATCAGAAGAGCTTGATGAGGCGCTCGAAGCCTTTTACAATGGCGAGAATGCTGCTATAGAAAACAGCGAAAACAATTGATTCAATTTCTTTTTTAGGAACCATCATGGGTAATTATATTGAATATGACACAACCGGCAAGCCACACCCTTTTTACCTGACCCGTCCCAGCATTAAGCCGCTTTTAGGCGCTATCGCCGGAGGCGTTCTGGCCACAGGCGCGATCATGTACATGCATGACGTTCACCTGGGCGCAGACCCGGAAAACGGAGTCGAAGGGTTCGCCATTGGCTTGAAGGGTGTTTATCTGGGTTTGATTGCCGTGATGGCCGTAATGTTCCTGTGGTGGAAAGACTGTATCCACGAAGCTGTCGTTGAAAAGGCCCACTCCGGCATCGCAAAAATCAGTTTCCGTTACGGTATGGCACTGTTCATCTCGTCAGAAGTCATGTTCTTCGTTGCGTTTTTCTGGGCGTTTTTCGACGCATCGCTTTACGCCGACCAGGCAGAAATGTTTGCACGTGTTGAACATACCGGCGGCCATTGGCCCCCTGTTGGCACACAGGTCATTAGTGCATTTGACCTGCCGTTCCTGATGACCATGATCCTGCTGCTCTCCGGCTGTACTGTCACATGGGCGCACCACGCCATTATGCACGGCGATCACAAGAACTTTACAAGAGCACTGGGTCTGACAGTCTTCCTCGGCGTCGGTTTCCTGGGCTTTCAGGTTTACGAATACGCTCACGCACATTTCGGCTTTACCGAAGGCATCTATCCGTCCACGTTCTTCATGGCAACTGGCTTCCACGGTTTCCACGTTTTCGTAGGTACGATCTTCCTGTTTGTGTGCTACCTGCGCTCCAAAAAAGACGGGCATTACACAAAAGACAGTCATTTCAGCTTCGAAGCCGCCGCATGGTACTGGCACTTTGTGGACGTTGTCTGGCTGTTCCTGTTCGTATCCATCTATTGGTGGGGCAGCCTGGGTGCAACCGCGCACTAAGCCATGACATTTTTTGAAACAATGGAAAAAGGCCTGGCCTGTAAATGCCCGAAATGTCACGAAGGGGATTTGTTCAAGCCGGGCTTTTTATCATACGACCTTTTAAAAACCTGCCCCAAATGCGGTTTTGATTACACCAAAAACGACAGCGCCGACGGACCCGCCGTATTCCTTATTTTTATTCTCGGCTTTTTGATCGTGCCGCTGGCACTGCTTGTGGAATCACTGTTCCACCCGCCGCTGTGGCTGCACGGGATTATCTGGACGATCGTCGCACTGTCCCTGACACTGGGCAGCCTGAAACCGCTGAAATCCTACATCATCTTACTGCAATACAAACACCGGCCGGGGGATTGGAACCAGCAATGAAACTACCGTTATGGGCCACTGTTTTTACCGTGATCAGCGTTGCCATCCTGCTGGGGCTGGGCACATGGCAGGTCAAGCGCATGCAATGGAAAAACCAGATCATCGCAGAGCTGGACAGCGCCTATAACAGCGAGCGTCCCGACAGGCTGGAACTGGACAAGGCCAAAGACCGCAATTTCTCCTATGGTTTGATAGCGGGCATTTTCATGCCGGATAAAGCGCTGCTGATCGGCCCGCGGACAAAAGATGGCAAGGTCGGTAAAGACCTGATCGTTCCTGTGCGTGTTCACGGACAATATGACCTACTGGTCAATCTGGGCTGGACCGAAGAAACCGATATCTCGCGCCTGCCGATCCATCACGCAAAAGGAAAAGGCATCCGGGTCACCGGCCTGACCCGCAAACCCGAATGGAACGATTTCACATCGGAAAACAGCCCGGAGCAGGATCTGTGGTTCCGTGCCGATATTAACCAGATAGCAAAAGCAAAGGATTTGAAATCCCCTTATCCCTTCCTGCTTTATGCAGAGACGGCTTCTTACAAATTCGATGCAGCCTTTCCAAACAACGAGCGCTGGTACCCGCGTAACAAGCACCTGCAATACGCATTATTCTGGTACACAATGGCGCTGGCGCTCATTGTTATCTACGTCATTCGCTTTATCTGGAAAAAATAGTAAAAATCCCGCCTAATATTGGCAGCGGAATGAATTGGACAAGGCTTCCGCCGCGGCCACACTGGCCGGCTGCAATTCCAGGGACGGATCGTGCGCCGCCTGCTTTTTCAGCAATTCAACAAGCTGCTGCGGGGCGACCATGGCGTGGTTGCAGGCCGTCTGCCCATAAACCGCGTGGTCCATCATCACCTCGGAAATCGCAGCCATATAACCCGCACAATAACCGAAATCGATATCATACTGCCCTTTGCAGAAATTCATAAGGTCGCGCCCGCTTAAATGGCTTTGCGGATTATTGATTTGCATACGGTCATTGGCCAGTGCCGAAACCGACAGGCATAAAAAAGCAAAAATAAATAAGACCCGTCTCATACGAACAAAGATACAGCGCGAATCCTATGATGACGAGCCTCGCACCTAAATCAGGATAAAATTATTGTTGATGAGATTAGTTGTAACGCTGCGATCCGCGGTGTGAACTGCGGCCCTGCGCATATTCCATTTCACGGCGCATAGCGGCATATTCGCGGTCAACCTGCTTCACCATGTCCTTGAAATTGGCCAGATCCTTGCCCACCAGTTCCTCGCCAATCGGCAAATTCACGGAACGCGGGTTTACCTGCCGACCATCGACCAGGACTTCATAGTGAAGGTGCGGGCCGGTGGAGCGTCCGGTCGTACCGACATAACCGATCACCTGACCTTGCTTTACACGTGTGCCGGGACGAATGCCGGATTTAATCTTCTGCATATGTGCGTATGCTGTTTTCAAATTGCCGTTATGGCGCAAGCGAACATAGTTCCCGTATCCGCCGTTACGGCCTGCTTTCTCAATCGTACCGTCACCGGCTGCATAGATTGGCGTCCCGCGGGATGCCGCAAAATCGACCCCTTTATGCATTTTGTTATAGCCAAGGACAGGATGTTTACGCATACCGAAACCAGATGACATGCGCGCACCGTCAATCGGGGTTTTCATCAGCGTTTTCTTGATGCTTGTACCATCGGGTGAGAAGTAATCCACACGTCCATCGGACATTTCAAAACGGTAAATCGGCTTTTCAATGCCGCCGACAACCAGCTTCGCATAACGAAGGTCACCGTTTTTCGCGACAAAGCCGTCTTCGGTTTCAAAGGAGTCATACAAAACTTCAAGCGCATCGCCTTGCCGGATATCACGCTGGAAGTCGACATCCCAGGAATAAACACGTATCACGTCAGCGACAACGCCTTTCGGGATACCGGCCTTACCGGCTGATCCGAACAGCGAAACCTCGATCCGTGCGTCTTTTGCATGGGCCACTTTTTCGACCGCGCGTTCCAGGAGTTCGGAACGGAAATCATCGCCATCGCGTTCCACGACCACTGTCTTAATCGGGTCGAGATCGATTTTCATGGTCATAAACCGGTAATCGCCTTCATCCGTAGGATCAAAGTGCATCGCGATTTCCTGACCGGCCTTGATATAACGCGGATCATAATGCTCGGCCATCGCTGTGATGGCCTTGTTCACGTCGGCGGACCCAACGCCCTTGTCCTGAAGCACAACACCCAGCGTGTCACCGGGCTGGATTTTTATCACTTCGTCCTTCGGCTGCTTGAGGGCAGACGGAACGCTTGCAGACGCCAGCGAGAATTTCCCGTACAGGCGGTTATCGAGCAGGCTGCTAAGACTGCGCTGCGCGTCATTAAACGCCGCATCGGCCGCCGCATTATCACGGTCAATAATGGACAGGGATGCCATTGTCTGGGAATTCAGGGCCGCCGCATTCTGGGACAACGTCAGGGCAAAAATACTAGTCGCGAACAAAAGACAAAAGCCTGAGGCAACGTACCGCAGGCGTAATTTATTTTCTTTCGTAAAGATATAGCGCTGGCGAATGTGCAGCATACGGGAAGACCACGAAAGGAATACGCGCGACTTCTCCTTCAAAAGCTGCAGGTCTATTGCCCCTAAGCCATTGATTACACTGCCACAAGCTTGCTGTATTGTTTCTTTTACCGTCATTTTGATTATTATTTTCAGGACTTAAATCCGTACATGTCCATTAAAGAGCAGAGAGATAGCATAGGTCTATGCCATATCCAACTTTTTCATAGATTTGTTAACAGCTGTTTTATTTTACATAAAATTAAGTCAATCTGTCAGACAAACCCAAGGGACACAGTTTCTTACAGTCCGCACTCCTCTGTAATTGTCTGATAGGCTTTGCCTGAACCGCGCAGGCTAAACGTATCCGTCGTTAATGTACCGCGTTGCGACGTACCCTTTACCACCATGCTGGATCCTTGTCGAATCGCTTCCGACAATTGCCGGTCCGCGGCCGCATCAGGCGCCCAGGCCGTGTCATCCTGCGTAAACAGCGTATAGCGCGACCCACCGATCGTGACCGCCACATCGCTGCCTGTTTTATAGGGGTATCCTGTAATATAGCTGAAGACATCACGCGTACCTTCGGCCGGACGGTGTGTAATCAGCGCGAAAATCTTGCCACGGCTGGAATAATCCCCCTCATCCTTCATCGGTTGGGAGGCCATATAACAAACCTTATTGCCGCCTTCGACAAACATATAGGCCGACCAGTCGTCATAGGTCGCGATCAGGCGCGGCTCCGAAGCCTGCGCCAGCGGCGCGCCAAGCACCATAAATACCGTTACCATCAGAAATACACTGAAACGTTTTATCATGTCTCAAATATCCATTTGTTTACCGGATTGACTACCGAACGTGACTATAGGCGATCGCCCTGTCCGATCAACTGTAAACTTAGCTGAAATTGCAGAAAAGAACAATTTTTTATCCATCTCTGTCTGATCCGTGGGCCCCTTTTATGCGTATCAGCTATAAAATCGAATTTTGTCAAAAAAACGGTCATACATAATGTATTTGCGCCACGCTGAACACCGCTGTATCCTTGCTTTTCTACCAGCCATGATGGAATGTTGTGCAATGACTACCGAGGCAAAAACGGGTTCAGCCGCCACTGAGCGGGGTTCTGATACCGTCGCCCCCGAAAGCGGGACGAAGGAAGCTTTGCTGCGCGCTGTAGCCGAAAAACGCGACAGGGAAGCATTTATCGAACTGTTCGAATATTTTGCACCGCGCGTGAAGTCATTTTTAATGAAATCTGGCATGAATCCGGATCAGGCCGACGAACTGGCGCAGGAAACCATGCTGACCGTCTGGAACAAGGCAGAGCTTTATAATCCGGATCAGGCCAGCGCCAGTACATGGATATTCACCATCGCACGTAACAAGCGGATTGACCTGATCCGTAAATCGGCTAGGCCGGAACCGGATCCGAATGACCCATCGCTGGTAAGCGACCCGCTCCCCGCCCCAGGCGATATGCTTGATCGCGCACTGGAAGCGGAAATTATGGCGCAGGCCATTAGCACCCTGCCCAAAGAGCAGGCAGAACTGATCCACAAATCATATTTTGAAGAAAAAACCCACGATGCCATCGCCCGTGAAACCCGCCTGCCGCTCGGCACCGTAAAATCACGCATCCGGTTGGCATTGGACCGATTAAGAAAAAACAAGGATATTCAGGAACTATGGCCGCAGGCACGCCCGAAAAAACTGTAGCGATGATCGTAAAACAGAATTACGAGGCCCTGCTGATGGATTACGCTGCAGGGGCCCTGAACGAAGCCCAGTCTCTGGTCGTCGCCGCCCATTTGACCTTATCACCGCAAGCACGCCGCATTGTCAGCGATTGCGAAGCCATCGGCGGAGGGCTTTTACACTGCGCCTGTGAACCAGTTGCGATGAAAAAGGACAGTCTCGGCAAAGTTTTGAAAAAAATGGAGCAGGAGCAGTGCAATGATAAAACCAAATGCACCCCCACCTGCTGCGACACCGTAAAGTCTTTTAATCTCCCCCTTCCTGTACAGGAATACCTGCAAAAAGCCGAACAAATCGTCTGGAAAACAATGTACCCGGGCATCCACAGTTACGAAATCGGCACAGGATGCCGGCAATCCAAAATCCGGCTTGTGCAAATAGATCCCGGCGTCAAAACGCCAGAACACAGCCATGGTGGCATTGAAATAACGCTTCTTATTGATGGCGCCGTACATGATCAGACCGGGACATACGCGCGCGGCGACCTGATCGTCGTCGACCAGACGGTGACACACCAGCCCATAGCCGATGAAAAACTGGGCTGTGTCTGCCTGATCGTCAACAGCAACCCGATCCATCTGACCGGCTGGCTGGGCAAATTCCTGAACCCATTCCTGAAACGGTAATTCAAAGAAAAAAGCCGTTATAAAAAATCAAAGCTTGCCAAGACCTTATGAATATTGTGTTCTTCTAATGAAGGGGAATCGCATGTCGAAGCCGTTATGGGGAAAAACAATATTGCTGTCGGAAACAGACAGCACGCTGCGCAGGCTGATTCGCGAATCATTTGTCGAACTGGGCGCGGTAGTTGAAACCACGGAAGATCCGCGGCGTATCGCCAACCTGACCAGCAAGCAGGTATTCGACGTCATCATACTGGAAAAGAAAATCAGCACCATCGATGCCAAAATCATTTCCAAGTCCATTATGTCCAAAAAAGATTACGCCGGAAGCTTCCTGATCGTGATCGCGACATCAGTTGAGCTGGAAGACCTGGAACAACGGCGCGATCATGGAATAACGACATACATTGTGAAACCGTTCCAGATGAACAAACTGGTCGGAACGGTAAGAAAACTGCTGGCCGCTTAAGTAGGATTTTTCCGCCGCTTGCCATGGACGTGGTCTTTCAAAGGCTCTTCCGGCCCTCCGGCCTTGACCGGACGTTTTGCCCAGCGCCCCATGGAAATCGTCCGGTCGTACATAACCAGCGCTCCGGCAACTCCGACATTGATACAAAACTTCATCGGTATTTTGACAACATGGTCGCATCGCGCCAGCATCTCGTCCGACAAATTACCCATCTCCGGCCCCATCACGTACGCCGCACGTGTCGGGTGGCGAAAGGTCGGAAGCTCAACCGAATCCTCGATAAATTCAACCCCGACAAGCTGGCAGTCTTTCGGCAGGTCCATCGTCTGTACGCTTTCCCATTCATGCAGCGGTACATGGTCGAACGCACCGGACGTATCCGTTGCCCGCACTTTTCGTACATCCAGATCCGTTCCAACGGTAAAAAAGAAACTGGCGCCGAACGCATGCGCAGACCGGACAAGGTTGCCCAGATTCCGTTCCTTGCTGATGCCTTCAACACCGATTCCAAAATAACCACGCATATAAAACTTTCTCTAAAGGCAAACAGCGTTTTAATTTTGGGCAGGCACAAGAAGCGAAATGCACAAAATCGTACATGAGCGCCGCAGTAACGCGCCCAAAATAAAACGATGAAAGCCCTTATTTATTGACGAAACGCTCCAGCCTGTCCAGTGCTTCGTCCAGAACTTTGCGGTCGACGCCGTAGCATATCCGTAAATATCCCTTACAGCTTTTGCCGAACGCGATGCCCGGTGACAACGACAGGTTTTCTTCGTCAATCAGTTCCCGGCAGAACGACACACAGTCATCGACGCCGTCAATGCGCAGGAACCCATAGAAGGTCGATTTCGGCACGTTCATGTGAATACGGTTATTGCCTTCGAAGCGTTTGAGCACGTAATCACGGTTTTCACGCCACATATCGCGCTGCTGTGCGACGAAATCTTCACCATGGCGTAAGGCTTCGACACAGGCGAACTGTGAAAACGTACACGGCCCCATATTATCGTAGATAGCGATATCGCGGATTATGGACTCCGCTTTCGCCGGCCCAATCAGCCAGCCCATACGCCAGCCTGTCATCGCCCACAGCTTGGAAAAGCTGTTCACGACAAATAGCTTGTCGTCTTCGTCTGCATAATCAAGGAAGCTTGGGGCGCGGTCCGTATCGAACGTCGTACGCGTATAGACTTCATCGGAAATAATCCATAAGTCGCGGGCACGGGCAAATTCCAGAACGCGCTGCACATCCTCCGCCGGTAAAACCCAGCCGGTCGGGTTGGATGGTGACACAATAAGCAAAGCCTGCGTTTTCGGCGTCACCGCATCAAACAGTTTATCAAGGTCCAGGTGCCAGTCGCCGTCCCGGTCTTCGAGCGGTACATCCTTGATAATCCCTTGCGCTATTTCAACGGCGCCCAGAAGGTTCTTCCAGATGGGTGTCACCGCAACCACTTCATCCCCTTCGTTCAGCACAGCCGTCAAAGCAAGGTGCATCGCCGTCGTACCGGAGCCGGTCACATAAATCCGGTTGGTCGGAAGGTTGATGTTGTAATGCTTCACATAGTAATTCGCGATTTCCTGGCGCAACACCGGCTGGCCCAGCACGGGGCCGTACTTGGTGTACCCGTCCTTCATCGCTTTTGCGGCCGCATCAATAATGAAGTCCGGCGTCGTCAGGCTGCCTTCGCCCTGTGCCAGCGACAGGATATTGTCCTTGCTGCGCGCATAGTTCAGCAGCGAAGCGCCCGCATTATCACTTAAGTCCCGGACAACGGCACGGAAATGCCAGTCCTCACGGCGTATGGGTTCTTTGTCTTCGTTTGTAATATCAGTGTTATAAGTCGGCATTGTAAATTCCGGGTCTTGCCCTCTATTAGTATTCAGCATGGTATACTCCACCTGCATAAAGAAGTTAAAGTCTTAAATTTTCTGGGATAAACGTGCTCTTGCACTATGTGTGAAATATGCAGCCCTAACGGGCGGCTGCTGCCGCCGCACACGCGCACGCTGCTGCGGCAGCGGCGTTCAGAGCAATAGAATATGCTGTACGGTTCATAATCATAAATTCAGTATAAGCCCAAACCTGCAGGCAAAAGCAAGTACAAAAATTAATTTTGTAACTCTTTTAAGTCTTTATAGAGATCAAGCGCTTCCGGATTGGCCAGCGCTTCGACATTTTTGACCGGGCGGCCATGGACGACATCGCGTACAGCCAGCTCCGTAATCTTGCCGGATTTCGTACGCGGGATGTCAGCAACAGCAATAATTTTGGCCGGTACGTGCCGCGGGGACGCGCCGCTGCGTACCTGTGTTTTAATCGCCTTGATAAGCTCGTCGGTTAAAGCAACACCGTCTTTTAAGCGTACGAACAAGACGATGCGAACGTCATTGTCCCAGCTTTGCCCGATGGCGATGGATTCCACGACGCCCTCAACCTTTTCCACCTGCGCGTATATCTCCGCCGTACCGATACGTACACCGCCCGGATTAAGCGTGGCATCGGACCGGCCATGCACGATCAAACCGTTATGCACCGTGCGTTCAACCCAGTCCCCGTGCCGCCAGATGTTATCGTACACCTCGAAGTACGCGCCCTTGTACTTCTCACCCGTATCATCACCCCAGAATTTGACCGGCATGGACGGAAACGGCTTTGTGCAGACCAGTTCTCCGGCACCAGCGCCGGGCGGTATCGGCTTGCCCGCATCGTCGTAAATATCGACGGCCGTGGCCAGCCCCGCCCCCTGCAGTTCACCGCGCCAGACCGGGGAAATCGGGTTTCCCAGCCCAAAACTGGCGCTGATTATGTCCGTACCGCCATAAATGGATGCCAAATGAACATCATTTTTGATTTTCTGATACACAAAGTCGAACCCTTTATCGACCAGCGGCGAACCGGTAGAGGTAATAATTTTCAGCGCGCTTAAATCGAAATCACGGCCCGGTTCGATATGAAACACCTCCAGCGCATCGATATATTTGGCCGACGTGCCGAACAGCATACAGTCATGGCTGGACGTATAGTCCCACAAGACATTGCCGTCCGGATAAAACGGTGAACCGTCAAACAGCAGCAGCGTGGCTTCACACGCCAGCGCGGTAATCAGCCAGTTCCACATCATCCACCCACAGGTGGTAAAATAGAACACCGCATCATCGCGCTTGATATCACAATGCAGGCGCAGCTCCTTCAGATGTTGGAGCAACGTGCCGCCATGCCCGTGAACAATACATTTCGGCTTTCCGGTTGTACCGGACGAAAACATGATGAACAGCGGATGCTTGAATTCGACGCGGGTAAAATCCATCTCCTGCGGTTTGAACGCACCGATAAAGTCATCTTCCATCACCGCGCCATCCAGCGTCCCGGTTCCCGCAAACGGTATAATCACAGTCTGCTTCAGCCCCGGCAGCTGCGGCATGATTTCCTTGACGTTCTTCAGGCAATCGAGCGTCTTGCCATTGTAAAAATACCCGTCCGTAGCCACAAGGACGGTCGGTTCAATCTGCGCGAACCGGTCCAGAATCCCCTGCACCCCGAAATCGGGAGACGCGGAAGAAAAAATCGCCCCCAGCGACGTCGCCGCAAGGCACACGATAATCGTTTCCGGCGTATTGGGCATATAGGCCGCAACACGGTCGCCCTTACTCACCCCGGCCTTGATAAACGCCTGTTGCCAGCGGCTGACGAGGTCATAAAGCTCCTTAAACGTAATCTGCCGCTCTTCGCCCTTTTCATTGCGGAAAATGATAGCCACACCGTCATCGCGGCGGCGTAAAAGGTTTTCGGCGTAATTCAAACGGCTGTCCGGGAAAAAGGACGCATCGCGCATCGTCGCGCCATCCTGAAACACTGTGCCGCCCTTGTCGCCGACAACCCCGGCCTCGTCCCACAAACGGTCCCAGAACGTGTCCTGATGTTCGGTCGTCCATTGCCAGAGGCTGTGATAATCTGGGAAGCTCTGCCCGCTTTCCGCCGCCAGTTTTTCCTTGAACGCGTAAAGCTGGGACGCCTTCACCCGCTCCGGCGAAGGTGTCCACAAAGGTTTGTCATCACTAGGGTTTTTTAGGGCAGGTTCTGTCATTTTATGCTCTCATAGTATGTAACCAAATGCGCACACCACGCGAATTAAGCTATAACTCAATAGTTTTAATGGGATAGATCAGGAGAAACAACATGAAAACGATCTTGGCGATAGCGGCACTGGCCCTGTTTGGCCTTATGGCCCTCCCGGCTGTTCAGACGGCCAGCGCGGAAAGCGGCAAAACGTCCCTTGTCCTGTTTTATGCAGACTGGTGCCCGAATTGCAAAATCCTCGACCCGAAATTGAAAGAAGCGTTAAGCGACATTGATCAGGACAAGCTGTCCATGGTTACATTTGATTACACCGACCGCGAACGCATTCTGGCCAGCAAAGACCTGGCGGCGGCAAAAGGCCTGACCGATTTACAAAAAAGTTACGGCGCAAAAACCGGTTTCGCCGTTCTGGCGGATGAAAGCGGAAAAGAAATCAGCGTCATCAGTTCGGAAGACAGCGCGGAAATCATTCATGACAAAATTGTGGCAGCTATTGCCACGCAGGGTTAACAGACTATTTAGATTGAAAGGCAAGAAGCATGATGTCCAACCCCTTTGTGAAGCACACTCTCCGTAGCCTATGGACGCTTCTTGCCGCCTTTTTAATTATTCACCCCGCACTGGCACAGGATGCCGATGAACGGTATGTCGATGTCCGTCTGATTGCCGAAAGCAACACTGTGTCCCCCGGCGATACGGTAACCATTGGAATACAGCAGACCATAAAGCCGCACTGGCACACCTACTGGCTAAACCCCGGCGATTCCGGCGAACCGACCCGTATTACATGGAACGGTATAGATGGATTGAAAGCAGAGCCAATTCAATGGCCAGTGCCAAATAAAATTCCCATCGGCCCGCTGGCCAATTACGGATACGAAAACCGCGTCGTCCTGTTACAAGACATTACATTCCCGGACACACTGCCCGAAGGCGCGTTTACACTGACGGCCAAAATCTCTCTTTTAGTTTGCGAAGAAATCTGCATCCCCGAATTCGGCGATTACACCATCACCTTTAACGGCGGCAGCATGGGCGACCCCGTGACGATTGCGGAAGCGCGCGCCGATATCCCGACCGCTGTCGACTGGCCGGTCAGCTATGCGCGTACCGATGATAAAATTGAATTTAGAATTGAGCTGGAAAACACGGATATTTTTTCCAACATGGAATCTGTCGAAATTTTCCCTGTCGAACCCGGCCTTGTCGCCAATGCCGAAAAACCATACGTCCAGCATATTGATAGCGGCTTGCTCATCACACAGGCGGCAGGCGAAATAGAAACACAAGGCATCGCAGAAACGAATGCCATCATCGCATACAATAATGTTCTAAATGAACGCAAAGGCGTGATGGTGTCGGCGAATCTGGTGCAAGCAGAAGAACCGCAGGCACAAGGCCCTGCGCCCACCCCTGCAACCCCGCAAACACCGAAAAAAGAATCCATCGGCTTTATCGGCGCAATTCTGTTCGCGGTTATCGGTGGCCTGATTTTAAACCTGATGCCATGCGTGTTTCCTGTGCTGTCCCTGAAAGCATTAAAACTATCGCAGCTGCAGGGTAAGGAAGAAGCAAAGGCCCGTGCGCAAGGACTGGCGTACACCGCCGGTGTTATCCTCAGCTTCGTTGCCATTGCCGCGACGCTGATTGCCCTGAAAGCTGCCGGCGCAGAAATCGGCTGGGGATTCCAGTTGCAAAACCCGGTGGTCGTGTCCGTACTGGCCTACATGCTGTTTTTACTGGGCCTGAATTTAAGCGGATTTTTTGAAATCACCGGAAACTTTATGAATGCCGGATCGTCTCTCGCACAAAAAGACGGCCTCGGCGGTTCCTTCTTTACCGGTATATTGGCCACGGCTGTCGCCACGCCCTGCACCGCACCGTTTATGGGCGCGGCCATGGGATACGCGCTGGTGCAACCCGCTTATATTTCGCTGACCGTATTCATTGCCCTTGGCTTCGGTCTGGCGCTGCCGTATCTGGCCCTGTGCTTTATTCCGGCACTGCGTTCTGCCCTGCCAAAGCCCGGCGCATGGATGGATACGTTCAAACAGTTTTTGGCCTTCCCGATGTTCGCCTCCGCCGCGTGGCTGGTCTGGGTATTAAGCCAGCAAGCAGGCAGCATGGGTGTGTTAAGCATCCTGATGGGGCTTGTCATCCTGGCCTTCGGCATCTGGCTGGCCAAAAAGAATATCCGGGCCTTCGCGCTTATCACTCTGGCCATTAGCATCATCCCGCTATTCACCGTAAAAACCGACCCGTACCCGGCAGGCATTCCGCATGAAATTTCCGACAGCCGCAACTGGCAGGCCTATACGCCTGAACGTCTTGAACTGGCGCTGGAACAGGATGAACCTGTTTTCCTGAATATGACGGCCGCCTGGTGCATTACCTGCAAAGTGAATGAAAAAGTCGCGCTCAGCCTCAATGAAACCAAGATGCTGTTTTCGGAAAAAAATATCCAGTATTTCAAGGGCGACTGGACCAACCGCGATCCTGACATAACAAAATTCCTGGAACACTATGGACGTAGTGGCGTACCGCTCTATGTTTATTACGGTCCGCGTGATAAAACCAATGGACTGCGGCCGGACCCTGTTGTCCTGCCACAGCTTTTGACCCCGGCCATTGTCCGGGAAACGATAGAGCAATACTAGGAACACCACCTTGAAGGAGAGAAAACCCATGGTTAAAACAACGATATTCAGCGTCCTGACGGCGTTAATGCTGATGGCCGCACCGGCCTTCGCCGCGCCCGAAGTAGGACAGCCCGCACCCGATTTCACGGGAACGGACACGAACGGGGTAGCGCACACATTAAGCGGTTTTAAGGGCAAGACCGTCGTACTGGAATGGTCGAACCATGAATGCCCGTATGTCGTTAAACATTACGGCTCCGGCAACATGCAGGCCTTGCAAAAAGCGGCCACCGACGACGGCGTTATCTGGCTGACCGTCGTATCCTCCGCCGAAGGCAAACAGGGATACACAACCCCCGAAGAAGCCAACGCGTTAATCGAGGAAGTCGGCGCGAATGCCACTGCCCGCATCCTCGACCCCAGTGGAGAGATCGGCAAACTATATGATGCGAAAACAACCCCGCATATGTTTGTGATTGATGCGGACGGCACGCTTGTTTACGCCGGCGCGATTGACAGCAACAATTCATATGACCCGGCAACGATTGAAGGCGCCACAAACTACGTTCAGGCAGCTCTGGACTCTCTAAAGGCCGGAACGCCGATAGAAGTGGCAAGCACAACCGCCTATGGCTGCGGTGTGAAATACTGATAATTACGTGTTGAACAGGTAAAAAGAAACCGCGCGTCAGGCCCCTTCCCCTACGCGCGGTTTTTTATTGGGGGATAATTGCGTTTTTCCAAGTAAAATCATACAGATCTTTTAATGCCTGAACGTACATTTCATGCTCAATGATTATAACTTCACTTGCATTTTCCTGTTTCACGAAGGCAGCTTTGTTTGAATACAGATAAAACAAATTCTTAGAAGAGAAATTTTTAGGTTGCCATCTATACCATTCTTTTGGCGCCAAAATATCTGTTTCTCCTTCTTTGAACAGAAGTCTTTCCTGAATGTTATGCTTCTTTAATCTCTCTATATGTTGAACAACCAATTCCCTTCTTTCAACTTCTTTGGAACTAGGCTCTCTCGGCGCAGAAATCCATACCTCACCTTTATGTTCCTGTAATGTATAAAAAATGTCGTCCAAAAGTTCTTCAAATGCGTTTTCCCCTTTCAGAACAGTGATCGGATTGGATTTTCGTCCCACCCCTTCATTAGGCAGGAATTCCACTCCGCCATGTTCCAGCGTATCGGTAATTTTACCCAATGTTCGGCGCGTCGGCGTGCCGGTTTCGTTTTCAAATGCGCTGATGGTTTGCACATGCATGCCGCAGCGCCGCGCAAGGTCAGGCTGACTCCAACCCAAAAGCGCCCTGGCCGCCCGGCACTGCGCCGGTGTCAGATACTCCATGATAACTCCTTTCTGCCAATTTATCCCTCGCCCGTCATTGCGAGGAGTGAAAACGACGAAGCAATCCATAGCTGCCGCAAGATAGATCGTCACGTCAGCCTAACGGCTTCCTCGCGATGACGACAGAGGAAAAACCGAATAAAATACGGTTTCAGGCTTATTTTATATAATATTATTTTGTTGTTGAAAAGCCCGCCCGGACTATAATGAACATCACAGACAGCGGGTAAGAACAGGATGTGAATATATCTCCCCACACACACTACAAAAGGTGTTTTGGTTCCTAACTTCCAAAACACCTTTTTCTTATGCGGCTTTTAAAACATGGAGAGCAATACGCTTGTCTTTATCGAAAAACATTCGAACGGATTGAAATCCAGCTATCGCAGCCACTCTTTTGAAAAGCTCTGAAGGATATTTATAGGAATTGTTGAAATACAGCACCTGATTTTCTTTAAGTTCAACAGGTGTTTCGTTAATTCTAAAACGCATATCCCGCTTTACCGTATAACTATGCACCAAAGAATAGCTTTTAGAAAACCATCGTGGTTTAAATTCAAAAGCCTTCGGATCAAAATCACCTTCCACATTTGCATCCCGCAAAACTCTATGCATAAGATTCAAAGCGAATTCTCCTTGTCCTTGATACGCACGTTCGATGCTTATAGGGTCCTGATTAGTGTCCTGTGTAATAACAAAATAACCACCGTCTCCAATAAGACTCCTGATGTTTCTTAAAATTTTTATGGTTTCTTTAATAGAAAATCCGTCATTGGGAAATCCAGATAAATTGCACAGCGTTCCGCCAAACATAATCATCACTGGAGTGTCATAATGGGGCAGACAAAAACTTTCATTAAAGAAATCTTTTTGAATACCTAGCGTATTACAGCCATCAAAAAGACCGGAAACTATACGCTTAGCATCCTTAAGATAAGACCCCACAAGATCAATCGCCACATACGTCTGCGGATTTAAAAAGCCTTTAAGCATCGGTATGGTTTTAAAATACACGGATTCCTTTGACCCTGGCCCCAATTCAATAACTGTAACAGAGGATTTCCCTATACATTCCGCTACAGAAAATGCTGTTTCCTGAATCAAACGAATTTCATTCGGAAGGATATAATAGTCATTGATATGTTCACGAAGAAATTTGCGCCATAACTCGCCACCCCGAACAACATCATTTGAAAATTTAGGTTCCGAATATTCCCATTGCCCTAAATGCCCCGCCTTAACCCCTGAAAAAAATTCGAGGACATCTGAAGAAAACTTTTCATCAGTAAAAGTAGGGCGGGGTAATAAAGCAATGTTTGTATCAGCCATTCCTGTCCCCATGCGGAATAATGGCGTTTTGCCAGCTCAGGTAAAATTGTTTGCGGCAAAAATCTGAAATGCTCTGATTTTCTATGACGTAAACTGTGACAGTATCGTCATCGAACGATATCAAAGCTGTTTTATTGCCGTAAATGTAAAAAGGAATATTTCCAAACTGGTCTTTAGGTGTCCATCTGTACTCTGCATAATCAGATGCGATGAAATATAAATCTCCCTCTTCGACCAAGAATTTACATTTTAGATTACTCAGTTGTGCCATGGCTTCTTGATAAGCTTGGTTATCTTCTATTTTCCACTTTTCAAAAAGCCGCTCGTTAACATTATTAACGACGATTTCACCACCATATCTTTTTGCAGTTTCAAATACGTCCCAAGCGAAGGCCGTAAACCCATCCTTACCAACATACCGTTGAACATCGCTTCGCCGTTCTTCCACGCCGCGGTCACCGATAAAATCAATATTTTCATAGGACAAAGCCTGCGTAATCTTCTCTAAAGTCTTCGCATTGGGGCTCGCCCCGTCTTTTTCGGAGTTACGGATGGTCGCTTCGGTCACCCCGGCGCGTTCCGCCAGGTCTTTTTGCGACCAATTGAGTAAGCCCCGCGCAGCGCGGATTTGGCTCGGTGTTGGCATTGGTACCCTAATTTATTGTTATAATTATATTTTTTTATTCAGTTTACGCTTATTAGCCCGCTTCGTGCTAATGCCCCTCCCGCCGGAGATCAAGTTGTGTGGGGAGATTTCCGAGACGGAAGGAGCTAGCACTCAACGTACTGAAATGTCGTATAACACAAAAATTTTTTAGAAAAAAGAAAAAATTTACGTTTTGTTAATATTTTAAGCGTAGAAAAGCGATAATTCATTAACGAAAAACGTAAAAGGACGTAAGCGAAATGACACACAACTGGCGGAATGAAGGGGTTTTGAAGGCTGATCTGGTGTCCTTACAGGACTATCTGGAACAAAAACACGGACCGGCCATCGCCCAGATATTAATTGATGACCTGACGACGCGCGAAAGCGTCCTTCAGGCGGCATAGGGTAAAAAGGTTAAAGGGTTCCCCCCGCAAACTCCACACACACAAGGGAACTCTTTTCAGGAGGTGGAAAAGGCTACTGTTATGGCATTGGCAGTAGCCTTTTTTCCGTCCGCAGCGTATGAAAAAGCTGGGCTTCCGCCCGCAAATACATTATGGTATTTCCATACGGCGTTTTAACCTGACCTGAAAATCTTAAAAAACGAAACATCGAGCGACCCCTTGTCTGTTTTCTCAAACCAAAATCCGGAACAAGAACAGGACCTGATCAACGCTTTGCCGCGTCTGGTCACCGACGCCGATGGCTGTGTGCTATACGCCAACGACGCATTTCGTATTCTGTCGGGCCGGGAAACCCCTATTCAAAAAGGCGAAAAGCTGCTCGACCTCCTGCATTTTGAAGATCTGGACGATATCCTGCACCAGGCATGGATGGGTGACGACACCGAAGGTACGCTTGCCAATGTCTTTGCCGGTGAGCACCACGTGTCATTCATCGGTGCGGTACGGCCTGTACCCCTGCATTTCGACTGGGTGGAAATGGTCGATGGACGCCGCTTCCTGATCGCATCGTTCATCGGCGAACACCACATCGCCAAAAAAGAAATGTTTCCGGATATCGAAGACGACGGAAACGAAAACATATTCTCCCCTGAATCCGGTCCTGAAAAAGACGTCGAATACCACGACATGGATGACGGATCGCTGAACCACTTCCTCGATATGTCGCACGAAGTGCTGTGCACGCTGGATGAAGACTGCGTGTTCAAATGGATGAACGATACGTTTTGTGCCGCCCTGAAAACCGATCCGACGGTACTGGGCGGTAAAACATTTGTCGACCTCGCCCACCCCGATGAGAAATCCATGGTGCGCCAGACATTATCCGACCTGTACCATGATATGGACGGACAGATGGTCAGTTTTGAATGCCGCATGCTGGCCAGTGACGGCAACGTCCTGTCTGTCGAATGGCGGTTTAAAAAAGCAGGCGAAGAAATTTACTGCGTCGGCCAGGACGTCACGGAAATCAAAAGGCATGAAAACGCCCTGCGCCAGCAGCAGGACAAATTGCTGGAAGCCGAAGCCATCGGCAGAATGGGACATTGGCACTGGCGGCTGGGCGAAGACCATTTCGAATGGTCAGACGAAATCTACCGCATTTTCGGACAGGACAAAGACGCTTTCATTCCGTCCATTGATACAGTCAACACCATGGTATACCGCCGCGATGCCGGACGCATCATGCAGGTATTCCAGCGCGCAATGATCGAAAATAAGGATTACGAGCTCGACTTCCGCATCAACCGGCCAAGCGGTGCGGTTTGTTATGTGCGGTGCCAGGGCCGGTGCGAAACCGATATGGATGGCGATGTCATCGGCCTGTACGGTATCATGCAGGACATTACACAGGACACGTTACGCGAACAGGACTTACGCGACGCCAAAGATGCTGCGGAACGTGCATACGCCGCCAAATCGAGATTCCTTGCGAATATGAGCCACGAACTGCGCACGCCCTTAAACGCCATCATCGGATTTTCTGAGATGATCCAGAACCAGCTATTAGGCCCTATCGGAACCGAACGTTACCTGGAATATATCGGCGGCATCCGCGAAAGCGGTGAACACTTGCTCGACCTCATCAGCGATATTCTCGACATGTCAAAAATCGAAGCCGGAAAATATGACCTCGACCTCGAACGTTTCAGCATCGCAAAAGTCATCCGCATGGCCGTCCATATGATGGAAGGCCGCGCCGTTGACGCATCCATTAAAATGATCGTCCTGATTGATGATGAAGATGTGCAGGTCGTTGCCGACCGCCGCGCGATTATGCAGATTATGCTGAACCTGCTGTCCAATGCCGTGAAATTCTCGCCAAACGGTGGCAACATAACCATCAGCTGCAAAAACAGTGGTAAAAACCTCGATATTGCCGTGGCCGATAACGGCATGGGCATCCCGGCGCATAAATTACAGGCGATTATGAAGCCGTTTGAACAGGTATCGTCCGAATATACCCGCGACCATGAAGGCTCCGGCCTCGGCCTTGCCATCACCAAGGAACTGGTGGAAATGCACGGCGGAAAAATCGCGCTGGAATCCGAAATCGATAAGGGGACGACCGTTTCTATCCGTCTGCCGCTGCAGGCCGCATTAAAAGGACAGAAAGTGGCCTAGGCCATTTGCGCCTTGGCGTATTCTTCAGCCTTAAGACACGCATCCAGCCCGGATTTATAATCAGGATACTTTAGCGTAACGCCCAGATCTTCTTTAATCTTGTCATTCCGCACGCGCTTGTTGTCTTTGTAAAAACTGAGCGCCATCGGCGCCATATCCGCCTGATCGAATGGGATTAACGGCGGCTCAGGCATACTCAAAAGCTGACAGGCATAGGAAATAACCATATGGCTGGGCACCGGATCATCATCGGCCAAATTATACCAGCTAGGCGGATTCGGATTGGCCATCGACGCCATAAGGACCTGCACAATATCTTCAACATGGATACGGTTGAACGCATGACCGGGCTTTTCAATCCGGCGGGCAACACCGGCGCGCACGGAATCCAGTGCACTACGCCCCGGCCCGTAAATACCGGACAGGCGGAACGAATGAACCGGAAGACCGTGCATCTGCGCCAATGAAAACCATTGCTCTTCTGCAATCGCGCGGCGCGTCCCGCGCTTCGAATTCGGACGTATTTCCGACGTTTCATCAACCCATCCGCCATCCCGGTCGCCATAAACCCCTGTGGTTGATAAATACCCGATCCATTCCAGCGTCGGAATTTGCAAAATGTCCTGTCCGTGCATCAGGAACGTCGGGTCGCCTTCATCACTCGGCGGAGTAGAGATTAAAATATGCGTGACGCCGTCCAGAATAGCTGCCGGGTCGCCTAAGGGGCGTTCATAATCGAAAATATGTGCCTTGATACCGCGCGCACGTAACGTGTCTTTCTTTTCCGGGTCGCGCGTCGTGCCGGAAATTTTCCATCCGCCTTCCTGCTGCAGGGCATGACCCAGATAATCGCAGGTATAGCCATATCCAAAACAAAAAAGGTTTTTCGTTTGTCCTACCATTCACACCCAATATTGTTACGTTTAAAAATCAACGTCTTCGTAATGTTCAACCGGGGTAAAACCCGGAATTCTGTCCTCTAAAAGCGGTTTAAAGCTAGGCCGTGATTTCACACGGGCATACCACTCCCGCGCGGCCTGGTGTTCTTCCCATGGCACATCACCGATATAATCAACGGCCGATAAATGCGAAGCCGCCGCGATGTCCGCCAGAGAAAAATCGTCCCCGGCCAGCCAGTTTCTTTTTTCCGTCAAAAACCCGATATAATCGAGATGATAATGAATATTCGCATGACCGGCGCGAATGGACGGCCCATGCGGTTCACCCAGATTGAGGAAATTCTTCATCAATTTTTCCCCGACCAGGTTGTCAGACACCTCGCGGTTGAATTTCACGTCGAACCATCCGACCAGCCGACGCGTTTCTGCGCGTTGTACCGGGTCTTTTCCAAGCAAATTCACAGCCGGGTAAACTTCGTCCAGATATTCGCAGATTACGTTGCTGTTCGACAGGATCGTACCGTCCGGTTCGGTCAGTACCGGCACATCGCCAGCCGGGTTCATAGTCAGAAATTCTGTACGGCGCTCCCAGATTTTTTCAATCTGCAGATCGAAATCAAGCTTCTTTTCCGTAAGGGCAATACGAACCTTACGCGAGAATGGGTGCAGCCATAAGTGATACAATGTTCTCATATTAGAGAAAACAATAGCGCAATTTTTGTCTTAATAACAGACCCTATCAGCGTGATTTTTAGGACAAATATTGATGATATGCCGCAATGGCCGCCCATGCACCGAATCCGGCCACTATCCAGACGAAGACACCATATGTCCAGTGATAGGATTTGTTCTCCATAAGTTCTTTTTTACTCCGGTTTTTCAGGAACAGGCCGATCAACATGATGCCCAGACAAAAACCGCCGATAAATCCGAGTATTCCAATAAGGTAAACCATCGTGTATGTATTTTGTAGAGTTAAACAATCAAAGCACGTACATGCCGCTCCTGCATATTATCATTTTAGCACTGGTTCAGGGAATAACGGAATTTTTGCCAGTCTCCTCCAGCGGCCATCTCGTCCTTACTCATTCTCTGCTGGGACAAAACGTCCCCGATTTATGCTGGGAACAAAACCGTGTCATGGATGTCGCCGTACATATCGGTACATTATTTTCCGTCCTTGTCTATTTCAGGCAAGACGTCGCCGATATGCTCTGCGGTTTTTTCAGGAAAGGAACCAGCGGCTTTGACAAAACATGGTACATGGTCGGCGCCTCCGTTCCCGTTATCGTCGCGGGCTACTTTTTAAACCTGTGGCAACCGTCTTTCCTGTGCCTGCTTCAGGTCACGGCATGGACAACACTGATTTTCGGCATTGTATTGTGGGTGGCTGACAAATATACGCCCGCAGAAAAATCACTGGAACACATGAACTGGCGTGATGCCATGTTCATCGGCAGCGCGCAGATTCTGGCGCTTGTCCCCGGCACATCACGCTCCGGCATTACCATGACGGCGGCGCGGGTGCTGGGCTATACCCGCACAGAATCTGCGCATTTCTCGCTTCTTCTGGCCATTGTCGCCATCGCGGGCGCTGGCATTTTGGGTATAGCGGACATCATGGAAACAGGGAACGCCACACTGGGAATGGACGCAGTCATTGCGGCCGTTCTGGCGTTTGTGTCCGGCTGGGTGGCTATCTCGCTGATGATGGGCTGGCTGCAAAAATCAACCTTCACACCGTTTGCAATCTACCGCGTTATTCTGGGCGGCGGATTACTGATCGCGATCTATTCCGGTATATTCGGCTAGAATAACTTTCACATCGCCGTAATTTTTGACATCCAGCAAATCAAACCCGGCGGGCAGGTTTTCATCTGCGCTTTTTTCGCAATCAATCACGATAACCGCCTCACGGGCAATCCAGCCCATGTCCGATAAATGCTGAAGCGCAGGAAACACAAGATTATACCGGTATGGCGGATCCATTAAAACAAGGCTGTATTTCTGCCCCGTCAAAACCGGGAGCTTCAAAACATCTTTATAAATGACAGACGTAGACTCATGCGCCTCGCATGTCTTGATATTGGCCTTACAGGCTTTCAATGATTCTGTGCTGTTATCAATAAAGGTACAGGTCGATGCGCCGCGCGACAGTGCCTCCAACCCCAGTGAGCCCGTTCCGCAGAACAGGTCGAGCACATGCGCGCCCGCAATCACTCCGCGGCTGTTCAGCGCATTAAAAATCGCCTGCCGCACTTTGTCCGTTGTCGGCCTAACCGCATCGCCCTTCGGTACGATCAATCTGCGCCCGCGAAATGTTCCGCCCGAAATTTTCATCCCTTGAAATACCCCGCGCATGCTTGCTGCAGCTTGTCCTGCGGCACTTCCGCAACAGACCCTTTATCCAGCTTGCCCAGCTCAAACGGGCCGTAGGATACGCGGATCAACCGGTTGACCTGCAGCCCCAGCGCTTCCAGCACGCGCCGCACCTCCCGGTTTTTTCCTTCCGCCAGCGACAGGCTAAGCCATATATTCGATCCCTGCCGCGATTCAAAAACGGCCTTGATCGGCCCGTATTTCACCCCGTCAACCGTGATGCCGTTCGCCAGTTTATCGAGCGCCTTCTGGTCTGCCTTGCCGAACGCACGTACACGGTATGTCCGCACCCAGCCAGTAGCAGGCAGCTCCAGGTAACGGGACAACCCGCCATCGTTGGTGAGCAACAGTAATCCTTCGGTATTGAGGTCAAGCCGCCCGACGGATACCACGCGCGGCAAATCAGAAGGCAGCGCATCAAACACTGTCTGACGCCCCTTTTCATCGCGCGCCGTCGTTACCAGCCCTTCGGGTTTATGGTACAGGAACAACCGCGTGGCCTGTTTTTGCGGCAAGGCTTTGCCGTCCACAACAATGTCATCGGCATCGCTTACAATCGTCGCAGGCGTTTGCAAAACAGCGCCGTTCACGCTGACGCGCCCATCCGCAATCATCCGCTCCGCATCCCGGCGCGAACAAACCCCCGCCCGCGCCATCACTTTTGCTATTCTTTCGCCTGTCATAAATTACCCTGCATCATAGTCCCTGTTATAGGAATCCATTGCTAATAAAGCATTTATGATGTTTATATTCATTTTATTTTACTCCTTTATCTGTCGTAAAAGAGCCAGATCCCAATCTATTTGCTAGCTTATTTTTAAAATTCGCAGTGTGTATGCCTTTTCCATCAAAGTATTGATTGTGATATTCGTCTATCCAAGGTAATGCTTCTCTAATTTTATAAACGAGGGGTTCGTTTGTCATTTCTATTTGAACTTTTTTCAGCTTAACCCCTTGTCCAAAAATCTTTTCAAAATTGTTTTGCAACGTATAAGGATTTCCTTCTTTTTTGTATGTAGGCTCGCTCCCATATGCCAATTGAACAGATAATGGGTTATTTAGATCCTCAAACATCACAAACATTGGATATTCAGAAATAGGAAGCTCTTTTTGAGCCATAAGCTGGCTGTAGTATTCCGCGCCCTCAATAGTTAAGCCGGGTGGACCTTTAAAAACTCTAAAAGGTAAAGAATAATCATTATGACTTTGCACAGCAAAAACCTTGCCGCGTTTCCCTAAATCCACAACAACGGCTTCTCCCTTTAACTTCTTTCCGACATCATATTGTGGATTATTAGGATTCGGATCATGTCTTGGAACAAATATTACAGTGACTTCACGTACAGCAGAACCGGACTTCTCCCCCTCCGGGGTTTCAACGGTTACGGTCATTTTGTACCGCCAGCTATAGGTTTTGGTTCCATCCTGTGCCTGGCTCATCGCCAGTGCCGCGATGCTGCCCGCCATGATCAAACCCAATGCCATTAATCCGATTTTCATGTCTGGCCTGCCTTTTACCAATTTACCTTTACTCTCGACCATTGCTTCCCGTATATGTAGCTGCATGTCTGAAAGCCATGACAATACCCTGATGAGCGCCGCATTGGAAGAGGCGGAAAAAGCGAGAATGCGCGATGAAGTGCCGATCGGCGCGGTTTTGGTGGATGCACGCACCGGCAAAATCGTCGCACGCAACAGCAACCGCACACGCGAATTATCCGACCCCACCGCCCATGCGGAAATACTGGTCATCCGCGAACAATGCGAGAAGCTGGGCGTTCAGCGTATCCCCGAATATGATTTATATGTGACGCTGGAGCCCTGCGCGATGTGCGCGGGCGCTATCGCCTTCGCCCGCATCCGCAGGCTGGTGTACGGCGCATCGGACCCCAAAGGCGGCGGCATCGCCCATGGCGGAAAATTTTTTGAACAGCCGACATGCCACCACAAAATCAATATCACCACCGGCGTTGAAGCCGATGCATGCGGGCAGGTATTAAAGGAATTTTTCGCCGGAAAACGTTAGGCGGATAAAAGCGCCTTAGCCTCGTCAATCGAAACAGGCTTGCTGAAATAATATCCCTGCCCCCGGTCGCAGCCGAGTGAGCCAACAGCCACCGCTTCCTCATCACGCTCAATCCCTTCCGCAACTGTTTCCAGCTTGAAGGTTTTGGCAAGGCCGATAATCGCGCGCACGATATCCAGGCTTTTCGGGTTCTGGTCTATTTTGTCGACAAAGGCGCGGTCAATCTTGATCGTATCAATCGAAAATTTGTGCAGGTAAGACAGCGAGGAATACCCCGTACCAAAGTCATCCAGCGCAATTTTCAGCCCAAGGTCTTTCAGGCCTTTTAAAATTTCCTCCGCCCCTTGCGGATCGTCGATCAACGCACTTTCCGTGATTTCAAGGCGCAAATGCTTTGGATCGGTATCATACAGTTTCAGGATATTGCCGATACTGCTCAGCATGTCCGTTGTTTCAAAGTTGATACCGGACAAGTTCACCCCAACATAGATATCGTCATGCCCTGCCGCCGCCAATAGATCAGGCAGAGCCTCGCACGCTTTTTCAATCATCATCATGTCGAGCAATTGCACAACGCCCGTGCGTTCGGCCACGGGCACAAATTCAAACGGCCCGACGATCCCGCGTTCCGGGTGATTCCATCGGATCAGCGCTTCAAACCCGATAATCTTGCGCGACGGCAATTCGACAATCGGCTGCAGGAACGGCACAAATTCCTTTTTCATCAGCGCCTGACGCAATTCCTGTTCCATCGACAATTCATGCATTGCCGTTTCTTTGTACGCCTGCGTGTTCAGGAAAGTTTGCAGCTCTTCTGTACCCTGGTTTTTCGCCAGCTTTTCCACCAGGTATTCAACGCCTTCTTCACGGATGGATTCAGGCATGTGAATACGGGTGACTCGGTAACGCTCAATCAGCAAACCAATCAACAGCGAAATCATCGGGTCCAGGCCGTGCATGCGCTTTTCAATCATTTTACGGGGAATGACAAAAGCATTCGTGTCTTTGGCGGCGATGGCATTAGCTGTACGCGCACCGGCATCTACCAGCGCCATTTCACCGAAAATATCTCCGGCTTTTAGAACACAAAGGACCTTCCCATCCTTGTCGAGAATGTTTACTTCGCCGTGGTCGATGATATAGGCGTTTTTACGCACCTCACCGATGCTGAAAATCTTCTCGCCTTCTTCAAACCGTGCGAGGCGGGACATGCCCCCACCGACAGATGAATAGAATGACTGGTCGTTCTGGTTACTTTCTTTGGCTTTCAACGTCATGGCTATGCTGCTTTCTCTTCTTCTGCCTTGACCGCGCGCCAGCCGATGTCGAACCGGCAAAACCCGCCCGGCCAGTCGATTTTTTTAATCGCTTCATACGCAAGCCGCTTGGCATGACCAATATTATCCCCGCCGGCCGTGATGTTCAGAACGCGCCCGCCAACATTGACCAGTTCGCCGTCGTCGTTACGTGCAGTGCCCGCATGGAACACTTTCACACCTTCATACCTCTCGGCTTCATCAACATTTTTAATCACGCTGCCCTTTTCATAGCTGCCCGGATACCCGTTGGATGCCATGACAACCGTGATGGATGATTTTGAACTCCATTCCAGTTTGCCGCCATACTGTTTCAGGTTTCCGTTTACCGCTGCTTCGATCACGTCCAGGAAATCGTTGCCAAGGCGCGGCATGATCACCTGGCATTCCGGATCGCCGAACCGTGCATTATATTCTATCAGCTTCGGCGTACCGTTCACCAGCATCAGCCCCGCATATAATACGCCCGTATACGGTCGGCCTTCGGCCTTCATCCCGTCCACGGTCGGTATAATGATTGTATCCATGATTTTCTTTTCAAGTGCCGGTGTCGCCATATGCGCCGGGGAATACGCGCCCATACCGCCTGTATTCAGGCCGGTATCGCCATCGCCCACACGCTTGTGGTCCTGCGCCGTGCCAAAGGGAAGAACGCTTTCACCATCGGCAATAGCAAAGAAACTCAGCTCTTCGCCGTCCATAAATTCTTCAATCACGATTTCATTGCCTGCCGCGCCGAATGCTGCGCCGGATAGCATTTCTTCTGCCGCTTTATACGCTTCTTCCACGCTCTGGCAGATCAGTACGCCTTTTCCGGCCGCAAGCCCGTCGGTTTTAATGACAATCGGCACCCCGTTTTTATCAATAAACGCCTTGGCATCATCAATGTCGGTAAAACGTCCGTAACCAGCCGTCGGAATATTATATTTTTTGCAGAAATCTTTCATAAAGGCCTTGGAGCCTTCCATGATCGCGGCATTTTCGCGCGGGCCGAATGCCTTGATACCCGCACTTTCCAGCGCATCAACCAGCCCGATACACAGCGGGGCTTCCGGCCCGACCACAACAATGTCAATCGCCTTGTCCTTGGCAAAGGCAACAATACCTTCGACATCCGTATCCTTGATGTCCACACAGTCGGCGATTTGGCAGATCCCGGCATTTCCCGGCGCACAGTACAGTTCTTCGCACCGTTCTGATTTCGCCAGCCGCCATACCAGCGCATGTTCACGTCCGCCACTTCCGATTACCAGTATTTTCATCGTTCTTCCTTTTCAGGTGTATATACGTTTATGCCGCTATTCCGATAGCATGACAAGCGACGCGTTTCCACCCGCTGCCGTAATATCGGTGCTGACATGCTTTTCACTGGCAAAGGCACGCAGATAATCCGGCCCGCCCGCTTTCGGCCCCGTCCCCGAAAGTCCGCGCCCGCCAAAGGGCTGCACACCCACGACCGCGCCTGTCGTGCTGCGGTTCACATAGACGTTTCCGGCCTTCACATTGCGGGCAATACGCTGGACGGTTTTATCAATCCGGCTGTGAATCCCCAGCGTCAGGCCGTATCCGGTTGCATTAATCTGCTCGATAACATCATCCAGCTCCGCTGCCTTGTATCGGATCACATGCAAAATCGGGCCGAACACTTCTTTGGTAAGGCTGGATAGCGCATCAATCTCATACGCACACGGCGCAAAGAAATTGCCCATGCTCTTTAAATCTTCATCCACCGGAACTTCAGCGATTTTCTTACCGAAACCATCCAGTTTCATACGGTGACGGCGCAAAATGCTGCGCGCTTCTTCATCAATCACCGGCCCGATATCGCTGGCAATATCAAACGGATCACCGACACGTAATTCCAGCATCGCTCCGGCCAGCATCGGCAAAATCACATCCGCCGCATCATCCTGCACAAACAACACGCGGGCTGCGGAACAGCGCTGCCCGGCCGATCCGAACGCACTATGAATCACATCATCCACCACTTGCTCCGCCAGCGCCGAACTGTCCGCAATAAACGCGTTTTGTCCGCCCGTTTCGGCAATCAACGGAACAATCGGCCCGTCCTTGGCCGCCAGCGTGCGGTTAATCTCCCACGCCACGTCGGTCGACCCGGTAAAAGCGACTCCGGCAGTCTCGGCATGCGCGACGAGCGCAGCGCCGATCCGCCCGTCACCGGGCATCAACGTAATGACTTCACGCGGTACGCCCGCCTTCAACATCAACTCCACGGCTTTAAACGCAATCAATGGCGTCTGTTCTGCCGGCTTGGCAATCACCGCGTTCCCGGCCATCAGCGCAGCCGCAATCTGCCCCGTGAAAATCGCCAGCGGAAAGTTCCACGGGCTGATACACACAAAAACCCCCCGGCTTTCATGTTTGTAGATATTGGATTCGCCTGTCGGCCCCGGCATGCGCACGCCGCCTTCCGCAAACAACGCTTCTCCTTGCTGCGCATAATAGCGGCAGAAATCAATGGCCTCGCGCACTTCGTCCCGCGCATCATCCAACGTTTTTCCGGCTTCCTTGACGCACAACATCATCAGTTCTGTACGGTTTTGCTGCAGCAAATCAGCATAACCGCGTAAAATCATCGCGCGCCGCGATGCCTCCATTTTCGACCAGATCACATGCCCGGTCTTCGCCGTTTCAAACGCTTTTGGCACAATATCCAGTTCGGCAAAAAAGACTTCACCCACCGCTTCTTCCGTGCGGGCCGGGTTGAATACAGGCTGGGTCACAGATGTGCGGATCGCCTTTCCGCCAATAAGCGGCGCACCCTTGTTACTTTTCCTGTGTGCGCGTTCCATCGCGAATTGCAAAGAACTCACACTCGCCCGGTCGGTAAGGTCAAGTCCTTCAGAATTTTTGCGCGCATCGCCGTAAATATCGGCAGGCAACGGAATTTTCGGATGGCGTTTTTGTTCATTGCTTTTTGCTTTGGCAACCGGATCGGCGGCCAGCGTATCCGCCGGAACGTCCGCATCATAAATCATTTTCACAAACGAAGAGTTGGCCCCGTTTTCCAGCAACCGCCGCACAAGATACGGCAGCAAATCTTCATGCACGCCCACAGGTGCATAAATACTGACCTTGCCTAGCTCCTGCTCCATAAACCGGCGGTATACGGCATTGCCCATACCGAACAGTTTCTGGAACTCCATTGGCCTGCCCTCGGCCATGTCCAGAATAGAAAAAATCGTATGAACATTATGTGTAGCGAACAGCGGGTCGATATAATCATGGCGCAGCATTTTATGTGCGCACGCCAGATAACTAAGGTCTGTATTGGATTTTCGGGTAAAAACCGGATAACCGGTGAGCCCCAGCACTTGCGCCCGTTTGATTTCGGTATCCCAGTATGCACCTTTGACAAGCCGCACTTGTAACTTCCGCTTATGTGTTTTGGCCAACGTGCCGATATGGTCAATCAACGGATAGCCGCGTTTCTGATAGGCCTGGACCGCCAGCCCGAACCCGTCCCACTCCGTTTGCTGCAACGCTAACAATGTTTTTTCGATGACCAGTAACGATAGCTCGAGCCGCTCCGCTTCTTCCGCATCAACGGTAAGGGTCAGGTTATGCTGCGCCGCCAGTTCGCATAACGCGGTCAGCCGTTCCGCCAGAAAGGGAACACAGCGGTCTTTTTGTGCAAATTCATAGCGCGGATGCAGCGCCGATAACTTCACCGAAATACCAGGACGGCGTTCAAACCCGTCTGCCTTGGCGCCGATGCTTTCAATCGCATGACGGTAGGAATCAAAATACCGCTCCGCCGTCTCCACCGTCCGCGCCCCTTCCCCCAGCATGTCGTAGGACATCCGGTACGGCAGGTTTTCCGGCCGTTTGGAATTTTTCAGCGCGTTTTCGATGCTCTGGCCAATAACAAATTGTCGCCCCAAAAGGCGCATCGCCTGCACCATCGCATTACGGATCAACGGCTCGCCCATTTTTGAAAACAGCGACGTCATAGTACCACCAGTGAGTTGCAGGCCCAGTCCGGCGGCGCGGCTAAGGAAATCTTTGTTCCCCGCTCCGGCCTTGAGCCAGTTTGTCGCCGCAACCTTATCGCGGATCAACGCGGTTGCAGTGGCCGTATCGGGAATGCGCAGCAACGCCTCCGCCATCGACATTAGCGCCAGCCCCTCCGCCGTATCCAGCCCGTAATGCGTAAAAAATGTTTCAAGGTCGCTGGCGCTTTTTTTCTGCAAGCGCAGTTCGGAAACAAACCCTGATGCCTGCGCACTCACGCGTTTGCTGCGCGCTTCGTCCCAGGGCACCCCCTGTAAAAGCGCGTCCACGCTTTCTTCTTCCGGTTTCAGATAAGAACTCGACAGGCCAGGTGTCATAATATTCCATTCCCACTTGCGATGACTTTATTAATCTATATCATCTTGGGCCATGGCAACAGACTTGTTCACACATTCGCAGGAAAAGCCTACCGCAACCGCAAGCAACGTCCCGGAACTGACTGTCGGCGATCTGGCGAATTCTGTCAAACGAACGTTGGAACAATCCTTCGGACGTATTCGCGTGCGCGGAGAATTCACGGGGCTGAAACTCGCCGGCTCCGGCCACTTATATGGCGATTTGAAAGACGAAAACGCGGTCGTCAACATCGTCTGCTGGCGCAGCACAATCTCCCGCCTGTCCGTCAAACCCGAAGACGGGCTGGAAGTCATCGTCACGGGCAAGGTTTCCAGCTATCCCAAAAGCTCACGTTACCAGCTTATTATCGAATCCGTTGAAATGGCGGGCGAAGGCGCATTATTAAAAATGCTGGAAGAGCGCCGCAAAAAACTGTCTGCCGAAGGCCTGTTCGATGATGCGCGCAAAAAACGACTGCCCTACCTGCCGGAAGTCATCGGCGTGGTCAGTTCCCCTTCCGGCGCAGTCATACGCGACATCATGCACCGGCTCGACGACCGCTTCCCGCGCCGCGTGCTGCTCTGGCCCGTATTGGTACAGGGCGAAGGCGCCGCGCAGCAAATTGCTGCAGCAATCAACGGCTTTAACGCCATGGATAAAAATGGAAACGTCCCACGCCCGGACCTCATCATCGTCGCGCGCGGTGGCGGCTCGCTCGAAGACCTGATGGCCTTTAACGAGGAAGTGGTGGTAAGGGCGGCCGCGGCCAGCGACATTCCGCTAATCTCCGCCGTCGGACATGAAACCGATACGACCCTGATTGACTTTGCTTCCGACCGCCGCGCCCCGACACCGACAGGCGCAGCCGAAATGGCCGTACCGGTGCGGGCCGACCTGATGGCATGGACGCTGCAACAGCAGGCCCGCATGGCGCAGGCGCTGACCCGCCGCCTGTCCGAATACAAAAATATGCTGGCCGCGCAGGCCGCAAGCCTCGGCAACCCGCAGCAATTGCTGGAATCAAAACAGCAAATTATTGATTTCATATCCGACAAGTTTTCATCTTTGCTGCGCGCATTTGTGCAGCAAAAACAATCTGCCTTATCGGTCATATCCGGACAACTGAAGCCACCAAGCCATGGGCTGGAACGTTCACAAACAAGGCTGGACAGCGCATTTACAAATTTGCTGCGAGCACAAAAACAAAATATCGACAAGATGGAGCGTACCCTCGGCCAGACCGCCCGGCTGCTCGACAGCCTGTCTTACGAAAGCATCCTGAACCGCGGCTATGCGGTGGTGAAGGACGCGAAAGGACATGTTATTTCGACTACCGACGGCATGAAAACCGGGCAGGATGTCGAACTGCATTTCAGGGAAAAGAAAACGGCGCAGGCCAAAATCACCGGCACGAAAGACTAGTCAATCGTCAGCATATCCTCATCCTTGATAGCGGACACGTAAGGCCGTTTACGATCACTCAGGATAATTTGCAGCCCCTGCGCCACCTGATCAATCGGATCTAAAAGCTGTTCAGCCCTAAGGATAATTTTTTGCGCTTCATTAATAGCTTCTTCAATCGGCATGCTTTTCTGCAGTGTAATATAATCCGCTTCCGCATGAATACTGTTATAAAGCTGCACAATATCCTTGGCTATTTGCGGGCCAAGCAATTCCAGCTTGTCCGTATTCCCGTCAAAAATGGACCGCGCCAGAATCGGCGTCTTCTGGATAATCTCCGTGCTCTCCTGATATTTGTGCGGCCTGTTATTGGCTTTGGCGGACATCAGCCCTTCCATCATATCCCGGTTGATTACAAGGAACGCTTCGACCTTTCCTTTATTGGACAGCAACTCCCCTTCCAGCATAGCGGCAACGACAAACTTTTCGCGCTTGCGCATACGTTCTTCCTGTGCGCGCGTCATCGCCATGCTGCGTTTCAAAAGCTTTTCGGTATTTTTAAACCCCCGCCACATAAGCAAGCTGAGTATAAGCAGGACCAGCAAAGAACTACCGGCGACCGATCCGATCAGCAACATCTGGTCATCCATCGCCGCAATGGATACAGCAGGAGCCGGGTTTTCGCTCAATGCTTGTGCCCATATTCCTTTTTTCTGCGCCTTGGCAGTGTTTTCCGCCGTAGTGTACAGCTCCTCATACGGTGTGCCGACAACACTCTGCCGTTGCACCACGGCAAACCCTTTTTGCAGCATACTGGCCGCAAGATCGACATTGTGCGTATTGGCGCATCGCGCGACCGGCTGTTGTCCGCGCCAGCTGACAATATCGCACCGCACCGGCTGTTCCGAGATCAATGTATCCATCGCCGTCCGGCCGTGAAGGGATAATGGCGTACCTGCAACATGCGCCGCTTCAATACCCCACAACAACACCGAATAGCGGCTCGTGATAAGGGTTTGCGCGTCCTGCGCTGTTGCTTTTGCTGTAAAACTCTCAGGCTTGGCGGTGCCTTGCGCAAAAGCCGGCGGCACCAAAATAAAAAAGCCGAAAATTAAAAAAACAAGGTGTTTCATAGGGTTAAGTTCATATAAAAAGCGTTGTAACTATAGTACCAGACTGGAAGGTGAATTAAAAAAGCGTTTTCATTGTTTTTCGGCTATAATAAAAGGAATTATGCGCATTTTATTGAAAGAATTGATGGATAAGCTGGGTGTCGGGTACGCGCTTGCACCTTATGAAAATTCACTCTGGTCTGTCTACGATGACGAGCAGAGCGCGACCTGTAGCGCCGAAGTGCGCATGGGACCGGACGGCGATGAGATCGAAGCAGAGCTGCAAATGCTCTACGACACACCGCCGGAAGGAAAAGAACCGCTGGAACAGATTTTCATAGCCATTTACAAGCCGGCAACCGGGTCGAGCGACAAATGGGATAACAAAGTTCTCAAGGTCAAAGGCGTCGATAGTCTCGAAGAAATTTACAACTACGAAGAAAAATGCTGCAAATTTTTTGATGCGTGTGTTCAGGAATTGAAAATGGGGCTGATGCCGGACATCGAAGCTCTGCTGGAACGTGAACTGACATCTAAAGAACGCTTCTCCGATCAATATGGCGGTGGCGGCGGAAAGTCACCGAAAATTCAAGCACAGCAACTGCTGGGCATGAAACACGGTCGTGGAATGTAAGGAAAAACTTTTTTACGCCTGAACCCGTTCTGCAACGACAATCCCGTAATTGGTAGCAACTTCAGAAAGCCCGTCTTTTACCGGCTCGCCTAGCGCGCGGAAAACCCATTTCGGGCCGACCCGCTCCATTTCGCCGACAATCAACGCACCGGCATCGGCCAGCTCATGCTCCATATCGTCCAGTTCAAAACGGAAAAGTTCGTGATCACTGTCGATATTCACAAAACGGAAATACACGTTCCGGACATCTTTGAATGAGTGCCCGACCAGTTCATCATCGTAAATGGAAATAACAAAAACAATTTTAATGACATCAAAGCTCAGCTTGGTCAGCTTAATCGTAACTGTTTCATCGTCGCCATCGCCCGCACCTGTCCGGCTGTCGCCATCATGTTTGATCGCACCGACTTTGTCATGCGGGTTGTTGTAGAAAATAAAATCCTCGTTCTCCCGCGTCATTTCGTCTTTGTTCAAAAGGAAAACACTGGAATCCAGGTCGAGCGGAAGCTGTTCAAAATTCTTGAGATCCCAGCCCATACCGATCATGCAGTTCACAAGCGTCGGATCGACTTCCATCAGGTCCAGTTCGTCGCCTTTGTTTACGCGGCTGACACTGGCGCCGTAAACGATTTTGTCGTAGTCCACGTCCGGCAGGTCATCATCCTGGGCATCAATCGGTTTTATGTCTTTATCGCTCATAATCGCCTCTTTAACTGCGGGACTAGATGAAGGTCGTACCCTGTAAGTATAACGCATAAATTGCCGCGATGTATAAAATGTACAAAAGAATAAAGACAATCCCCACGGCACGGTCGATTTTTCGGTAGAAAAACAGCAACAACGCAAAAATCACGGAAATCGCCAAAACCACCCAGATATCGACCTTTGCGACCTGCTCGGCAATCTGCCCGCCTGCAATCGGTTTCACAATGGATGCCACACCAAGGATCATCAGGATATTGAAGACGTTAGACCCCAATATGTTCCCGATGATCAGGTCGGTTTGGCGGCGCATCGCCGCGATCACGCACGTCGACAGTTCGGGCAGCGATGTCCCAAGTGCAATAATACTAAGCCCGATGACAGCGTCCGGAACGCCTATAATTTCCGCACAGACTTTAGCACCCCGTACCAGGAATTCCGCGCCCAGGGCGATAAACACAAGCCCAAGGAACAGGAAGCTGACGGCCATCCATACATTTTTATAATCTGAATCCTCGACATCCATCTCGACAGTGATTTTACCGCTTTTGGCCAGCCGGTATTGCCAGATAACATAGGCCAGCAAAACACCGACCATACCAATACCGGCAAGGCGGCTGATCTGGTCGTCCAGTATCAAGACGGTCATAAGGACGGTCGCAAGGATCATCACAACGCTATCACGTACAATATCACGCGGAACCACGACCAGCGTCGTCACCGTCGCCGTTGCACCAAGCACCAGCAAAATGTTCGCAATATTTGATCCGATCACATTCCCGATCGCGATACCGGGAAGGCCGGTAAGGTTGGCGTTAACAGAGACAATCAGCTCCGGCAGTGATGTTCCAAACGCCACAATCGTAAACCCGATCAGCATCGGCGACATATGCGCTTTGCGTGCGACATAAACGGCTGCATCAATCGTCCATGTTCCGCCCTTCAGCAGCATGATAATGCCAAGGCCCAAAGCCCCGGTTGCGAGAATAAAAAGTTCCAGTGTTGTTAAATCAATCATGCAGGCCGCGTGTTATAGGGAATCACGTATTTCGACAAGAGTATCCTATTTCTCGCCGTCTTCCCACTCTATCCCGAAGCCAAAAGCACGATCCATAGACGGGTGCCCCGGATAATATTCCGTAATATTGGTCATACGGATACCGTTACGGATATTTTCCATCCGCGCCACGGCCGCCAGGCATAATTCGGACTTATACGTATGCAACGTCACCACCATCGGCTTTTCATCCGGAACCAGAAGTTGCACTTGCGGGGCGATCTGCGCCCAGTTCTGTACCCCTTCATAGATATAGAGATAAATCAGCAACCGCTTGATTTCCGGCCATTTCTGCCCGTTCAGCAGGATGATTTCATCATTGCCGTGTTCGTCGTCATCGTCGTCATCGCCGGTCCGGTCATCACCACTTAACGCCAGATAGGGTTCCGCTTCATAATTGCCCATCGTGCCGCCAAACGCCTGTACGCATCCAACCTTCCCGTTTTGCAATTCATACATGACGCCAAGATCCAGATCGACACCCGCATCCACTGCCTTGCTTTTTAGTTTACTAAAAAATCCGCCGCGCTCCTTTTTGATATTCTGCCATGCCGCTCCGATCAGAATGTCGCCAAAACCGCCTTCGGGTGGATTAAAGATTGTCGTTTGTCCGGTTGTTGCCAGAAAATCACAACTGTCATCCGTATCGGAGACATATCCGGCGGCACCCAGCGCGTTACCATGCGCATGACCGGAAAAACTCGCGCGGCTTTTTGTCGCTTCGATCAGCGCCTTCTGGGATGCGCTCAATACTTCCTTTTCTGCCATCTTTGCCTCTTTGTTTCACGTAGACTATATGCTAAAACGCAGCTGAATTCAAAGAATGGGAACAAATATGGCGTCTTATCAATATATCTATGTCATGAACGGCCTGACCAAAACCTATCCCGGCGGAAAAACGGTTTTGAACGGCGTAACCTTAAGCTTCTTCCCCGGCGCAAAAATCGGCGTTCTCGGCCCGAACGGCGCGGGTAAATCGACGCTGTTAAAAATCATGGCCGGCATTGATAAGGAATATAACGGCGAAGCCTGGGCGGAAAAAACCGCGAAAGTCGGATACCTGGAACAGGAACCGCAACTGGATAACAGCAAAACCGTGGCGGAAAACGTGATGGAAGGTCTGGGTGAAATCAAATCCATGGTCGACCGTTACAACGCCATCGGCGCGGAAATGGCCGACCCGGATTGCGACATGGACGCCCTGATGGCCGAAATGGGTGAATTGCAGGAAAAAATCGATGCGGCCGACGGCTGGGAACTCGACCGCACCATCGATATGGCGATGGATGCCCTGCGTTGCCCGCCCGGTGATGCGTCGGTTGAAAATCTTTCCGGCGGTGAAAAGCGCCGCGTCGCGCTCGCCCGCCTGTTGTTGGAAAAACCGGACCTGCTACTGCTCGACGAACCGACCAACCACCTCGACGCGGAAAGCGTCGCATGGCTGCAAAGATTCTTGAGCGATTATGAAGGCACAGTCGTAATGATTACCCACGACCGCTACTTCCTCGACAACGTGACCGGCTGGATCCTGGAACTCGACCGCGGACAGGGCATACCGTACGAAGGCAACTATTCTGCTTATCTGGAAGCCAAGTCCAAACGGATGGCGCAGGAAGAAAAGGCCGAAGACGCCCGCCAGAAAACACTGACCCGCGAACTGGAATGGATACGCAAGGGTGCAAAGGCCCGTCAGGCAAAGTCCAAGGCGCGTATCAGCGCATACGAACAAATGCTGGCGGATTCGGAACGCGAAACAGTCGGCAACGCGCAAATCATTATCCCGACACCCCCACGCCTTGGCGGCACAGTCATCGACGCGCAGAATATTTCCAAGGGCTTTGGTGACCGCCTGCTGATTGACGGCCTGTCCTTCAAACTGCCGCCCGGCGGCATCGTCGGTGTCATTGGTCCGAACGGCGCCGGTAAATCCACCCTGTTTAAAATGATTACCGGGCAGGACACACCCGATTCAGGATCATTCGTTGTCGGGGATACGGTCCAGTTAGGGTACGTTGATCAGTCCCGCGATTCCCTGAACGACGACAAAACGGTGTGGGAAGAAATCTCCGACGGCTTTGATATGCTGCAACTGGGCAAGATTGAAAAATCCTCCCGCGCCTATGTCGGGGCCTTCAACTTCAAAGGGCCGGACCAGCAAAAGAAGGTCGGCCAGCTCTCCGGCGGGGAGCGCAACCGCGTACACCTTGCCAAAATGCTGAAAAAGGAAGCCAACGTCATCCTGCTCGACGAACCGACCAACGATTTGGATACGGAAACCTTGTCGGCGCTGGAAGAGGCGTTGGAACGTTTTCCAGGCTGTGCGGTCATCATTTCTCACGACCGGGCCTTCCTCGACCGTCTGGCTACGCATATTCTGGCTTTTGAAGGCGATTCCCACGTGGAATGGTTCGAAGGCAATTATGAAGACTATGAAAAAGACTATAAACGCCGCATGGGTAAGGACGCAGACACGCCAACCCGCATAAAATACAAACCCCTGCGCAAAGCCGGCTAAATACACCTAAATAGTTCTGTAAAATCAATTACTTGATATGAAAAGGCCATAGCAAATATGGCCTTTTTGTGTTGAAATTGGAATAGGGCAATTTTGCTATGCTATTATAATGTATCGGATAGATAAATTTATCCCTTTATTGTGCAGGGCAACAAATACGGAACGATCAGGGCGGGATGACACACAACGTACCCACATTTAATACTGAGAGAAAAATCAAGACTGGCGATATCGCGGGCTATCTCTTCATGCCGCGTATTCTTCCAAGATTACAGGAACTGTTTACATCCGGATTCGGCTATTTCGCGTTCCTGATTGCACAGGTGTATCAGGCAGTGCGGATCCTGCCCGCAAACCACCCCTACACAAACCCGGCAAATATCGGAAAGTTCAACGCGCGGCAGGCCATCATGGCTGCCGCAAACCATATTGTAATAAGCCGTAAAAATATTGATCAGGTCATTGTCTTCTTTGCCATCATGGCTGGCGTTATAGTCCTGCTGTTACAGTTTTTTGCCCTCATCCTGGGATTCATCATCAACAGTGCCTATGCCGGTGGCGTGTTTCAGGGATTGTTCGCAACCCCGAACCCGCAGACCGATATTGCATTTTTGCTGCTAGACCACGTGTTCGGAATTCCGGATTTCTTTGGCTCTGCCATTAACGGTACACTGCCCACACCGTTCCATGCCGGCCTGCACGCCCTGTTCCAGTTTTATAATTTTGCTCTGCTTGTCGTCGCCGTTCTGATTTTCCTGTACTACGTGGTCGTGGTAATTGCCGAAACCGCACAAACAGGAACACCGTTCGGCAAACGCTTCTCACACATTTACGCGCCGTTCCGTCTGGTTGTTGCCGTAGGTCTGCTGGTTCCTTTGAACTGGGGCTTTAACGCCAGCCAGTACATCACGCTGGTTGCCGCGCGCATGGGTTCCGGCCTCGCCACCAACGGCTGGCTAGTTTACAACAACGGCCTGGAAAACGTGATGGGCGTTCAGACCCAGACACTTCTGGCCCGCCCGCAAACACCGCAGATTGATGAACTTGTTGCACTGATGGCCGTCATCCACACCTGCCGTGAAGCATACTGTATTGGTGTAAAACCGCCAGGCGCCGCGAACCACTGCCCTGCACCCGGCGATGCCGAAGGTATCCTGATCCAACCATACCTGACCACCGGCACGCAGGCATTGAACTTTGAAGGTACTGATTACATCGGCGCCAAGGCATTTTTCCAAAGCGGCGATATCGTCATTACGTTTGGGCATCATGATCCGGCGGAATACCCCGACGAAACCGGCTACGTTAAACCGTATTGCGGGAAAGTTACCGTGCCGCTTGCCGCCTTTGACGGTGACGATAATCGTGGTGTACAGGCGGAAGCCGTACAGGAAGCTTATTATAACCTTGTCCGTGCACTATGGGATCATCCAACTTTGCGTGCATTGGGTGAACGTTTCCCAAGAGCTTTAATAGTAACGAATGACCAGCCTCTCGATGACCGTGATTGCTGGAAAGCCGGAATCCTGCTGGATGCCGAAGAGTGTGCCGATCTGCGTTATGAGCCGCCAACAGCCGTCAAGGAAGCCGTGTTAACGGTCATGCAGGCGCAAATGAGCGGTTATGTAACAGGATTATTCAACCTGTTCCGTGCCCAGTTGAACCTGATTGTCCGTCCGGAAATTCTGGCACGCGGATGGGGCGGCGCCGGTATTGCCTATAACGACCTTGCCGATATTAACGGAAAGTTTTTCGATGCAGTATATACGGTGCCGACAGCCAAAAGTTACCCGGAACTGATGGAACTGGTTGAAAAGGAGCGCCAGAAACAGGACGGGGCTAGCCTGGGAAGTGAGCGGTTCAACCCGAACCTTGCTGAAAACACGCCCATTCCGTCAATTGACCAAACCGGTAACCTGATTGTCGCCCAGTCCATGAATGAATCTTATAAGTACTGGGCCAACGACCAAACAACCAACGAAAGTCCGATTCAGGGAAATATCTTTTTCGATGCTATTAACATGCTGTTCGGAACATATGGCCTGTTTTGTATGATCGACCCCTTCCCAGGACCGACAGGTGCGCCCGATAACTGGCGTGAGGGGTGCGCTGTAGGAACACACCCGATGGTGCAGTTAATCGCGCTGGGCAAGGGAATCGTTGACAGTGCAATTGAAAATCTTGGCCGCGCTATTATGTTCGCCGCCGCAGGCGGTGCGGGAACGGCGCTGGATCCACATGTCGGCGCAAGCGCGCAGGCATTGAGCGGCTTCTTCCTGTCGATCGCGACAATCGGTCTGGGTATCGGCTTTACTTTGTATTACGTTGTCCCGTTCCTGCCCTTCATTTATTTCTTCTTTGCGGTCGGCGCATGGGTCAAAACAATTTTTGAAGCCATGGTCGGCGCACCTTTGTGGGCACTGGCTCACCTGCGTATTGATGGTGACGGCTTCCCCGGAAACTCGGCCAACAACGGATATTTCCTGATCTTCGAAATCTTCATCCGGCCTATCCTGACCGTATTTGGACTTGTTGGTGGTTTCGCCATCTTCACGGCGCTGGCGCACATACTGCACGAAATTTTCAATCTGGTTATCGTGAACCTGAGCGGTTATGAACCGGACATAGCACAGCCCGATGTCGGCGGCGGAGATGTCGGAGAAGCGATCGAAATCTTCCGGCGCAATGTCGTGGACGAATTCTTCTATACCGTTATTTACACGATCATTATTTACATGATGGCAACCGCCTCGTTCAAAATGATCGACATGGTTCCGAACTTTATTATTCGCTGGATGGGACAATCATTGTCTACCTTCGGTGATCAGCGCGATGATCCGACAGAAGGCATGGTTCAGTACGCTGCTATCGGTGGTCACATGATCGGCGGTCAGATCGGTGGCGCCTTGACCTCTGCTGCCAGAGGTGCAGGTGAAATGGTACCGGGCGCAATAGAAATGGCAGAAAGATTACAACAGCAAGAACAACCCCAGACACCACCGGCACAACCGCCAGCCCCGGAAACATCAGGCGGCGGAGATACGGGCAGCGGCACAGGTAGTGGCACCGGTACCGGCACCGGCGGCGGTGGAGATACAGGCGGCGGCGGTGATAGTGGTGGTGACACAGGCGGCGGCGGTGATGGCGGCGACACGTCATCCGGAGACACAGGAACGCCTGACGCACCGCCAACTGAAAGGGAGTAACCCTATAAATGGCGGATACAGGATTAGCAAAAAAATTCTTCGCATACACTTTAACGCCCGGCATTGCTGGGCGCTTTCGGCATTTTTCGGAACACAGTTTTACAAACCTGTCTTACCTGATTGCGCTGGTTTTTAATGCTGTCAACATATTGCCAAACAACCATCCATACCTTCAAAAAGAGAATAAAGGGAAATATGGCATACACCATGTTATTGTCGAGGCATCCAGAAATATAAATTACTCCCTTAAAACAATTGACCAGGTCATAATATTTTTTGCAGTTCTGGCAGGGCTTTTACTGTTTGTATCACAGTTTCTGATTTTAATTTTGATGGCGGCGACAAGCTCGGCCTTCGCGGGCGGCGGGCCGTTTGATAACTGGTTCGTTATTTCCGCCGCACAGGAACAGTATGACTTGGCCTACCGCATGTTGGATATGGTGTTTGGTGTGCCGGACCTGTTCGGAAACCATGTGGAAGGCATGTTGCCCGCTTTCCACGTCGGACTTCAGAATATGTTTTCCCTGTACAGTCAGGCCATATTGGTCGTCGGCTGCCTGATCCTTGCCTACTTTGTGACAGCCATCGTTGCAGAAACCGCCCATACAGGCACACCGTTTGGAAAACGTTTTAACCACGCATGGGCACCGTTACGGCTTGTCGCCGCCATCGGCCTGATCATTCCCATCGCTTCCGGCCTGAACAGCGGCCAGTGGATTACACTGTACGCAGCCAAATTCGGCTCTAACTTTGCAACCAACGGCTGGCTTACCTTCAACCAGACCCTGCAAGGAACTTACCTGGGTGATCCGGAAACGCTGGTTGGAGTGCCGAACGCGCCGGAAATGATGCACCTGCCCGCATTCTTCATGATGGCCCATGCCTGTGATTACGCGGAAGAAGACAAATACGGACACGTCATTGACGCCTATGTCGTATCGACAGGCGACGACATCGGCGTTGCCGCGTCCGAGCTGGCGGGAACCAATTATGCAACAGCGCTTGAGATGTCCAACAACGGCGATATCTATATTCGTTTCGGGCAGCTGGACCCGACTTTTACCGATGAAAAAGGCTTTGTCCGTCCGGATTGCGGGGAACTCCAACTGTCAACAACGTCACTGGATCCGGAAAGCGGCGCATACTTTATTCAGGAAAGCCTGTACAGCATTATGCAGGCATGGTGGACTGGCGGCCTGCAATCTGCCTGCGCTGGCGATAACGGTATCGGCAATGGCGGTGCGGCATATGTAGAGGAAATTATAGGTTACGCCCATAACTTTATGCGTGCTTATGCCGCCGTAGACAACCGCATCATGGAACCGCCCGTACACGAACTCTATGGCCTTCCTTATGAGGAAAACGGATTGCCCGATTCCGAATTCAAGAACGCGTCTTATGTGAACATGTATAACAACTTACAGAATTGTATTGTCGAAGCTGTCAATATGGACAGGGAGTCTGACATCTGGGAAGTCGATCCAGAGCTTTATTTATATGGCTGGGCCGGCGCCGCCATCTGGTACAACAAGGTCGCACAGGTCAACGGAACAATAGCCGTAGCCGCGCATGCCGTTCCTCGCCCAACAAAATATCCTGCGATCATGGAGTACGTGAAAAAAGAAAAAATGCAGCAGGACGATAACATCCTGGCACGAACACGGTTCTGTCCGGAAAGTGAACAGGGGCGGGAAATTAACTTCCAGATGCCCGGCCACTCGGATTATTCCAGTACCATGTGTATCATACAGAATTTCTGGGAAAGCGGCGGATACCGCTCCGACACCGCCGGTCTGTCACACACAGGGCAAACCAACAACAAATTCCTTGATGCTATCAACGCCGTGCTGGGAACAGGCGGGCTGTTCGATATGTGTAAAAACAACGACATTCACCCGCTGGCCCAGCTTGCAATGATGGGACGCACATTGATTGAAAGCTCTATCCGGAACCTCGGCTTTTCTGTCGCCAGTGGTGCCGCAGGGGGATTTGCATACCTCTTTGATGCCCATGCAGGCGCAATCGGCATGGCCGGTGCAGGATTTTTCTCGGCCGTAGCAGCCATCGGCCTGCTTGTTGGCTTTATTCTGTTCTACGTCATTCCGTTCATGCCGTTCCTGTATTTCTTCTTCGCCGTCGGCGGATGGGTCAAAGGATTATTTGAGGCCATGGTCGGTGTACCGCTCTGGGCGCTGGCTCACTTACGCATTGATGGGGAAGGACTGCCCGGCGATGCGGCCGCAGACGGGTATTTCCTGATCTTTGAGATATTCTTCCGCCCGATTATGATTGTACTGGGATTAATCTCCTCGATCCTTATCTTCACCGCTATGGTAAAGGTACTGAACGACATCTTCTTCATTGTAATCTCAAACCTGACCGGGTTCGAAAGTAACTCCGTCGGATTCTGCGGGATTAACGAAGCATCGCCACTGGAACGTATTAACACACTGGAACAATTCCGCGGCCCCATTGATGAATTCTTCTTCACCATTGTCTACGCCATCCTGGTTTATATGATCGGCATGTCATGTTTCAAGCTGATCGATATGGTTCCGAACAGTATCCTGCGTTGGATGAACGCAAACGTGAAGACATTCAACGATGAAGGCAGCACTGATCCGGGCGGTTTGATCCAGAAAGTGACTGTGAGCGGCGGTATGATCGGTCAAAGCCTGCAAGGCGCGGGCGAAAACCTGAAAAAAGCCGGTGGTGAAATTGGTGAAATGGCACAGGACAAAATACAACAGGATTCATTAAGGCAGAAGTACGAATAGGAGTAATGCAGGAATAAAATGAATATCGCGATAACAAAAAAAGACGTATTACGCTATATGTTCCTTCCGGGCATAAAGCCGCGCCTGCGCGAGATCTCCAAGGACGGCTTTACCTCCCTGGCTTTCATTATTGCCCTGATCTACAACGCTGTTGGCATTTTACCGTCCAACCACCCGTATCTGCGTTCCAGCATGTCAGGACAATTCGGCGTTCGGCACGTTATTTCAGAAGCAAGACGGCACTTAAAATTCAGTTGGAAAAACATTGATCAGATTCTGATCTTCTTCGCTATTTTCTTCGGCATCATTCTTGTCGCCTTTCAATTTGGCCTGGTTTTGATGAGCTTTTTTGCAAAAAGCGCGCACGCCGCGGCCATCGGCCTTCCGGGCAGTTTACATGAATACGTTCTCACCGAAAATCCGGATCAGGATATCGCATTCCGTCTTCTGGACATGGTATTCGGCATACCCGGCTTCTTTGGCTCACAAGAACTGACATACCTTAATATCATGGCGGATTTTCAGGAAGCCCTGCACGGCATGTTCATTATCTACAGTCTGGGCATCATCGTTATCGGTGCGCTGATCATTTCGTACTTTATCGGCGCGGTTTTGATTGAAACAGCACAAACGGGAACACCTTTCGGCAAACGTTTTAATCATGTGTGGGTTCCTGTCCGTATCATCGTTGCCTTTGGCCTGCTGATCCCTATCGGCTTTGGTATGAATGCCGGACAATTCATTACATTATACTCCGCAAAATGGGGCTCCGGTTTCGCGACAAATGGCTGGATTTACTTTAATCAGATCGTAACGGGAGGTGGCGGCACTTATATCGGTGAGCGGGAAACGCTCGTCGCATTGCCGCGCGGGCCGGAAGTATCACACCTTCAGTCTTTTTCCGGTCTTATGCTGATGTGCGATAGCGTTTATGAGGGAGAAGGCTTCATGGAGGCGGGCTATCAGTTTGGTGCCGGAGAGATTGAAGCATACATAGTCAAAGGAACTGGTGATGCGGCGGAACACCTTATTTACTATGATACACCGTTTGAACAGGCTGTAGAGTTTTCCGAAGGAGGACAAATTCATATCAAGGTTGGTCACCATGATACCACCTACACAGATGAAAAAGGTATGGTAAAGCCGTATTGCGGTGAAATTATTATAGATACTTTTGCGACACAGGAACCCGGATTTGAATTGATACAGGAAGGGTATTACTATCTGGGTCAAGCGCTTGTTTACAACAACTCTCTGGAAGATCCATGCGGCGTATACGTTGCACTATCCGCAACACAAGCTATTGCCACTACATACGCTATGGTAGAGCTAAGTAGTTCTTATAACCGCAGTGAAATAGCGTTCCTTGAAGATGCATTAAGAATATTCCACGAAGACGGTGCGCTTGAAGAAGAACGGCAAAACTTAAAACAGGTGGTGGATAGCTGTGCTCTACTTGCCCAGGCAGAACTGGCCGCCAGCGACACTTGGAATATAGATGAAGACGGATTAAATCTGGGATGGGCCGGGGCGGCAATATGGTACAACAAGCTGGCGCAGGTTAATGGCGGATTTGTAACGGCACTGAACCAGCCTCCGCGTATTTATAAATACCCGCTGATCATGGAATATGTTCTGGAACAAAAACTGCAACAGGACGACAACATCAACCCGAGCGACCGTTTCAAACCAGAAATGGAACAGGGTAAGGAAATCAAATTTCAAAATCCGAACGATCCAGAACTTGCCAGAGTCTTTAATATCAGTTTCCAGTACTGGGAAAAACGCGGATATGGCGGTGATGCGCTTAGAACCCAAGCGGACAACCAGGAAAACTCGTTCATCGACACTATCAACGCAATTTTCGGAACGCAAGGTCTGTTCGATATGTGTAAAAACGCCGATATTCATCCGCTGGCGCAAATGGCCAGCTTGGGCAAGGGCCTGATCGAAGCGGCGATCCGTAACCTTGGATATTCTCTGGCCAGTGGCGTCATGGGCGGTGCGGCATATATCCTCTCTCCGCACATGGGATCCGCGCTCGGCGCTGCCTCCGGCTTCTTCAGCACAATTGCCGGGGTCGGTATTTTGATCGGATTCCTGTTGTATTACGTGATTCCATTCATGCCGTTCCTGTATTTCTTCTTCGCGGTCGGCGGCTGGATAAAAGGAATTTTCGAAGCCATGGTCGGTGTACCGCTTTGGGCATTGGCGCATTTACGCATTGATGGCGAAGGCCTGCCCGGCCCCGGCGGTTCGTACGGTTATTTCCTGATACTGGAAATCTTCCTGCGGCCGTTCATGATTGTTCTGGGATTGCTGGCATCCATTACAATTTACGCCGCAATGGTGAAAGTATTGAATGATATTTTCTATCTGGTTGTGTCCAACATTTCCGGCCATGATCCGGTTGACCGGACGGCTTGTACAATCACCGGATCAACCAACCTCTTTGAACTGGGACAGGAACAATATCTGCGCGGGCCCGTTGATGAATTTTTCTTCACCGTCATTTACGCCGTCATCGTGTACATGATTGGCATGTCGTCGTTCAAACTGATCGACCAGATCCCGAATGAAATTATGCGTTGGATGGGTGCAAACGTAAAAACATTCAACGATGAACGCGGCGAAACAGCCGAAGGTCTGACACAGCGTATTACTGTGGGCGGCGGCGCTATCATGGGTAAACTGCAAGGTGCAGCACAACAGGGTAGCTCCTTCTTCAGCTCCGCAGGGCAAGGCTTGTTAAAACAGCTGAAAAGCGGTGATAACGGTGGGCAATAACAATGAGAAAACAAACGGAAGGAACGTAAGTTAAATGCAGGCGAAAGCGCCTTTTACGCGCAAGCAGTTTTTTAAATACACGCTTCTCCCGCAATTCGGGACGAGGATCCGCGACCTTGTCGGTAGCGGGTTTGGAAACCTTGCTTATCTTATTGCACTGATTTACAACACCGCCGGCCTGCTGCCGAAAAACCATACCTATCTGCGCGCCTCTTCTGTCGGCAAATACGGTATTCGCCACGTCATGGCGGAAGCGTCCAAAAACCTGAAATTCGACCGCGATCATATTGACCAGGTATTGGTCTATTTCGCCATTATGACAGGCATTATCCTGCTGGGACTGCAGTTTATCGTCCTGTTTTTCTCATTAATCACAAACCCCGCCTTTGCCGGCGGCGGCTGGTATGAAAGCTTTTTTGTCACACCGTTCCCGGAAACCGACGTTGCCTTCCGGATGATGACGCTGGTATTTGGAACCGATATTTACGGTGCCGCCGTGGCTATCCAGCCAATTCATATGGCGTTATATGCATTGTTTGAATTCTACAGCATCGGTATGCTGATTGTCGGAACGTTTATTATCCTGTATTTCGCCACGACCATCATTGCGGAAACCGCCAATACCGGCGTTCCGTTCGGTAAACGCTTTTCTCATGCCTGGGTGCCGATCCGCCTGATTGTATTCTTCGGACTTTTGATCCCGCTGCCAGACGGTTTGAACGGCGCACAATGGATAACATTATCTGTAGCGAAATATGGTTCCAGCCTCGCCACAAACGGCTGGCTGCAATTCAATCTGGTGGTCAACAACCCGCTCGGGGCAAACGGCACATTGGTCGCAACCCCAAACACACCGGAAGTACAGCATATCCCGGCCTTTATGATGGTTGCCAAAACATGCCAGTGGGCCGAAGGGCGTAAATACGGCAAGGAAATCGACGCTTACCTTATTCACGGCCCGGACCCCGATGACAACACACCGATCGCAGGGCTGGGCTACGCCGCTGCCCTTGGCCTTCTGACCGCCGACCTGAATGATGAATCACCCGCCGGTAACCTGATCATCCGCTTCGGCGTAGAAGACGGTAACCTGGTCTATGGCGGCGGAGTCAGCCCCGATTGCGGGGAACTGGTCCTGAAAACAACAGATGTCGGGCAACCAGGGTCCTTTGCCATTCAAAATGGTTATTTTGAATTGATAAAACTTTTATGGGCCGATGGCGGCTTTGTCGATGCCTATGCCCGAAACTTCTCGTTCCGTTTTATGTCCGTCCTGCCGCGTGAACCGCAAAGTGCAATCCCGAATGCTGCATTCAGGGGCGATGTCATCACGGCCATGGGCGCTGCGGTAGAACAAATCATCGCACAGGCAGTCGGCATTCAGCTTGCCGTTACAGATCAGGGTATAGACCCGGAGATTGCACAACTCGGCTGGGCCGGTGCAGGAATTTGGTACAACCGCATCGCCGAACAGAACGGCGCGCTAACCACCGCAGCTATGAACACCCCTGCCCCGCAGCTATATCCGCGGACCATGGAATTTATCCGTCAGGAACGCATGAAAAACGACCGGCAGGTCCATCCCAGCGAACGCTTCACTCCCGAGCTGTCTGTCGAAGAACCGTTCGTCTTCCCGCAATCCGGTGACGCGGATATTGCCCGTGCGCTCAATCAGATTTTCACATTTTGGGAACAACGCGACACCCGCACCGATGCGCGGGCTACGCACGTCCTGACGGATACCGACAACGTATTCATCAATACGATCAGCGCGATTTTAGGCACGGAAGGCCTGTTCGATATGTGTCAGAATACAGACATTCACCCACTGGCACAGTTATCAGCCATAGGAAAAGGATTGATTGAAAACGCAATCCAGAACTTGGCCGTCAGCGCGGGTTTCGGTATTTTTGGCGGTACTGGTCTTGTACCGGGAAGCGCTGGATCAGCCTTGAATTCCCTGTCCGGTTTCTATGGAACAATTGCCGGAATCGGTCTTTCGATCGGGTTTGTCCTGTACTATGTCCTGCCATTCCTGCCATTCATCTATTTCTTCTTTGCTGTCGGCGGCTGGGTCAAAAGTGTGTTCGAAGCCATGGTCGGTGTCCCTTTATGGGCGCTGGCTCACCTGCGCATTGATGCCGAAGGCCTGCCCGGGCAGGCGGCAGCGGCAGGCTACATGCTCTTGCTCGAAATATTCCTGCGTCCGATTATGATCATATTCGGACTTCTGGCGGCAATCGTAATATTCGCCGCACAGGTAAAAGCCTTGAACGAAGTCTTCTTCCTGGTCGTCACCAGCGTAGCCGGCGCAGATCCGGACGCCATGCAAAATGGCGGTTGTGTAACCGGCGCCCTGTCCGGTCTGGGGGAGGACGCGTTGGGGGACTTACCCGGCTCAGAGAAATTCACACGGAACGTCGTGGATGAATTCTTTTTTACAATTTTATACGCCGTCATCGTGTACATGATGGGCATGGCGTCGTTTAAGCTGATAGACCTTATTCCGAATAACATGATGCGCTGGTTCGGTTCCGGTACGTCCAGCTTTAACGACGACAACGAACCGTCACGCGGCGCTGAAAGCCTGATGAAATATTCTACAATCGGTGCCGGCGCATTGGGATCACAGCTGAGCGAGGGTATAGACTCTGTGAAAGAGAACCTGCAGGGCATCGGGCCGGAAGTTGCAAGACGCAGTAGAAACGAAATGATCTTCCTGTTCACAGATGATGCCCTTCTGCCAAGACAGGTAAGCGCGAAGGAAACAAAACTTTCTGAAATGAGAGAAGAATTCCGAAAAATTGACGAAGACATTGATAATGACCCGAACATTACCGGTGATGGAACACAGACAGCAGAACAGGTAAGAGACAGGCTGAAGCGTGAGCGTAAACAAGCCCTGTTTGATTCTCAGTTCAAAGGAACGCTGGACACCCTGGACGCGAAACAGGGTAAAATCGTTCGCCGTATAGAGGATCTAGGAGGAATCGGCAATCTGGAAGCCAGATACAAAGCCGAGTACAAAAGAATCACGGACAAAATGAAGAGCGCCGACGACGGCATCGAAGAGCTTCTTCGCAGTAACGGCGTACAGCGTTTATAAGGGAATTAATCCTGTCGTCTAAGATGCGCGATCAACACATCAACATTTCCGCCGCCGCGTTGAATGACACTGGAGAAATCAGAACGCTGGGTCAATGACATGCTGACCCCTTCGATAATCACGTCGATGATTTTATAGCGACCGTCTTTATAACGCACACGCCAGTCAACGCTGAATTCTGTTCCGTTTTTATCGACAATAAATGATTTAACAATCGTGTCTTTCGTACCTTCCGGACGGCTGGAGCGTATCTCCAGCGCCTGCCCCTGGTACTCGTCAAAACGGGCGGAGTAAACATCCACGACCAGATTTTCGAACAGGCTTTGGTATTCCCGTTTTTGACTGTCCGTCGCGGCATTCCAGTAACGTCCCAAGGAAAAACGGCCAATCGTCGTAAGATCAAAACTGTCTTTTAGCAATTTGCGGAATTCGCTCGCTTTTTGCTCCTTGGACATAGAAGAACTTCCAAGGAAACCGATTGCGCGCTTGCCCATGGAATCAATGAAATTTTCGGCGCCTTTTGTAACCTGACTTTGGCTGTCTTCACTGACCGGGTTTTTGCCGGCGATCGGAACCAGACCGTCATAAATATAAGAAGGCGCATGAACAGAAGATATAGGCATACGGGCATCGGCGGTGTGGATACCGGAACACAAAACTATAGCTGTTGCGGGCAAAATCGTCAGAACCGTTTTCATTGCCATAACTTTCTCCTGTAATATAAACAACGCTTTCCTAAATACACGCTAATGCATCAGGTGACAATTCTATATTACCGGAAAAACCCGTGATTAAAAATCGTCGTAATCAGGAATGGACGGACCTGTTGTAAAGTTCGGGTCCTTGTCATTCACAAGAGATTCACGATTCTGGAAATATGCGCTTCGAAGGGCCGCATAATAATCGAACGAGTTCTTACGCAAGTCGTCGATAACATCGATCAACTCTTCACGCTTGTCCACGACACTGGCCGCCATGCGGGTATAGTGCCATTCTTCCTCGTTGATATTGAACATGTAGATACGCAGCGGATCAGCAATGCTGTCCACGGCCGTACCAAAGCCGTCACGCATACTGGATGGCCCTAACAGCGGCACAACAAGATACGCGCCGTGATCGACACCCCATGTTGCCAGTGTCTGGCCGAAATCTTCCGGCTCATACGGAATACCGCCCATTTCGGCAACGTCAACAATACCGCCGAAACCGGCCAGCGTGTTGATAAACGTACGGGCTGTCTGGTTGGTGGCACCTTCAACATCGCCCTGCAAAATCTGGTTTCCTAAATCAACCGGGCTACGCAGGTTACGCAGGAAATTGCGCAAGGCAATACGAATACCCTTCGGCGTAACAGCGCGGTATCCTTTGGCAACCGGCTGCAAAACCGCTTTATCGACGCCTTCGTTAAAGGCGAACACGCCACGGTTCATTTCTTCAAACGGATCCATCGCGGCATAATCGCCGGATTGGCTACCCGTTGTGGAACAAGCAGAAACCAAGGCCGCCAGTGTCAGCGCCAGGACAGTTTTGCTCGAAACATTTTCTGTAAAATGCTTGATGCGGAAAGACATATTTGTAAAACCTTAATTTGTTAGACCCCGAAATCAGTACATCATCTTTTGGTTATTTCAAGGTTAAAAATACAGACAATTTGAATTAATTCCAGCACCTTATGTGGATTTGATACACAATTAAATCAGCCGTCTTCCACGTTCATAATAATCGTGGCCCCGATCAGCATGGACACCAGCGCGGGGGCCCATGCCGCCAAAAGCAGCGGAATCTGGTGCGAAGCGCCCAAAGCCTGAAGGAAACTGGAAGCAAAAAAGATCATAAATCCCATCAATGTTCCCATGGCAATCAGCAGGAATGTCCCGCCATTCCGGGGTGGCCGAAAAGACACACAGGCCGCCAGTAAAATCATGGACAAATATAACAAGGGTTGGGACAGCAGTACCTGGTAATGCATCTTGAGCCGAATAGGATCAAATCCTGTGTTTTCCATAGTTTCAATAAAGGACGGCAAAGACCAGAATGAAACCGTTTCCGGCGACGCAAAACTATCTTCGATATCTTCGCGCGTCAGGTCTGTTGTCATCGTCACAAAATCGGATCGCTCCGGCATTTCGCGTGGTCGGTTGGATACCACGTCCTTGAACGACCACTGCCCGTCCTGCAATTCTGCTGAATCGGCATCCATCCTGCGGGTAAAGCTGTAGGTATCGTCAAAAAACAGGACAATAATTTTCTTCAATATCCAGTTTTCGGAATCGATCGTACCGGCATGCAGGATAACATGCCCCTGATCCTGATCCTGTTTCAGCCATAACCCCTGCTTGGACAAGCTGACAAAACTGGTCTGACGTTTCAGGTATGTACTTTCCAGCGCTTCGAACTTTCCGATCAAAAGCGCGCCGAACGGATTGACCATACTGACCTGTATCACCCCGATCAAAAACGCGGTCAGCACAATCGGCCCCAGGATCTGCCAAACCGACAGACCAGCTGCCCGCACAGCAACAAGTTCATAACGCCGTGTCATCTGCCAGAATGTAAAAATCGCGCTGAACAATACCGCAAACGGCAGAACCATTTGCCCGACTTCCGGCAGTTTGAACAGCCCCATCTGTAAAACCAGCAGGATCGGCACATCATCAAACTTCGCCGCCCGGCGCAATAGCTCAACCGTATCGAACAGGTACACCACGCCCAAAAGCATCATTGCCAGGAAAAGAAAATTTTTTATGTATGTACCCGCCATATAAAAACTAAGCTGCCGGGGAAACGCATGCTTCATCATGTTTGTTCTCCCGCTTGGTACAGAACTTTACGGCGAAACTTTTCACTCATCGGGCTTAGGGCGATAAAGCCTGCAATCAACGGCACAAAAACAAGTACATACATCCCCAAAAGCCCGAAGGCAGAACGACTGGACAGATTAAAGGCGAACAAGTACAGCCCTTGTATCAGCACCACACTCACAATCGCCGCAATGATGCGCCAGCTTTGCCCGCGCCGGTTCAAAGGCCCCAGCAATAAAAAGGCAAGCGACAGAACAGTAAAGGTCATCGCCAAAAACGGACTGATAATCCGGCGGTGCGCTTCGCGCAAAAACTCTTCAACATTGTCCTGATCACGTTCCACGGATAAATCGGGATTCAATAGCTGCAGGAACGTACGCTCGTCCGGCTCCACCCATCGTTGGCGTACATCTTCGCTTTCGGGGAGGTCAATGGAATAACGTTCAAAGCTTAGCTTATCCAGCGCGCCGGTATCCGGATTAAACGTCTGCCGCCATCCCTCATCCACGATGACCTGCTGGCCCTGGTCGGATGTCACGATATATCCCTTTTGCGCGACAATTGTCACCGGGTATTCCCATTCGGGGCTGGTATCGTGAATCATAATCCCTTCCATTTCCCCGTCTTTTTTCCTGTCTTCTACGTACACCGTCAGGTTATCGCCAAACGCGTTAAAAACCCCTTCCTTGATCAAAAGAGATGAATACTGGGATTTCAGAACAAGCCGCAGCTGTTGCATCTGGCTTAAGGATACAGGCGCCAGCCATGTCGTCACAAACAACAAAAAGCACGTTGTGAGAACGGATAGAATCAGAACCGGACGGGCAAGACGCATGGGCGAATATCCGGCGCTGCGCATCACCACCAGTTCACTGTCCATGGTCAGCCGGTTATAGGTGAACAATGTCGCCGCCATCAATGCGATCGGCACCACCACTTCAAAAAATCGGGGAAGGGCAAGAAAAGTCAAAATCCAGAACATCTTGCTTGATGCGCCGGATTCGATCACCAGTTCCAGAAAACGCAGCGACTGGCTTAAAAAAATAATCGTCGCCAGCGTCAGTGTCATAAAGACTGTCGCGATCAGGATACTGCGAAAAAGATATTTGTCGAAAACCATTATAATTCTGCGCTCTGCCCACTGGCTAAGTTACAAAAAATACTTATATTAAGAGACTTGGAAAGCAAAAAATAAAATTAAGCAGAAAGCTAGGTTTATGAGCATCAAGTTCTCCTTCGGAAAAGCCCCCAAAGCAAAATCGGATATCGCAGTCATCTTCACTTTTGGCAATAAAACCCTGACGGCCTTCGGCAAAGAGCTGGACAAGGGCGGCAAAGGGCAAATTCAGGCTGCCTTGAGCGCATCCGCAAGTTTCGAAGGAAAAACCGGGCAGGTATTAAGCGTCAGCATGCCCAAAGGGGCAGATTTCCCGCGCGTACTGGTCGTTGGCGCTGGCGATCCAAAAAAAGTGGACATTCTGACCGTGGAAACATCAGGCGCAAACACACTGCCGGTTTTGAAAGCCACAGGCGCAAAGTGCGCCAGCATTTTTGTTGATGCCCCGAAAACACTGGCGATAGAAGAAACCGAATTCGCATCCGCTTTCGCCGCCGGGATTCGCCTGCGGTCCTATAGTTTCACCGAATACAAGAAGTCTCAAACGCCGCAGGCGCTGGCGCAGATTGACGTCATTTTAGAAAAAACAGCGGCCGCCAAAAAGCTTTTCGACCATCAGGACGCCGTCGCAGACGGCGTATTTCTGGCCCGCGATGTGATGAACGAGCCGCCAAACAAGCTCTATCCCGACAGCTACGCAAAACGTATCCAGAAAGAGCTGAAGCCGCTGGGCGTGGATGTAGAAGTCATTGGCGAAGCCCAGATGAAAAAACTGAAATTCCTGTCCCATCTTGAGGTCGGCAAGGGCTCTGAGCGCAAATCCTGCGTGGTCGTCATGCGCTGGCACGGCGGACCGGTGACCAAGGCAAAGAAAACCTTTAGCAAAAAACCCGTGGCCTTTGTCGGTAAGGGCATCACCTTCGATACAGGCGGCATTTCCATTAAACCGTCAGCCGGTATGGAAGCCATGAAAATGGATATGGGCGGTTCCGCCGCCGTGGTCGGCCTGATGAAGGCGCTTGCCGCCCGGAAATCAAAAGCCCATGTGGTTGCCATCGTCGCACTGGCGGAAAATATGCCCTCATCCAAGGCATACCGCCCCGGTGATATCATTGATTCCATGTCCGGCAAGACGATTGAGGTCTGGAACACCGATGCTGAAGGACGTCTGGTGCTGAATGACTCCCTGACATACGTACAAAAAACGTACAAACCAAAATTCGTCATCGACCTCGCGACCCTGACAGGCGCAATGATGGTCGCACTAGGACACGAATATTGCGGAACATTCGTCAATAATAATGACCTTTGGAATAAATTAGAGAGCGCAAGTCAAAAAACAGGGGAAAAACTCTGGCGCATGCCCTTGGATGACGCATTCCGCAAAGCAATGGAAGGCAAATTTTCCGACCTGAACAATGTCGGTAACATGGGCCGCTTCGGCGGTGCCTGCACGGCGGCCGGTTTCCTTGAACACTTTATAGAAGACGGCATGCCGTGGGCGCATATGGACATTGCCGGAAAAATGGACCAAAAAGGAGACAAGGGCACAACAACAGCCGGGGGCGTCGGATTTGGCGTACGCGTACTGGACCGCCTGGTCGCCGATCATTACGAGTAATAAGAATGGAAATACGTTTTTACCATCTACAAAAACAAACGCTGGATCAGGCCTTGCCTCAACTTTTGACCAAAGCGCTGTCCATGGGTCATAAAATCGTGGTCAAATTAAAGAATCAGCAGTCCGTCGACCACATGAACCAGCATTTATGGGTTTTCAGGCCGGACAGCTTCCTTCCGCACGGTAGTAAAAAAGATGGCTTCGCAGAGCACCAGCCCGTATGGCTGACCGCTGACAACGACAACCCGAACGGCGCAAAGGTCATTATGACAGGCGGCGGTGCCCTGCCGGACAACGCGAAGGACTATGATTTGTGTTGTGAATTCCTCGACGGCTTTGATGACGACGCGGTAAAAGCCGCCCGTGAGCGCTGGAAATCCTATAAAGACGAAGGCTTCGACGTCACATACTGGCAACAGGACGAAAAAGGCGCCTGGAGCAATAAAGCTTAAGGCGCCTCAAAAATCTTTTAAATTTTTGGTACGATTAATGGGAAGCAGGCTCTGCAGCCGCAGCTTCGCCTTCCCCTTCTTCAGCAGTTGGAGCGGCCTCTTCCTCAGCCGGTGCAAGTTCCGCTTGTTCCGCTGCGATGTCTGCATCGGAAGGAGCCGGTTTCGGGCTATCTGAATTACTGTTCAGGTATGCGATAAGCGCAGCGCGGTCTGCCGGTTTTTTCACGCCAAGGAAGTTCATTTTGGTATCAGGCGCGTATTTCTTTGGCTTCCAGAGAAACTTGTTCATCTCTGCCATGGTCCAGACATCACCGCCCTGCGCGTTCAGGCTACCTGAATACGAAAACCCTGCATGCGCCTGCTTATTTGCACCGACAATACCATACAGATTGGGGCCGACCCCGTTCGCTCCACCTTTGTCAAACGTATGGCAGGAGGCACAGGCCTTCGCGATTTTTTCGCCCTTACCGATATCGGCAGCGCCAATCATGGCCAGAATTGGTTCAGCCAGTTTTTCCTTCGCCGGGCCGCTGCCCGCGCCATCTTCTACGCCTTCAATATGATAGGCGGCTTCTTTAAGTTCTTCCGGATGCACAAGCCGTTTGGAGATGAAACCTGTTAAGGCCGCAATAATTCCGGCAACGAGAATAGCCGCGAAAATCTTGTTAAATTCCATACTGTCCATGAGTCGTCTCTGGTATATCGGTTAAAGCGATTATTTTTGTATCCTTGCAATTACTTGCAATTCAAGAATATATCAAGGGGTTAAATGAAGGTCGATAACAAAGCTGACATTTTCACAGCGTTTTGAAGGGTAAAATTTATGAGCAAAAAAACAATATCATTCCAGGGCAGTGCCGGTGCGTATTCCGATCTGGCATGTCGTGCCGTCTATCCGGAGTATCAGACAGTTCCTTGCGAAACCTTTCAACTCGCCTTTGAAGCCGTACAAAACGGCGCTGCCGACTATGCCATGATCCCGATCGACAACACGCTGGCCGGACGCGTGGCAGACGTCCATCATTTAATTCCGGAAAGTGGCCTGTCCATTATCGGCGAGCATTTTCAGCCGATCCAACATAGTTTGATGGCTGTAAAAGGCACAAAAATTGACGATATCAAATACATACACTCGCATCTCCATGCCCTGCCCCAGTGCCGGGAAATCATCCGCAAACTTGGAGCAAAACAACAGGTGGAAGGCGATACCGCCGGAGCGGCCAGAAAGGTGGCGGAGTTAAACAGCCCTGAGCATGCCGCCATCGCCTCCGCCCTCGCAGCAGAAATATACGGCCTCGAAATTCTTGAAGATGACGTACAGGACGCTAACCACAACACGACAAGATTTACTATTTTCAGCGGCTCTTCAGCAGTACCTGCGTACGATCCAGACGAAATGTACGTCACCAGTTTTCTCTTTCAGGTACAAAGCATCCCCGCTGCTCTGTACAAAACACTGGGCGGTTTCGCCACCAACGGTGTAAATATGCTGAAACTGGAATCCTACATCGACGAACAGTTCAACGCTGCGCAGTTCTATGCCGATATTGAGGGTCACATAGAAAATGAAGCGGTTGACCGTGCGTTAAAGGAACTGGAATTCTTCGCCAGTACTTATACGAACCTCGGAACATACAAGGCCCACAATTTCCGGAAAAAATAGAGATCGGGCATTCACAAAACACATACAAGGTGTTAGGGTTCGCGAATATTAAGGCGAAAATCTTAACCCAAGTAAGGATCTACTATGCCAACACATGCTCAAATTGCAGCCAAACTGTTACGCGATGCTGCTGCATTTTTCAGAACACTGGGAACTGAAAATCCTCCTCTGAAAGACCAGATGGATGAAAATGCGACTGTATTCGATCAGGTGGCCGATCTTGTGGAACATGATCCGAATGCAGAATTGCAGGATCCTGAAGCCTAGGCGCTTTATCTCTCAAAAAATGGGAAATTAAAGGCCGCTCGCTAAATGTAGTGTAGCGGCAAAAGCTGCGACTCCCGCGGCGACCGACACCAGCAGCGCGACATAAACCGCCATATTACCGTTTGGTTTCTGTTCAAAGCTTTTCAACGTCATATCAACCATGCGGTTTTTCTTTTCATCGAAAAACTTCTGCTTCACTTCAACCTTATGGTATTGCTTCGAATCATGCAGGCTTTCAGCCATTTTCATGGCCGTATTCATATCGTTCAGTGTTTTATTCAGCTTCCACTTCGCTTCGCCCTTCTTTTTGCCCTTGGGCATATCAAAGGTATAGATATTATATTCAATCTGAGCAGACGATGACTGCGCCATGAATAAAACCCCTCGTTAATTATCGAAATCCATCTATAAGATTAGTATAGACGACTAAATCTAAACGTATGGTGAAATAGTTAACAAAGCATTAAAAACTGATATATAAGCCTTGCCTTATAAAGGCTTAACACCTGCTTGTCTTTCCGTATTACCCCCTGTAAAATAGAAACATCTGAATTTTCACTCTCCATTCCCGAACCACACCACCATGGCCCGCAAATATAAAGTTAAACGCAGAAAACAAAGCCGCCTGTCCCGTATCCTACCCGATAGCATGCAGGCCTTCCTCGCCCGCCGGATTATCGACGGAACCGGAGTCACACTCGCCATATCCGGCGCGCTGATTCTGCTGGCAATTTTCAGCTATAACAGCGCCGACCCCTCCCTGAATTCCTCCGGCGGCGGCATCGGTCATATATCCAACTGGCTTGGCTCTGCCGGTGCGACATTATCGGACATACTTTTACAGACATTGGGTCTGGCCTCGATCATTCTGGGTCTGGGCCTGGCTGTTTGGGGATACCGCATATTAAAGCGCCTGCCGCTGAGCGTTTTCTGGGGGCGTATGACCGCGCTTTTTCTGGCCGCCCTGACAGGTGCGATAGCACTGGCACGTATTCCATCGACTGACTGGCTGCTGCATCCCTATTCCGGCGGGGCAGCCGGTGCACTGATACAAGCGCGCTTTGCCGACGCTTTGTCATCCATCGGTGTGCCATACGCACATACGGTCATTTCCGCGACTGCGTTTTTAATCTGCCTCTTCGCGTTATCGTTCGCCCTGATGATTGGCATAGACGGATGGAAAAAAATGCTTTCCTTCGCATGGACGATGATCGTCGCTTTCGCCATCTGGTTATTCGAAGCATTCATGGGGTTTGTTGACTGGGTCCGTCACTACGGCGATGCCGGCTATGTCTCCCCGCGCAAAATGAAAAAAGAGCGTAAAGCCCCCGTCATCGAAAACCGGGAACATGTGCAGCCGCAGATCACCCATCAACAGCCGATGGACGACGATGCCGATACGCCGTTGGCCGCACCGATCAAGGTTGTGACACCGCAGGCCAGCGAACATCAATCCTCAACCTCCGCGCAAACAAAGTTCCAGTTATTTGACGGCGGTGAATGGGAACTTCCCGCGCTTGACCTGTTACAGGAACCGGAAGACCAAAGTGAACACATGCTCGATGAAAACGCATTGCGTATGAATGCGGAGCTTCTGCAAAACGTATTGAACGATTTCAATGTGAAAGGCGAAATCGTTTCCATCCACCCCGGCCCTGTCGTCACTTTATACGAACTCGAACCCGCGCCAGGCACAAAATCTTCCCGCGTGATCGGCCTTGCCGATGATATCGCGCGCTCCATGTCAGCCGTATCAGTGCGAGCCGCCGTTGTGCCGGGCAGGAATGTGATCGGCATCGAAATCCCGAACAAACGCCGCCAGTTTGTCTATTTCCGCGATCTGCTGTCCACGCGCGAATACGAAAAGACAAAGGCGAACCTGCCGCTGATTTTAGGAAAAGACATTGGCGGGAAAGCCATCATCGCGGACTTATCGCGTATGCCGCACCTGCTGGTAGCCGGAACAACCGGCTCCGGTAAGTCCGTGGCCGTGAATACGATGATCCTGTCGCTGCTCTACCGCCTGCCGCCGGAAAAATGCCGCTTCATCATGATCGACCCGAAAATGCTGGAACTGTCTGTCTATGATGACATCCCGCATTTGCTGTCCCCTGTGGTAACGGAACCGGGCCGCGCGATCGTCGCATTGAAATGGGTGGTAGCCGAAATGGAAGAACGCTACCGCGCCATGTCCAAACTTGGCGTGCGGAATATCGAAGGCTACAACCAGCGCCTCAACGAAGCGCGCAAAAAAGGCGAAGTCCTGATGCGCAAGGTGCAAACAGGCTTTGATCCGGAAACAGGAAAGCCGGTCTATGAAGAACAGCCGCTGGATTTAACCGAACTGCCGTTTATCGTCGTGATTGTTGATGAATTTGCCGACCTGATGCTGGTCGCAGGAAAAGAAGTTGAAAACGCCATTCAGCGCCTGGCGCAAATGGCACGGGCCGCCGGTATCCACCTGATCATGGCGACGCAGCGCCCGTCCGTTGACGTTATAACGGGTGTGATCAAGGCCAACTTCCCGACGCGGATTTCCTTTGCCGTGACCTCCAAAATCGACTCCCGCACCATTTTAGGCGAAGGCGGCGCAGAGCAGCTCCTCGGTATGGGCGACATGCTCTACATGGCCGCAGGCGGACGTATCACCCGTGTACATGGACCGTTTTCTTCGGATGAAGATGTTGAAAATGTCGTGAACTTCCTCAAAAGTCAGGGCGAACCCGCCTATCTGGAAGACATATCAAACGGCGGATTTGAAGCATCCGATGTCATGAACGCGATCTTTGATGACCGCGATGGGGAAGAAGGCGGCAGCGTTGACGAGTTGTACGATCAGGCCGTGGCCGTTGTCGCACGCGAACGTAAGGCATCGACATCCTTTATCCAGCGTCACTTGCAAATCGGTTATAACCGCGCCGCAAGAATCGTTGAGGAAATGGAACGTCAGGGCGTTGTCGGTCCCGCCAACCATGTTGGCAAACGGGAAATCCTTGTCGGCGACCATTCGGAATAAAATGAGGAGAAGGCCTATGAAATTTTTCAGCCTATTGCTTGCAATTACATTCATGTGGCCTTCGCTTTCATTCGCCTGTCGTGGCCCTCAAATGGAAACGCGCGCCTTTCTGGACGGCATCCCAAAACAGGAAAATACGCGCGATTCAATTGCAAAAGTTAAAATCCTGTCGATAGACCACAACAAGGAAACGTATGAAACGATTTTTCAGGTCGAAGTCATAGAAGCCATCCGCGGCATCAACGAAGGGACAAAATTGACCATTCGCTACCAGGATCACAGCTGCATGCGCCCGTACGATATCAAAGTTGGTCAAAAATACTACATCGCCGGGGAAACCAACGTAGACAATGAGTTTTACGGCATTTGGCGCGGCTGGCCGGACTATGAAGATGCAAAACAATAAAATCCGCGAGCCATGAAAACGCATCCGGCCATATTGGCGAGCGCCGCCATTCTGATCTCTATCTTTTTTACGCTGCTGCTGCTTGAACTGGCTTTGCGTTTGTTCCCTGTACAGAGCTATGTCCCTCTACAGCCGGTAACGAAAGAAGACCCGCTTCTGCATTTTGAACCGAACAGAAAATTCACCTATTCCGCCGGATGGGATTTCGATGCGAAAGCAAAGGGAAGAACAAACGCGCAAGGATGGGTAAACGATCAGGATTACGCAGAGAAAGGCAAACCGGTAATCGCTATTGTCGGCGATTCTTACATTCAGGCCAGCATGGTTGAACATGGCCAGACCATACAGGGCCGATTGCAAACCACGCTAAACGGTTCCGTGAATGTTTACAGCTTCGGTATCGGCGGATCTCCCCTGAGCCAGTATTTAATCTTCGCCGCGCATGCGCGCGATACATACAAACCGGTCTTTATGGTGGTCAACATCGTATCCAACGATTTCGATGAAAGCCTGCCACAATATAAAAACAAGCCGCGCTTCCATTACTTCGTTCCCGATGAAAACGGCGATTTAAAGCCGCAGCTGATCGGTGAATACAAACCGTCTGTTTTAAAAGGCCTGATCGCGCATTCCGCGCTGGTTCGCTATTTCTACTTTCACATGAACTTGGCAGATACCTACAATAAAATCCTGTTTAAAAAGCGAAATGCGGAACAGGTGGATTTTGTCAGCAACGTCGCCGCCGACGCATCACAGCAAAAAATTGACGATTCGAAAAAGGCGATTGATGCGTTCCTTGATCTGCTCCCTGATTATGCTGGTCTGCCGAAGGATAAAATTATCCTCATCATCGACGGTATCCGCACCGATATTTATGCAGGAACGGACAACAGCGAATCTTATTTCGGACAGATGCGCGCCGCGATGATCGACGGGGCGAGAGCACGCGGCTACACCATCATCGACATGCATCCAGTATTCGAAAAACATTATGCAGATCATCACCAGAAATTCGAATTCACGCAGGACGCGCACTGGAATGCGCTGGCCCATGAACTCGCCGCCCGTGAAATCATGCAAACAAACGCGTATAAACGCTTCACGGCACAATAATTATCGTATTTCCGCCTTTCTTTGGCCGGATTTTTTCGATAAAACTGAACCCATGAAATATATTATCAGCACCGTTTTACTGCTTATGACCGCTGCGATTCCGGCGTTGGCGGCAAATCCGGACATTGTCCGCGCCCAAAGCTACCTGCAAAGGCTGGATAAGCTCGAAGCCAGCTTCACTCAGACCTATGTCGATGAAACCGACGTCCCGCGCATTTTAACCGGCACGTTCTATCTCGACCGGCCGGGCAGGCTGCGCTTTGAATTCAATGAAATTGACGATTTCATCGTGGCCGACGGATTCTTTGTCTATTTCTATGATTCGGAAGAACGTCAGCAATCCAACGCGCCGATCGGGCAAACACTGGCCGATTTCCTGCTGCGCGACAAAATCAGGCTGGAAGACGACGTGACGGTGCAGAACATCCACAAAAGCAACGGTTACACGACCATGACATTAAGCCAAACCGCCGACCCGCAGGCCGGCAGCCTTCAGCTTATGTTCTCTGACATTCCTTTCCAGCTGGTAAAATGGCGGGTTACGGACGCACAGGGCACAACCGTCGATATCAAGCTGGAAAACATCAAAACGGACGTGGATTTCCCCGGCGGATTTTTCAACTATCGCGACCCCAATGCCCAGCGCGGCAAACTGAACGAGTAAACTGCCATGTACGATGGCCCGTTGGACAACCTTGTAAAGCTTATCGCCAGCCTGCCGGGCCTTGGTTCCCGCTCTGCCAAGCGCATCGCGCTCTACCTGCTCACTCATAAAGAAGGCACGATGTTGCCGCTCGCCCGCGCATTACAGGAATGCGCAGACGCAATTTCCGAATGCGAACGTTGCGGCAACCTCGACACGGCGCAGCCCTGCCGCATCTGCCGCGACCAGGCCCGCGATACACGTACGGTCTGTGTCGTCGCAACCGTCGCCGATTTATGGGCAATTGAGCGCACCGGGTCGTATAAAGGGCGCTACCACGTTCTGGGCGGCGTTTTGTCCGCACTGGACGGTATCGGGCCGGATGATCTGTCCATTGACACTTTAATGAACAAGATTCAGCAAAACGATATTTCCGAAGTCATTATCGCCCTAAGCGCCACAGTTGATGGTCAATCCACCGCCCATGTCCTGACTGATCATATTCTTGATATCAAAGGTGACGTCAAAATCACCAAACTGGCACATGGCGTGCCCATCGGCGGGGAGCTGGATTACCTGGACGACGGCACCATCGCCACCGCCCTGCAATCCAGAGCCTAGGGCGTACGCTTATTCCTTTTCAGATACGTACAGTGAACAGCTGCTGTCAGCCTGAAGCGCTGCAATATATGTATCCTGCGCCGTTTTACCGCCGCCACCGCTCACAGCAATATCGTAGTACACACCGGCCGGAAAATAATGGTCGCCGCTGGTAGCTGTCACACTGGCATCGCCCAGTTTCAGGTAAACAGGCCCTGTCGCGTACACACTGATCACTTTGGTATCAGCTGAAAAAGCCACGCTGTTGCGTGCGGACGTACCTGTCACAGATATCACATGCGCACCGCCGTCTTTTAAACGTAAGGCCGGAATGGCGTTATTATCGGCATCTTTTGGAAGCAATGTAGTCATGAATCATCTCCTTTTTATAAATCAGACACAAAAAAACGCGCCGGATGGCGCGTTGCAGATACAGGTCTGGCCTGTATGGACCTAAGAATGTTCTATTTTTGTTCCAAAGTCAAGGTTTTCTTTGAATCCTCGATAGGCATGGTAGTCGCCCTGCACCTTGTAAATAACAGGCCCGGTCACAAGACCGCAAATAATCCAGCCCGTTAGCAACAAAGCCTGCGTCATCCCATTGGCGGCAAAATTCATATCAACTATGCCCATAGAAAGCAGGATCAACGAAAGAAACACACTGGATATGCTAACACCGCGCAGACCGTCAAAAAACAAAACCGCAGGAATAGCGGCGATTAACAGACCCAGAAAATACGGCATGGACGCCAGCCAGAAACCGCCGACGGACACCCGTGTCATGTAACTGCTCATCAAGGCATCATCGGTAGAACCACTGAAAACATGCAACACAGCAAAGGCCAAAAACACGCCTGAAAAGCCAAACGCTGCGTACATATTCTTACCTGTATGAATGGCATGACTACAAAAAAGCATAAATATCAGACCACACAAAAACGGAAAAAATATACATTCCAATGCAAGAAAAACGGACCCGCTGCGCACATTGACCGATGCCACATGCCCCCAGAAAGATGCAACCAGATGGTCTTGCAGCAACGGCTTATACGTCAGATACTCTATGAACAAAAAGCTAACGCCGAAAGAAATAAACATCAGCAAAAAGGGATTCATAAAAACACGCATCAGGATATCTTCGCGCCGTTCCTGTTTTTTCAGACCGAGAGACGCGAGGATTTTCACAGGCAGGCTCGCATTTTTTTTGCCCTGAAACGGTGTCGTCAGAACAAAAAGCCGGAAAAGACCAAGCAATGCCCAGACAGTCAGAAATAATGGCAACAGCCAATTTGTTCCGGAAAATTGCGCGACACAAAAGACACTCACCAGCGCAAAAGAATATAAAAAATAAGAATGGATAGTCTCGTCATCCATAAAAACTACTCCACGGAGTGTTTGGATTCATACAGGCTTAAAACAAACACCGGCTCCCACTTTTTGTCCCGCGGATGCGTAATAACCTGCCGTTCCGCTTGCCGGACAATGGAGCCGTTTATGCTGTTATGCGCCTGCTGGACCGGCTCGCTGCCCTGTATAATCACACCGAACACACCCAGGCAGCACGCGCTGATACTGATAATCCCGCACAAAACAAAGACAAAAAAATGGGCAAGGCCCAATCGGCTTTGCATGAAAAAAACTCCATAGTTTTTACGATTGCTGTTGTTATCTTTCGGCCCGGTAAAGGTCGTGAGCCAGTTTGCCTGACGGATTAACAACAGTATAAAAGAAACCCGTCTTCAAAATACAGAAGAAGAGTCATTTCATCCTCAACCTTGTAGAGAAATTTATGTCGCGCTTTGTACTTGCTGCGGCTGGTGCATCAGGCTGCGTTTGAACAACTGATTACAAACCGGAATATCAAGTAGGCTGACCGTAATTTCAACCGGCGTGGAACCGCCGGAAACGATATCGTCAAATTCTGACAGGGACGCTGCAAAACGGCTGGCCGCTTCTGTCGGCTCGTTGTCCTGTTGCGGGCGTTGCAATAACAGCGCGTATTCGCCCGGACCGGTCTGTGCGATAATATCACTTTGACGGCGCAGGCGTACAAGATACTGAGCCATCTTGGACACGGCATATTCCGCAGCATATGCACCATCCATTGCTTTGATATCTTCGTAATTGCTCATTTCGATAAACACGATATAGGACCGTTCGCCATAACGGTCTGCACGGTCAATGGCGGACAGGAATAGCTGGTTGAACGCTGACTTGGCAATCACGCCGCCGGCGCTGGGAAAATCTTCGCTTTCATCACCAATGCGGTTAACCAGCGCGACCATCCGTTTGGCATTTTCGGATTTAAGAACAAGCTGCTCGGCATCGACCGGCTTTGCCAAAAGGTCATTGGCGCCCATATCGGCCGCTTCCTTCTGCGTCAGGTTATGCGACATCATGCAAACATACGTATAGGTCGAAACTGACCGGCGGATTCCCAAAACAATCGGGCGCGCATTGGTAAGCGGCGCAGGATCGAAAAATACGGCATCAATGTCATTTTGGCCGATCAGTTCAATCGCGTTGTTTTTCACCGCTTCTTCGATCACTGTATGGCCTGCGCCTTCCAGCTTTGTACGAATCATTTGCGATGTCAGGCGATCTCTGTCTACTACCAAGATTTTCATGAATTTACTTTCGATTAGACGACCAAAAACAATTTGCCACTATATTGCAGGGCTATTTATTAATAATAAACAAAAAACTATGCGAAAACCAAATAAATCAGCTAAAAATCGTTACGACATATGCTTTGACTTTTGCCGGGTCTTAGGCTAAAAAGTGCGCCTGTTCGGCATTTTCGTGCATGAAAACGCCCGGGCCCAAGTGGCGGAATTGGTAGACGCGCTAGCTTCAGGTGCTAGTTCTCTTCGGGGAGTGGAGGTTCGAGTCCTCTCTTGGGCACCATTTACAAAAAATAATGACAGTATAAAAAAATATGACAATCACACTCCATAAAGGCGACCTTCCCTCTAATATTAGCTTTGGCGACAGCGTTGCTGTTGATACGGAAACTATGGGTTTAAACCCGTTGCGCGACCGTCTCTGCCTGGTCCAGCTGTCTGCCGGGGACGGCACAGCCCACTTGGTTCAGCTAGCCAAGGGACAATATGACGCACCCAACCTGAAAAAGGTGCTGACAGATCCGGACGTCACAAAAATCTTTCATTTCGCCCGCTTTGATATTGCGGCGATAAAGGCGTCACTCGAAATTGATTGTACGCCTGTGTACTGCACGAAAATGGCCTCTCGCCTGTGCCGTACGTTTACCGACAGGCACGGCCTGAAAGACCTGTGCCGTGAATTGCTTGGCGTGGAATTGAAAAAGCAGCACCAATCCTCTGATTGGGGCGCTGACACGCTGAATGAAGATCAGCTGGACTATGCGGCAAGCGATGTCCTGTATCTGCACCGGCTAAAAGAACAGCTGGATGAGATGATTAAACGTGAAGGCCGCACGGAACTGCTGCAAAAGGTCAACAACTTCCTGCCCGTACGTTCGGAACTGGACTTGCTGGGCTGGCCTGACACAGACATTTTCGCTCATCATTCATGACAGCCATCCCCCAAAACACTCCGGAATCATCCGGCACAGATTTAGAAAGCGCCAGAAAAGTTCTGGAAACGGAAATAAACGGGCTTTCGGCACTGAAAGACGCGCTGGATGAGAATTTCAGCCGGGCTGTCGAACTGATCGACACAATGAAAAAGGGCAAAGCCGGTCGCTTGATCGTTGCCGGTATCGGCAAAAGCGGACATGTCGGGCGTAAAATCGCCGCAACATTGGCATCCACCGGCACACCGACCCATTTCGTCCATCCTGGTGAGGCCAGCCACGGTGACCTGGGCATGATTACCGAAGCCGATGTCGTCCTGATGATTTCCAATTCCGGTGAAAATGCCGAATTATCAGACCTGATCCATTATACGCGCCGCTTCAGCATTCCACTGATCGCGATGACCAGCAAAGCCGACAGCACACTGGCAAAGCATAGCGATATCCTGCTACTCATGCCGCGCGCTCCGGAAGCCTGCCCCAACGGCATGGCGCCGACAACATCGACCACCGTAACAATGGCCTTTGGCGATTGCCTGGCCGTAGCCCTGTTGGAACGCATGGGCTTATCAAAAGAGGATTTTCAGGTGTTTCATCCTGGCGGAAAACTGGGGCAGCAGTTACTGCGCGTATCCGACATTATGCACCCTTACGACTCTTTACCGCTGGTGAATGAAAAAGCGACCATGGAAGACGCCATTCTGGTGCTATCAGACAAAAATCTTGGATGCGTACTCGTGATTGATGAAAAAAAATCATTAAAAGGCATCATCACGGACGGAGACTTAAAGCGCCACATGGGCCCGGATCTCCTCACTAAACCCGTCACAGACATCATGAGCACAAATCCAAAATCCATCGCCGGTGATGCATTGGGGGTTGAAGCCTTGACAATCATGACCAGGACACCCGACCATTACATCACCAGCCTGATTGTTCAGGATGCGGCCGGAAGTCTCACCGGCCTCATTCGCCTGCAGGACTGCCTGCAACGGGGATTGGCGTAAAGGAACGGCAATGGACACACCGGAAGAACAAAATCAGCGCCTTTCCGGTCTTCATGCCAGACCGGAGGAACAAAAGAATTTCTCGAAAGGGTACAGCTCCTTTATTCGCGCGATGCGCCTTCTGCTGCCATTAATCGCAATTATCATCGTCACATTGATTTTCGCATGGCCGGAAATGGAAGACACGATTGAGCCGCTGGCGCGTGAGCAAATCCTGCCCGATGTCCCCTCCGCCCAGAATGAGCTGCTGAAACCCCGCTACGAAAGCCTGGACAAAGACCAGCAGCCGTTCACGATTACGGCCGAAAAGGCCGCGCAGGATCAGAACAACCCCGAACTGATTTTACTCGACAAGCCGACAGCCGACATGTTGATGAAAGACGGCACATGGCTTGCGGCAAAGGCCGACAACGCCATTTACGAACAAAACGCGGAAAAATTACAGCTCAATGGCAACGTACACCTGTTCCACGATGCGGGCTACCAGCTGGAAACCGAAGAACTACGCGTCAACCTTGAAACGCAGGAAGCATTTTCCGATCAGGACGTACAGGCACAGGGACCGGAAGGCATCATTAACGCAATCGGGCTTGAAGCTTACGGAACAGACAATATAGTAATCTTTAAAGGACCGGCGACGATGCTGCTAAACGCATCGGGTGACGCCATGAACTTAGGGAATACTTTGCCATGATCAAACACAGTCTGATAGTACTGGCCGCACTCACGATGTACGCACCTGCCAGCGCCTACGCGCAAAGCCCGCTGGAATCTGCCTCGAACAGTAATGAGCCGATTGAAATCACCGCACAGAAAAGCCTGGAATGGCACAGGAACAAACAGCAATATATCGCCACCGGTTCCGCAATCGCGACACAGGGCGCCATTTCCATTCAGGCCCAGACCCTGACCGCAGATTACAAAAGCAGCGACGCATCCAGCATCGACATCTGGCAACTGACCGCCTTGGATGATGTGACCATCAAAAACGAAGACAGCACCGCTTACGGTGACAAGGCCGTTTATAACGTCGAAATCGAAACCGCAACATTGACCGGATCGGATTTAAAACTGGTATCGCCGGACCAGACAATCACGGCGACAGACCGCTTCGTTTATAAAACGGCACAGCGCCGCGCAACCGCCGTCGGCAATGCCAAAGTCGTACGCGCGCAGGATACGATCGAAGCCAACACCATTGAAGCCGTGTTTAAAGAAGAAGGGCAGGGCAAAGGGCAGGACGCAGTCGAAACATTGGAAGCCAAGGGCAATGTAGTCATTACCACACCCGAAGAAGTGCTGACCGGCAATTACGCTATTTTCCGCTCCTCCACCAACAAGGCTGAAATCACCGGTGATGTAAAAATCACCCGCGGGCCGAATGTGCTGGAAGGCGCGCGGGCCGAAGTCGATTTAACTACCAATATTTCGAAAATGTTCGGAGCGGAAGAAACAGGCGAACGCGTCCGCGGGATCTTTTACCCGAAATCGGAAAAAAGCTCCGACCACTGATCGCGTACATCGTTTGAAATCTGCAAATCCTGATGCTCGCTCAGTAAGTCACAAAACCCGGAAGCAATGATATATGAAATATCCTCTCCGGTTAAATCCTGCACAATTTTTGCGCCGCCGATATTCAGTGTGTTGATTTCGGACAAAACCCTCCGTCCGTTTTCATCCTTTAGCGTATCAATGCCGTAATAATATATCCCTTTGCTTTGCAACCACGGGTCAATCACGTCGACCAGGGTCTTTTCTTCGATATTCGGCGCTGAAATCTCGGCGCTGCCGCCCGATGCAATATTACAAAGCCACCCGTCCTTTGCCGGACGGCGCAAAACAGACCCCAAGATCTGCCCGCGAAACACCAGTGTACGTTTGTCCGACTGGTCCTCATTCTCCAAATACCGCATGGCCAGACATTGCCCGCCTTGCTTACCCAGAAACGTCTGTACGTCCTGTACCGTACGAATGTCTGTTTCCCCGTTCGTTTTATACCGTTTAACACCGGCCCCACCGAAGTCACGCAAGGCTTTCAGGACAATATCGCCGTACTCCTTATGAAACTCTTCAACATCCTCTATGGACGTACACACCTTGATGGCAGGTATGTATTGCGTCGTACTGGAAATCTCGCGCTTCAAATCCTCCAAAACCGCCTTCGTGCTGGTTTCTTCGACCCCCAGCGGACAATTCATGATAAAGGCTTTCGGGAACATCCCTTTGATATAACGTAAAAATTCCGGACTAACCGGGTGATCGAGGAACATCCACACCGCATCAAAATACTCCAGCGACTGAAAACTGTTCATATGCGCATGCCGCGTTTCATAATCATACCACTCATCCACCTCGAACACACTCAAACCGCCGACATCCAGCCTGTCACGGTAAAAATGCAGGTTATCATCGTCATTCCGGTCACAAACAGACACGGATTCAATCAGATTTTCTTTGATAAGCGATTGTAAAACAACATAAATGCCTTCATGGGGGCCATGAAGGGAACTATCGGTCAACACCAGTACTTTGCATTGTCTTGCCATTGGATAAACTGTACTTTTATGTCCTGATTTGTGAAAAATTGACCATTCATCTTGCTTTTCAGGCTAAAGCAAGCATATTGACCAAAGGTTAAAATACAGGCGTTTCATGGATTTTTTATATAAGCGGTTCTTATTGGTTTTCGCGTTCGGCGCGGCGCTGGCAATGGGGGTAACCCCGTAAATGTCATCCAGCCTGAAAACCGTACAAAACGGTCTGTACGCCGAACATTTGTCGAAAAGCTATAAAAAGCGGCCTGTGCTGCATGACATTTCCCTGCATGTTCAGCGTGGGGAATCCGTCGCCCTGCTCGGCCCGAACGGTGCTGGCAAAACCACCAGCTTTTATATCGTTACCGGCTTGGTGAACGCCGATTCCGGCACCATTAAACTGGATGGTCAGGACATCACTGAATTGCCCATGTACCGCCGCGCACGTCTTGGCATCGGTTATCTGCCGCAGGAAGCGTCGATTTTTCGCGGCCTGAACGTCGAAGAAAACCTGCGCGCAGTCATACAGGCACAAAAACTGCGCCACAGCGAACAGGACCGTCTGCTCGAAGAACTGCTGTCCGAATTCTCCATCAGCCATTTGCGCCGGACCCCGGCACTGGCGTTATCGGGCGGTGAACGCAGACGTGTGGAAATCGCACGCGCACTGGCCTCACGCCCGTCTTTCATGCTGCTCGACGAACCGCTGGCCGGGATCGACCCGATCGCCGTCGGCGATATACGCAACCTCATCAGTTATCTGAAAACCAAGGGGATCGGCGTTCTGATCACCGACCACAATGTCCGCGACTGTCTTGAAATCGTTGACCGCGCATATATCCTGCATGATGGCCGCGTACTGATGGAAGGCACACCGGAAGAAATCGTCGATCACGAAGACGTCCGCCGCGTCTATCTCGGCGAAGGATTTTCTCTGTAACCTTGCCGCGCACATGGTAAGATAAAGGTATGAGCAGCAATATCTCACAGCGCCTCGATCTGCGCCAGTCCCAGAACCTTGTCATGACCCCGCAACTGCAGCAGGCAATCAAGCTGTTGCAGCTGAACAATCAGGAACTGACGGAATTTGTGGAAAGCGAACTCGCCGAAAACCCGCTACTGGAAAAACAGGAGCGTGAAAGTGACACAGGCTCGGACGACGCACCCGAATCCACTGAACCGTCGGACAGTATGGATGATAACTTCGCACACGATTACGAACCGGAAAACTCCGGCAGCGATATGCAGGATTTCGACGCAGGATCCTCCATGGCCGACGTTGGCGCAGGCGGGTCCCGCAGCTTCGACACCCTCGACACTGCGTTCGAAAACTCCATGTCACGCCCCGAAACATTCCGCGAGCATTTATTGGAACAACTATTCGTAACCTTCAATGATGGGCGCGACCGCATGATCGGCGCGTTGCTGATTGAACGGCTGGACGAAGCAGGATACTTGCGCGAAAGTCCGGCCGACCTGGCAGAAAAGCTCGGCTGCTCCGTCGAACGCCTCGAAAAACTTTTGCACGAAATGAAACAGTTTGACCCGACCGGCGTGTTTGCCAAGGACTTGGAAGAGTGCCTTGCATTACAGCTTGATGAGCAGGGAAAGCTCGACGAGCCGACAAAAAAACTCTTGGCAAATTTAAACATGCTCGCCGACCATGACTTCAACGCGCTGGCAAAAAAATGTGACGTGAACACCACGTACCTTCAGGATATGATCGCGGATATCAAATCCCTGAACCCGAAACCGGCCGCGAATTTTGATCATATCGTTGTACAAACTGCCGTGCCCGACGTGCTCATGAAAAAACTTCCGAAAAATCTGGGCGGCGGCTGGAAAGTAGAATTGAACACCGACACCTTGCCAAAGGTTCTGATCAATCAGGAATATTACACGCAGGTCGCAGGAACCGCGAAACGTAAAGAAGACAAGGAATACATCACCACGAAGCTGAACTCGGCCAACTGGCTGGTCAAGGCATTGGACCAGCGCGCCCAGACAATTTTAAAAGTCGCGGCTGAAATCGTTGAACAGCAGGATGCGTTTTTCAATTACGGGATTGAATTTTTACGCCCCTTAACATTGAAGGATATTGCTGATGTCATTGACATGCACGAAAGCACGGTATCGCGTGTCACCAACAACAAATATATCGGCACGCCGCGCGGTATTTTCGAACTGAAATATTTCTTCTCCACCGCGCTTATCAGTGAAGACGGAATCGCCCATTCATCCGAAAGCATCAAGGCGCGCATTAAAAACATGATTGACGAAGAAAACCCGAAATCTATTTTGTCCGATGATAAAATCGTTGAGATATTGCAAGGAGAAGGAATTGATATCGCACGCCGCACAGTCGCAAAATATCGCGAAGCTATGCATATCCCCTCATCGATTCAGCGCCGCAAACAAAAGAAAAGCCAGGTTTAAAACCCGCATAGCTTTTTAAAATGCTTGCCGCGCTCGACATAGTTTTGATAGATAGGAAAACTGGGCGTACCGGGCGATAGCAGGACATATCCACCCCCTTGAACGGCGGCGATCGCCTGCTTCACAGCATCTTCCATATTCATACAAAGCGTGGAATTTTCGACTTCTTTCACAAGGCGCGTCCCGCTGTCCGGAACACAAAATACTTTGATAGCGCCATATTTTTTAACAGCGGTGCTAACAACCGTGTAGTCTTGCTCCTTTTCTTCCCCACCAATAATAAGCGACACCGGCTTATCAGAGAACGCCTCAAGCGCCGCTACGACTGTTTCCGGTACGGTGGAAATACTATCATTGACAAAGGTAATTCCGTCGCGCTCGCCAACAATCTCCTGCCGGTGCGGCAACGGTTTAAAATCATCCAGCGCATTGACCGGCAACCGTGACAGAGCGTTCAAAACTTCTACAACGGTCATCGCAGCCGAAATATTTTTTAAATTATGCGGTTTGTTCAATACCGCTGGCACAATTAAATCGCCTACATTCGAACCGTACAGAAAAACATTGTCGCGATCCCCCAGATAAGATTTGGCGGCTTCGTCATCCTTGGAAACAATCGCCGTAGTCTCGTCGGATAAATCAAACAGGCGCATCTTGTCTTTATGATATTGCTCCCGCCCGCCATGCCATTCCAGATGCGCTTCATACAAATTGGTCAGCACGGCAATTTCCGGATGATGCTCCAGGTCCGCTGTCTGGAACGATGATAGCTCCACCACCGTCACGTCCTGCGGCTCAACTTCCAGCAGCGGCTTACCGATGTTCCCAGCCAAAACACTGTGGATTCCGCATTTTTGCAGCATGTGATGAATCAACGCCGCGGTTGTACTTTTCCCCTTCGTACCGGTAGCGGCAACGACGCATGCATCCGGATGTGCCTCGAACCACAAATTCGTGCCCGATGTTATGCATGTACCTTTGTCTTTTGCCTGCACAAGTTCCGGTTTGTACAAACTAACGCCCGGACTTTTGAAAATCAGGTCAAAATCACCCGCGGCGACAGATGGCAAAAACGCCATTTCGTTATCTTTATCGATCAATGTAAAGTCTGCATCCGGATAAAGCCTACTTAGGTACGAAAGCCCTGCTTGCCCTTCCTTTCCGGTACCCCAGATCGCGATATTTTTCGGAATCGATGCCACAATATTTCCTTGATTAAAGCTTTTGTGGAAAACTAAAAATGGACTATAATAGTATTATGCTGTTTAAGACAAATTATAGATGGGGTCTCCCCCCATTGTCTGGACACTTTTCACGTAACTTTTCATTAAAAGAAGGTCAAAAACCATGCAACTAACCGTTCAAGGGAAGCAAATGGATGTTGGTGACGCACTGCGCACGCATGTATCCGATAAACTGGAGGACATTAACAACAAATACTTCAACCGCGCGATCGACGCGACGGTAACATTGGCGCCGGAAGGGCATGCCTTTACCAAAACTCATATCTCGATCCGCGTTGGCAAGGATATCATGGTGATGTCCGATGCGGTGGAAAGCGATCCGTATGTCTCGTTTGACACTGCCGCCGAAAAAGTCGCCAAGCAACTGAGACGATATAAGAAAATGCTGCGCGACCACCACGCACGCATGGAAGAAACGCCGGAAGCGGAGATTATGAAGGCCCGCGATTATGTCCTCGCCACAACCGGTCCGGAAGCAGAAGAACAGGATAACGAGGCAAATGAAGACGGTGACTATCCGCACGGCGATAATCCGGTCGTGATCGCCGATATGGTCACAAATATTCAGACCATGACCGTATCTGAAGCAGTCATGCGACTCGACCTGTCAGGTCAGAACGCCCTGATGTTCCGGAATCCGCACCATAATGGACTAAATATGGTCTATCGGCGCGAGGACGGAAATGTCGGCTGGGTCGATCCGGAAGGCAATCACTAACACGAAAAACTAATATATACGGATTTTCTCAAGTTCGTTTTTATAAATAAAAAAGTTAGGTCGAAAATACACAAATCGTTGTTTTTCCTACCAAAAACGCTTGTCTTTTGTATGTTTTTCGATCATAAATGCATCTGTGTTGTGGTGAAATTTTGTGGGGATGATATGCTCTCTCATCGTGAAAAGCTACGGTTTGACTTTGTTCTGACCGATATTGACCTAGCGGGAAAAAAGCAAGTTTTAGAAACTTTGGCCGCCGGGTTCGCAAAAATTACGGGTAAAAGCGAAGAACACTTCCTGCAAGCGTTTATGGAACAGGAAGTAACCTCGCCGTCCGGTATCGGCAACGGCATCGCCCTGCCGCATATCCAGATTGATGACATTGATCAACCGCTCAGCGCGCTGCTGAAACTCAAAAAACCGACAGATTTCAAAGGCATTGATGATATGCCCGTAGATATTATTTGTTGCGTTGCCTCGCCGAAAGCCGACGGTCCGCACCATTTAAGACGTTTATCACGCCTGTCCCGCTTGCTGCGTGACACAGATTTCTGTGACAACCTGCGGGAACTGGAAGATGAAGAAGACCTTCAAAGCTTGTTCCTGGATTCCCAGACACAAATTTTGATGGCTGCATAATTTTATAACAAGCGGTAGCCCGAAAGGGCCATGATATTGGGTATGTGTTTTTTGCAATAACAAAGCAAGGAGACAACTGCCATGTTGACTGAACATCCACATATCCAGCGTACGCGTATCATGGAAACGATGACTGAACGCGGAATTACCCAGAAACTGATCGTGGAAACGGATATTGATCTGTCCGTGATGCGTACGGTCTCTGATACGCAAAAACTGACCAACCTGAAGGCGTTTTTGAACAATCTGGCTCTGAATGATTTCGCGGACTTTCGTGAAATTGAAATCCGTCAGTTCGAAAACTCTGATGAATTTGACTGCTCGCTGGTGGCATAAAAAAGCCGGAACTATATAAGACCCGGCTTTTTTAAACGTTTAATGAACCGTAACAGCGTGCATATCATTCTGGTGAATAAGTGCAACCGCAGACATATAACTGTCTATCACGGAAATCTGCCGACCGTCTGCCGCGTGAATGGCGAACCCCGGTTCGGACTTTCCTGCCTCTAAAGGCTTGATATAGGCAATTTGATCAATCCCCATATTCAGAAAATCCTGAACGCTTAATTTGCGCAAAGCGTCCTCTACGGTTATTACGTGATGTTCCATCACTATCCTCCTTACGCTTTCTTACCTTTATCGACATCAATCGTCTTCGCCGACGATTTGCCGTTGGTTGAATGGTCTGCCGGGGCGGAAATAGCAATTTTCTTGGCGGCTGATTCCGGCGTAACCCGTTGCATATCAATATGCAGCAAGCCGTTGTCCAGCGTTGCGCCAAGAACTTCAATACCCTCAGCCAGCACAAACGAACGCTGAAACTGCCGTGCGGCTATCCCGCGATGCAGGTATAAACGCTCGTCATCGTCTTCCTGCCGTCCGCGAATGGACAACTGGTTATGTTCGATTTCGATATCCAGATCATCCATCGTAAAGCCGGCAACGGCCAGCGTAATGCGCAAACCGTCTTCGCCAATTTGTTCGATGTTATAGGGGGGATATCCTTCTCCGGCGCTTTTGCGGATCCGGTCAAATGTTTGTTCCAGTTGGTCAAAGCCCAGGAACATCGGGCTATCAAACAAGGATAGTCTTGTGTTCATCATACTCCTCCTGTGAGCAAGTAAGTTATGTCTACAGGCCCGCAACCTCGCAGCACCTGATACATTTATTATATAGAATTTGGGTTAAGAATTTCAACCGGGACTAAGCGTCTGTTTTCTTTACAAATTTCCGGTCACAATACCCGCATTCGACTTCAGAGGCACCATCGAAGCTGTACCAGACAACAGGATGACCCAGCGGCCCGCCGCCACCGTCACAGCGAACTTCGTCCACATCTGCGGCAACAACTATCACTTCCGGCGGCTCAATATTCTGTCTGTCTTTTGGTGTCACGGTGTCTGCACTCTTGTTACGGATTTGTTAACCAATACCGATTAAATTGGCATGAGAGGATGAACAACACAAGCCCAATAACGATGCAAGCAGCAGCGAAAATGGAAAATATTACTTTAGTCGACCACTCGGTGGCTCTCGCCAAACCGGACATGTATATGACGGTCGATGTCGACATCGAATCCGTGCTGAAAAGCTGGAAATCATCCCTTTTTTCTTTTGAATGGATACATAATGACGGACGGCTGAAAACGCTTGACGAATTGCCGCTGGCCCAGCGTCAAAAACGCCTGGATACACAGCAGGCCATTGAAAACGGCCAGTCCTTGGTAAAACCGGTTCTGGGCATCGGCATGTTAAACAGCGTGGAAATCGGTTCCGGCAAAGCTGTCTTCTTGACACTCGCCGCTGCGGGATACACGGCCATCCCGGTACATATTACAGTGGCCGACAAGGCCGACTTTGCCCCATATCTGGCAAAATAACATAGTCTTCCTTTACCTTTTTCCTGTACCATAAGCACCATGAAAAGATCGGAAAACGGATCGGCCCTCGTTTATATCCTGATTGCCATCGCGTTGATGGCAGCTTTGGCCTATAACATTACCAGCAACAGCCGCTCCGGCTCATCCATGCTGACGGAAGAACAGGCCGCTCTTGCGGCCACCGAAATCATTGCGTACGGTAATGTTGTTGAGCAAGCTGTACAGAAATTAAAACTCCGCGGCTGTTCCGACACAGAAATCAGCTTTGAAAATCCATTTACCACTGACGATTATTCAAATTCGAACGCGCCGGCGGATAACTCATGTCATGTCTTCGATACTTCGGGCGGTAACATCAATTATCTGGAGCCTCAAAATATATGGCTAGATGATCTGGCTGCTCCCGGCTTCTACGGTGAAAATGTTTTTGCCTTAACATGTGTGCCGGATTTAGGAACACATGGCGCAAGCTGTAACACGGCATCGAACACCTTGTTACATGGCGACTTAACTTTATTCATACTCTGGTTGAAGGAAGACGTTTGCAGGGCAATAAACGAAAGATTATATGGCGACGATTCCATACCGACGGATACAAATGCCGCTTTTCATTCAGGCGCATTATTTACAGGTGATTATAATGTAACGACTGCTCACATTAATTATGCATCAGGCGAAGTTTCAGGTTGTTTTACAGGTAACGGCGGCGGAACTTACGTGGGACTGAATGAATATGGCTATTACAAGGTTCTGATCGCCCGCTAACCGGCTTTGCGCCAGATAGGGCCATCGGGCGTATCTTCAATCTCTATCCCTTGCGCTTTTAACTGATCACGGATTTCATCGGCGCGTGCGAAATTTTTCTCGGCCTTCGCCTGCGTCCGTTCAGCCAGCAACGCTTCAATCTCGGCCGCGCCGTCACTCTGACCATAGCCCAGCCATTCATTCGCATCTTGCTGCAAAATTCCAAGCAGCTTTCCGGCCGCCTTCAGGGCTGCAATATCATCGGCCTTCGCCAGCGCATTCAACTCCGCCATCACCTGCGGCGTGTTAAGGTCATCGCACAACGCATCCAGAATACCCTGCGGTATCTCCCCGGCATCAACATCGCTGTCCTTGATTTTGGTGTAAAGCTTGTCGAGCAGCTTTTTATTCTGCTGCAACGTTGCCTCGCTCCAGTCCAGCGGTTGGCGGTATTGCGCAGACAATAATGTCAGGCGCAACGCCTCCCCCGGATAGCTTTCAATCAAATCATGCGCGATCAGAACATTGCCGAGCGACTTGGACATCTTCTCGCCCTCGACCGTCAGGAACCCGTTATGCAGCCAGTATTTGGCAAAGCTGTCCGGTGCGTCTTCCGTATCATGCGCACAGCAGCTTTGCGCGATTTCATTTTCATGGTGCGGGAATTTCAGATCCGCCCCGCCGCCGTGAATATCGAACGGCAGGCCAAGATGCTTTTCCGCCATCGCCGAACATTCGATATGCCATCCCGGTCGGCCAAAGCCGAACGGGGAGTCCCATCCCGGCTCATCCTCGCTCGACGGTTTCCACAAAACAAAATCCGCAGGGTCCTTTTTATACGGCGCAACTTCCACGCGCGCACCGGCAATCTGCTCGTCCCGGCTACGGCCTGATAATGCGCCATAAGACGGATCAGACGGCACGTTGAACAGCACATGCCCTTCGGCTTCATACGCATGCCCCTTGTCGATCAGCGCCGTGCAAAGGTCGATCATTTCCTGGATATGCTCGGTCGCTTTCGGTTGCACGTCAGGCGGCAACACGCCCAGCGCGGCCATATCGTCGTTATATATTCTGGTATATTTCTCTGTAATCTCGGAAATCGGCACACCCGCTTCCCGCGCAGCAATCATGATTTTGTCTTCGACGTCCGTAATATTGGATGCGTATGTCACCTTGGGATAGAGATGCCGTAACACCCGCGCCCATAAGTCGAACACTACCGCCATCCGCGCATTGCCAATATGGGCATAGTTATAAACCGTCGGCCCGCAGGCATACATGCGCACATGGCTGGGGTCGAGAGGTTCAAACACCTCTTTTTTACGGGTCAGGGAGTTGTAAAGTTTTAGTTCCGGCATACTTTCTTATCCTAGGGCAAAGAGCGTTTAGATTGAATTAGGAATAAGGTGTGAAGCGTAGTTTGGCCTACGTAAGCACCACAATGACGCAATTCAAGCTGAACGATCAAAGCTCTAGCGGAAAAAACTTGAGAAAGAAACAGTTTTCCGCCATAAAGTGAGCGCAATGAGCATCGAACAGTTTAAAAAGAAGGATTCCGGCCCAAAACCAACCCGCGAAGAGGCGGAAAAGGCCGTGGAAACGCTGCTGCGCTATATTGGCGAAGATCCGCAGCGTGAAGGCCTGCGTGAAACGCCTGCCCGCTATGTCCGGGCATTCGACGAATTTTTTGCAGGATACACCATGGATCCAGCGGACGATCTGGCCAAAACATTCGAAGATATCGAAGGCTACGATGATTTTGTACTGGTCAGGGACATCAACTTTGTCTCTCACTGCGAACACCACATTGTTCCGATTCAGGGCGTTGCCCATGTTGCGTACTGGCCGGACAAGAAAGTCGTGGGCATCAGCAAACTGGCCCGTGTCGTCGACATTCTGGCAAAACGCCTGACGTCCCAGGAAAACATGACGAAGGAAATCGCCGCCGTCATCGAAGACACGCTGGAACCCAAAGGCGTTGCGGTGATGATTGACGCCAACCACGAATGTATGAGCACCCGCGGCGTTCAAAAAAGCGGCAGCTCGACAGTGACCTTCACCTTCACAGGTGAATTCAAAAACACAGAAGTACAGCATCGCTTCATGGACATGATCCGCAAATAAGCACTGGCTTTCGCGTCTCTTCACCCATATCCTTTCAATGATATGAGCGTTCTTCACCCGGGCAAAACTGCCGCCATCTATTCAGTTCTGGCCAATGCCATACCGCTATACGGTGTGCTGTTCTGGGGCTGGGATATTTTTATGGTATTCGTGCTCTTCTGGTTCGAAAATGTGATGATAGGTGTATTCAATGTTGCGCAAATGCTGGCATTCGGCATGAAACGCATTGTCATCAACAAGGACAATCCCTTCACATTCCTGCGTATCCTGTTTATTTGCGCCTTTTTCACTGTCCATTACGGGTTGTTTACAATGGGACACGGGGTCTTCGTCTTTGCACTGTTCGGCGACGGTGACTTCCAAAGTTCTACACTGCCGCCGCTGTCCGATATCGTCGCAGTTTTTGTGCAACATAATTTGCTTTGGGCTGCTTTGGGCATCATTCTGGCCTGTGCTTTCACCGCCGTCCGGCAATTTGAGAAAAGCAGGGAAGAACTGGATGTAAAGGTCCTGATGTTCGCTCCTTATGGCCGGATCATAATTTTGCATGTGGTTCTAATAGTAGGGGGATTATTGGCCGAAGCCCTCGGCGCGCCGATATGGGCCTTGATACTTTTAATTATTATGAAATCAGCTTATGATCTTGCCGGGCTTGAATTTTCTAAAAACAAAGACAAACCGGCAGACAATACGATATGACCAGCTTCACACTTCCCAAATGGTATGACCTTCATGTACACCTGCGTCAGGGTGACGGCATGAAGGCGTATATTCGCGCACAGCTTGACATGGGTTGCGCAGGCGTCCTGGCCATGCCAAATACAAAGCCCCCGGTCGGCAAAGTGTTAAAGGATGACCCGCTTGATTACTGGTGTATCGAAGGCTACCTCGACCTGATCCGCACGAATGGCGGGGATGCGTTTGACGATATCATCGTTCCGCTGTATCTGACCAGGGACACAACGCCGGACATGATCGAAAGCGGCGCAAAATCCGGTCTTCTGCGCGCAGCAAAATACTACCCGCCCCACGGGACGACCAATGCCGATCACGGTCGCCCGCTTCAGGATTTTATCGACAAGGATGTTTTGAAAGCCATGCAGAATAACGGCATTGTACTGTGCGTTCATGGCGAAGAACACGGTTTGAGCGGGGCCGAATATTTCGACCGCAACAAAACAGCAGAAGAAGTTTTCTACAGCCAGCGCCTGCCGAAAGTCAGGGATGCGCTGCCTGGCCTGAAAATTGTTGCGGAACATATCACCACAAAAACCGCAGCAAATTTCGTGCAGCAATCAGGCGATAATGTTGCTGCAACCATTACACCGCAACACCTGCTGTATACCGTCGGCCACTTGCTTCAAGGGTTACGCTATCACTTGTATTGCCTGCCCTTGTTGAAATTCGAAGATGACCGCGCAGCATTACGCGAAGCCGCAACGGCCACAGACAACAAAAAGTTTTTTGCGGGAACAGACAGCGCGCCGCACACGACCAAATGCACACCCTGTGGCTGCGCCGCCGGATGCTTTACCGGCGGTGTCGCGCCGCAATTATACGCGCAAGCGTTTGAAGAAGCAGGATGCACACTGGACAGAAAAGAAAACCAGAACATATTCAAACAGTTTTTGTGCAGCAACGGTCCGGATTTTTATGGCCTGCAAACGCCGTCTGACACTTTCATATTGTCACGGGAGCCGCAGCAAATTGCTGCACTGAAAACGGATGATGGTGATGTCACGCCCTTGCCGTTGGGACTGGAACAAAACACAATCCCATGGAGCATAAAATAATGAGTGTAGAGGAAACAGAAGACCTCCAGCCGAAATGGAATGCCGACGGGCTTATCGCCGCCATCGCGCAGGACGCTGAAAGCAAAGACATTCTGATGATCGCATGGATGAATGAGGAAGCCCTGCGAAAAACCATAGAAACGGGTGAAGCGCATTACTGGTCACGCTCGCGCAAAGAGTTATGGCATAAAGGTGCCACCAGCGGCAATATCCAGAAAATCGCCAGCATCCTTATCGACTGTGATCAGGATGCCATCCTTCTGATGGTCGAGCAGGTTGGATCAGCGGCCTGTCACACAGGCCGCAAATCCTGTTTTTACAGATCTGTCGGCAAAGACTTAAAATTGACGTTCACGGACTAGGACTTGATTTCAAAATCCGTCTTGTGACCGCCACGGCCAAACGCACGGCCGAACGTTAAGACATATATCACAGCCAGGAAAGCAATCGCAGCGGCGAAAACCAAAAACCCTATGCCCGTGTCCTGAGTCACCAGCGCGGCAATAAGCCCCGCAAAGATAGAACACATGATCGGGTAATCGGAAATTGCACGCAAAACGTCGACAAAAGGCCGGATACAAAAAGCAAATATATCGTTCATCGTTAAGACTCCCATATTTGCCCTCTACCCCTGATTAATTATTTATTTATTTTTTGTTTACCATTATGCAAAAATACAGAAAAAAAGCAAGTAATTCATGTAAATAAGAAAAATTTGATATAAATTTTTGAAAAATTTTTTTCGAATTCTTGTTATTTACTTTTTCTATTTAGATTCAATGCCTTAAAATTTAGTAATCGCTAAAATAATCATTTCTTTCGGTAGGATATAAAAGAGTTTTTAAGGAATTTCGGCCTAATATAAACAGGTCCATTGGGAAATAGACGTGGATTCTATGTCCTTATGGTTTGACAAAAATCGGGCTCAATAAGAAGCTAATAAAACTAATGGTAGTCCTTTTTTATCAAAAGAATCAGCTATTAAGTAAAAACATGGCGGGTTGGCTTGTCGGAAACAGAACACGATCGGGAAAAATCTAAATACGTCTCCAGAAGGCTGCAGCTGACAGGAAGGCTTGGCTCATCTCCATCCAAAATCTGGAAAAGCCGTCTGAGCTGGCGCGTCGCAATGGCCGTGTTCCTGACGATTATGATGGTACAGGCCGGTATCCTCGCTCTGACAATCAAGGAAGAGGAATTCAAGCTTTTAACCGAAATCACTGATCTGGGTCACGCGGCAATCAAGCCGCTGGCAAACCCGAACAGTCTAGACTTCCTGAACCCGGCAATTGATGAACAGGGACTGCGCAAGGCCATCGCCTCAAAAATCATTCTGGGCGCCGCTATTTACGGCATTGAAAATATCAGGACAAGTGAAGCGGCAAGCGACGTCAGAAGCAACTCCATCTTCCTGCTAAAAACTTATGGCGCGGCGCCGGATATGGTCGTTGTGGACCGTGACAGCCTGACCAAGACCTACCGCTCCGCCAACGGCAATTTTTACGAAGTCATTTATACGCTCAGCGGTAATCAGTATCTGGTCGCAAGGCTGGATGCCAGCCATGTCGGCAAAGCCGTGTTCTCTTACCTGGAAAACACTATCCTGATCATGCTGCTGATGTCCGCGTTTGTGACGGTTGTTTTAATGATCGCAATTGGCCACTGGCTGCTGGAGCCATTGCTGTTTCTGCGTGAAAACCTGTTAATCGCATCTGAAAACCCCGAAAACCCGGGAATTCATGACAGCCCCTTCGATCCAAACGATGAAATCGGCGGCGCGATTATCGTGGCGCACCGCCTGATTCTGCAAAACGCCGACAACATCCGCCAGATCAAGAGCGCGGCCGAAGACAAAATTCATAAACTCGCCTATTACGATACCCTGACCGGGCTGCCGAACCGCACATTGTTCCTGCAAAAACTGAACGAACAGGCAAAATCCCAGCGCGGTGAAAAAGACCCCGAACATTTCGCGGTGATCGCCCTCGACCTCGACCATTTCAAGGATGTAAACGACACAATGGGCCATAATGTCGGCGATGCTATCTTGCGCGGGGTCAGCAAACGTCTGCGTTCCGCATTGCCGGATGATGCAATTGTTGCCCGATCCGGTGAGGATGAATTCGCCATCACTATGCCGCTGAACAGTGACATACCAAGCGCAAAAGACCTTGCACAAAAAGTATCGCAGGTTATCCGCTCAGAACCGTTTAAAGCATTTAACGAAAACTTCCAGATCCGCGCATCTATCGGCGCAGCGACCTTCCCCGATGACGGGATTGATCCGGACCAGGTGCTGAAAAACGCTGATATCGCACTCAACCGCGCCAAGGAAGAAGGCCGCGACACATACAAGGAATATTCCGAAGATTACGACCGCGAAGTGCAGCAAAGATTCCAGATGCTGCGCGACCTGCGCGATGCACTGGACCACAAACAACTGGACCTGTTCTACCAGCCGCAGTTTGATCTATCGACAGGCAAACTCATCGGTGCCGAAGCTTTGCTGCGCTGGTTCAAGCCGGACAACAGCAAAGAAGGCGGTAAATTTATTTCACCGGCAGAGTTCATTCCTGTGGCTGAAAGCTCCGGCCTCATTGTCCCGATCGGTGAATGGGTCATGCACAAGGCCTGCACAATGGCTGCAGACTTCCAGAAAAATGGCGGTGAACTGCGGATTGCCGTCAACGTATCTGGCGCTCAATTCTACCAAAGCGACCTTGTGGAATTCACACAAAAAGTTCTGGGCGAAACCGGGCTGAAAGCCTCCAATCTTGAACTAGAAGTCACGGAAAGCGTCTTTATGGACGATATCCAGCACGCCATCGACACACTGCGCAATCTGCACAGTCTGGGCGTTGAACTGGCCATTGACGATTTCGGAACCGGTTACTCTTCGCTGTCATACTTGCGCCAATTCCCGATTGACCGCCTGAAAATCGACCAGTCGTTCATTCGTAACGCCCTGAACAATGCCGATGATGCGTCCATCGCCAAAACAATTATTACGCTTGGCCACTCGTTGAACCTGAAAGTCATTGCGGAAGGTGTGGAAACAATCGAACACGAAACCTTCCTGCGTGAGCAAACCTGTGACGAAGTTCAGGGGTTCCGCTATTCCCGCCCCGTTCCGGAAGAAGAATTCCGCAAATTCGTGGCCACATACACCGGTGATTTAAGCAGTTTCGACAAAAACGCGTAACATTCTTCCCCATAACTCTGGTTGTCATCACGCCATGATGCGTGTATGCAAATTCCTATGACTGAAGCAACACCATTACTATCTGAAAAGTCCGGCGCCCTGTCCGGTGTCGCCAACGTCCCCGGCGATAAATCCATGTCCCACCGCTCGCTGATGCTGGGCGGCCTGGCTGTTGGGGAAACAATCATCTCCGGCCTTCTGGAAGGCGAAGACGTGCTGCACACCGCTGACGCGATGCGCGCACTGGGCGCAACCGTGGAAGCTGGTGGTGACGGATTATGGCGCACATTCGGTGTCGGTATCGGCGGCCTGCGCGAACCCGCAAATACGCTGCAAATGGGCAATAGTGGAACGTCGACACGCCTTTTGATCGGCCTCGTGTCTACCTCGCCAATCACCTGCACGTTTGAGGGAGATGCATCCCTGTCGGGGCGCCCGATGCAACGCATTATGACCCCGCTGGAAATGATGGGCGCAGAATTCATGGCCCGTGAAGGCGGCCGCCTGCCGCTGACCGTTAAAGGCACGGGCAACCCCTTACCGATAGAATATAAAAGCCCCGTAGCCTCGGCGCAGGTAAAAAGCGCGATTATGCTGGCGGGCCTCACCGCCCCCGGCATTACGACGGTGATTGAACAAACCCCGACCCGCGATCACACCGAAAATATGCTGCGCCATTTCGGCGTTCAGGTGGATGTCGAAGACCTCAAAGGCGGCGCGCAGGCCATCCGCGTGCATGGGCAGGAGGAATTGCAGGGCTGCGCCATCGACATTTTCTCTGACCCCAGCTCCGCAGCATTTCCCGCCGTGGCTGCATTGATCAATGAAGGATCGGAAGTCCGCCTGCCCAACATCGGCCTGAACCCCCGCCGTGCGGGAATCTACGAAACCCTTATCGAAATGGGCGCGGATATCAAATATGAAGACGAACGCATTCAGGCGGGCGAACGCGTGGCAGACCTGATTGTCCGCGGATCAAACAAACTAAAGGGCATTCATGTCCCGCCGACCCGTGTGCCGTCCATGATTGATGAATTCCCTATCCTGGCCATGGCCGCATCCTGCGCCATCGGTAAAACCGTAATGACGGGCCTTGAAGAACTGCGTGTCAAGGAAAGCGACCGCCTGCTGATGATTGCAAACGGGCTAAAGGCCTGCGGCGTAGAGCTGGAAATGGGCGAAGACAGCCTCGTGGTGCATGGAACCGGACAGCCGCCAAAGGGCGGCGCCATGATCGAAACCGCGCTAGATCACCGTATCGCCATGAGCTTCCTCATTCTGGGCAGCGTAACGGATGAACCTGTAACGATTGATGATGCTGCACCCATCCGCACCAGCTTCCCGAACTTTATTGACCTGATGAAACAGCTGGGAATGGTGATCAGGGCTGCCTAGACGGACTCCAGTTCGCAAGCCAGACATCCCGCTCAATGATATACGGCTCTTCACCCGTGCTGCGGTAAAAGCTGTCGACGGCATAAATCTGGCCATTGACCTTTTCCGTGATCGTCGCCGTATTGTGCGGCCATTTCCCGTCGATAAAATACCCGCGATGGATTGGCTCGCCCGCAGCATGGAATGACAAAACACCTTCCGCCTCTATAAAATCCAGGTATTGCGAAATATTGACCGTTTCATCGATGCAGTCCATCTGCCCGTCATCTTCCGGCAAATGGCTGGCTTCCGCGTGGTCCGCGGGCAACCCCGATGCCTTGTTCGCAAATTTCTCAAAAATTGCTGCGCCTTTTGCAATCTGTTTGCGCTCTTCTTCCGCCGAGTTTGCTGCGGGTTTGAAAGCGGCCAGCACCTCGTTCCATTCATACTGGTATAAACCGACATCCATGCGCTGCGAACAGCCATAGCCATGGCACAGGGTAAATTTCTGGTAATGCGTATCCGGCCCGGCAAATTGCTGCGGGTTGATGCCGCTGGAACACCCGCACAACAAAACGGCAAGTAAACATACCGCAACATTTTTGACCGTCATATTTTTTAAACCCCTTGGCAAAACCGTAGAAAATGCGTAACACACCATCATGTCTGTAATCATAGCGATAGACGGCCCTGCCGCCAGTGGAAAAGGCACCATTGGGCGCAAAATTGCACAGAAACTGAATTTTGCGTTTCTGGATACTGGTGCGCTATACCGCGCCGTCGCCCATATCGTTCTGACCGCAGGTCACGACCCGTCCGATGAAGCTGCGGCCCTTGCGGCGGCCCAGACCCTGAAAGACACGCTGAAACCCGGCGACCTGGATAATCCGGCCCTGCGCACCGATGATGTCGGCTCCGCCGCGTCGAAAGTCGCGGCCTTTGAACCGGTCCGCTCGGCCCTCTTTAACCTGCAGCGTGACTTCGCCCAAAACCCGCCAGAAGGCTTTACAGGTGCGGTTTTGGACGGCCGTGACATCGGAACGGTCATCTGCCCCGATGCCGATGCCAAACTGTTCATTACCGCCAGCACCGAAATCCGCGCGGAAAGACGATATAAAGAGTTGCAATCCAAGGGAATTGGCGTTACAAAGGCGGCAATTTTGACGGATATGCGTGAGCGAGATGAGCGCGATTCCACAAGGGGCACGGCCCCTTTAAAACCGGCTGAGGATGCTCAGATCCTTGATACAAGCGATCTCAGTGCCGATGAAGCCTTCGATCAAGCCCTCGCTCTGGTAGTAAAAAAACTCGAAGAAAACGCATAAATCCAACCCGTTGAAGAAAATCACAAAACCGCTATGACCCGGTTTGTCCGGGGAATCCATGTATTTGGGTAAATTGTTGCCAAAAGAACGGTAACAACAGGTGGTTTGTAAAAATTATTCGAGCAAAGAGCGTTTTGACTGAATTAGGAACTAGGAGCGCACATGTACAAATAGTACATAAGCGACGAGTGACGCTGGTCAGGCGAAACGATCGAAGCTCATTGAAAGGAAGAAACTACTATGGCTCATACAGCTGCAAACCTTGCTGACAAGCAAGATTCAAACGAGTTTGCTGCACTCTTGGAAGATTCCATGAAGCAGTCTTCCTTTGAAGGCTCAGTCGTCAAAGGAACTATTATTGATATCGATCAGGAATTTGTGATGGTCGATGTTGGCCTGAAATCAGAAGGCCGCATCGCGATCCGCGAATTCAGCAAACCGGGACAACCACCGGAAATCCGTATCGGCGACAACGTGGAAGTCTACGTTGATCGTATGGAAGACCGGAACGGTGAAACCGTCCTGTCCCGTGAAAAAGCACGCCGCGAAGAAGTCTGGGCAGACCTTGAAAAACTGCACGACAAGAACGAGCGCGTCACAGGCGTTATCTTTGGCCGCGTAAAAGGTGGCTTTACTGTTGATCTTGGCGGCGCTGTTGCGTTCCTGCCGGGCTCACAGGTTGATATCCGTCCGGTGCGCGACGTCTCTCCGCTGATGGATACACCGCAACCGTTCCACATTCTGAAAATGGACCGCGCACGCGGCAACATCGTTGTCTCACGCCGCGCCGTTCTGGAAGAATCACGTGACGAAGCACGCGGCGAACTGTTGGATACGATTTCCGAAGGCAGCGTCGTTCAGGGTGTTGTGAAAAACATCACTGACTATGGTGCGTTCATTGATTTGGGCGGTATTGACGGGCTTCTGCACGTCACCGACATTTCATGGAAACGCGTGAACCACCCGTCTGAAGTTCTGTCCATCGGCCAGAATGTTGACGTACAGGTCATTCGTTACAACGAAGAAAACAAGCGTATTTCTTTGGGTATGAAACAACTGGAAAGCGATCCGTGGGACGGCGTCGAAGCCAAATTCCCGATCGGTCTGAAAATGACAGGCCGCGTCACGAACATCACCGATTACGGTGCGTTCGTGGAACTGGAAGACGGTATCGAAGGTCTGGTGCACGTATCCGAAATGTCATGGACAAAGAAAAACGTCCACCCTGGCAAAATCGTGTCTACGTCTCAGGAAGTCGAAGTCATGGTACTGGAAATCGACCTGGAAAAACGCCGTATTTCCCTTGGCATCAAACAATGCCAGGACAACCCGTGGCAGGGATTTGCCGAAGGCCACAAGGTTGATCAGGAAATCGAAGGCGAAGTCCGCAACGTTACGGAATTCGGCCTGTTTGTCGGCCTGCCCGGTGATATTGACGGTATGGTTCACATTTCCGACATTTCTTGGGAAGATCAGACGGAAGACGTTCTGAAACCTTTCGAAAAAGGTCAGCAGGTTAAAGTCAAGATCCTGGACATCGACGCTGAAAAAGAGCGCGTTGCACTGGGCATCAAGCAACTGACCGACGATCCGTTCGAAGGCGCCATGAAGGGCGTTGCCAAGGGTGCGGTTGTGACCGGTACGGTGACGGCCATCACTGATAAGGAAGTTGAACTGTCCGTGAATGACGGCGTAACAGGCACGATCAAAAAAGCTGATCTGTCCCGCGAACGTTCTGAACAACGTACAGACCGCTTCGCCGTTGGTGAAAAAGTTGACGCGAAAGTCATGTCTATCGACAAGAAAAAGCGCAGCGTCACCCTGTCCATCAAGGCCCGCGAAATCGACGAAGACAAGCAGGCTCTGGAGGAATTCGGTTCAACCGAATCCGGTGCATCTCTTGGTGATATTCTGGGCGCGGCGTTGAAAGACTCCGGTCAGGAAGACAAAAAAGAAGCCAAGGCAGATGATGCGGAAGAAAAGCCGAAAGCCAAAAAAGCTCCGGCCAAAAAATCTGCAAAGAAAGCCGAAAAAGCGGATGACGAGGACGCAAAAGAAGAGTAGAACAGCAACTCTTTAACAACATATAAATCAAATGCGTTTTTCCCCTGAGCAGGCGCAAGCGACGACGAATATAAATAATATTCTAGGAGCGAAGCAACGAACACAGGGGGCAAACGCAGAAGACTGGACACCCTTGGGATCACAAACCTCCATCTCCTTCGTTTGGTTTCAAGGGCGTGAGTAAAGGGCGTTTTGATTGAATAAGGCGCGAGAAGCGAAGTGTAGAAACCCTACATGAGCGACGAAGCAACATAATTCAGACGAAACGATCGAAACTCATAGCGAAACGGGCTGCTTCATACCCACGAAGCAGCCCGTTTTTTTGCCCTGCAATTAAACTTTAGAATTTCATTTTAACACCGGCATGAACACCAACGCCGTCCCCAAGTGTGCGACCAAAACTGCCACTATCCGAATGGGGCGATGCCAACCCGTCACCAGTACCATACCCGACACCTGCCTCCACCGACATGCCCGGCCTGAAGTCATACCCGACACCTGCGCGAACACCGACGCCCTGTTCTCCACCAACTGACACTAGGTCTGCTTCACCATAACCATAAAATTGGCTGCCTTCTTTTCCAATTTCACCACGGCCATAAAGTCCGGCCGCGGGTTCCCCATCTTCAACACCAAGAGAAAGATCAAGCGAACCACGGCGCATATGTACACCTTCCGGTGCTAAATTTTCCCTGCTAACTCCAAGTCCGACAGCAAAGCGGTTATAATCAGTGGTAAGGTTTCCGCCCAATCCCAAACGAAATTCTCCGCCTTCTCCTAAATCCGTGGTGCGCGTGATATTGCCCCCAACACCTGCAGCCAGGTCCCCGTTCCATTCGATACCGGCACCTACTTCACCCTGAATTTCGTATTTAACATTGGGGTCTGCACCCCGGAATTCTTTCTCTGCACCGACCGTGGCATGTGCTGGCCCGTCCGTCGATACACCAACGCCAACTTTAATGTCCACTTCACCCAAATCCGCTGTTTTATCAAAAAAATCAAAGCCTGGGCCGCCACCTACGTCGCTCTCATTTTCCTGAAATGCATCAATACGTAAATCCCTCTCACTCATGCGTATATTATATATTTTTCATATTAGTTAGCGCAAAATTCTGCCATAAATGTTAACGATAGTTAAAAATCTTTCTTTGTTTTCAATGAATTGCTTGACGGACACGTAAAAAATGAGGCATGCTGTTTATATAGGTATAATTGTACAAGAATTTGTTTTGGCTGGATTTTTAACTGCTCCGCCATACTTTCTTAGTAAAATGTAAGCATGCAGCCCAGTAGGAGGCTTATATGACCAAATCAGAATTAATCCAGCGTCTGGCCGAACGGAACCCGCATTTGTACCTGCGGGATGTTGAAAAAATCGTCGATACCGTGTTTGATGAAATCACCGGGGCTTTGGCCAACGGCGACCGCGTGGAACTGCGTGGCTTCGGTGCGTTTTCGGTAAAGGAGCGTGAAGCACGGACAGGCCGCAACCCGCGCACAGGCGAAACAGTACAGGTAGAAGCCAAGCGCCTGCCATTCTTTAAAACTGGAAAAGCGCTTCGTGAGGCTCTGAACAATGAAAAGGACGATTCGCAGTCTTCTGAGGATTCTTTCTACAGCCCGTTCTCAACGTCCGATTAAGGGACAGAACTAAATGATTCTCTTACGCTGGATATTCACTCTTCCAGTCATCGTTATTTGCGTATTCATTGCCTTGGCCAACCGGCAAAGCATTGATTTCACCTACAGTCCCTTTCACGATCCAGTCGAACTGGAACTCTATTTTGTGATTCTCTGCGCTCTTGCGATTGGCTTCCTGATGGGCATGATTTTGACATGGCTGTCCATGGGAACCTTGCGCAAAGACAGGCGTACACTGAAAAAAGAAGTCAAAACTTTAAAGAAAACATTGGAAACACAAGACCAATATAGGATAGAAGAAGCACAGGCCGTATCGGAGGCTGAAAGTCTCCCTCGGCCCCTCGATACTGATGAACCCCGGTTATAATAATGAGTAATACAATCGAGCCCAAAATTTTCTGCGCCATCGACATGGCAGACATGGACCACGCTTTAAAAATCATTCAAAGCGTGGTGAAGCAGGGCTGCGGCCTGAAACTGGGGCTGGAATTTTATAACCGTTATGGCCCGGATGGCGTCAAACGTGTGCAGGACGAAGCGGGCAATCCGCCGATTTTCCTTGACCTCAAATACCATGATATTCCGAACACTGTGGCAGGTGCTGTGCGTGAAGCGTCGAAACTGGGCGTTATGTACCTCAATATGCATGCTTCCGGCGGGCTGGAAATGATGAAGGCCGCCCGCGAAGCCTGCGAACCCGGCACAAAACTTCTGGGCGTAACTGTTTTAACGTCTCTGGACGACGACAACCTGTCCAGCATCGGGCAAATTGCCTCCGCCGAACACATGGTTCAGCGCTTGACCGAACTGGCGCAACTGGCCGGGCTCGACGGTGTGGTTTGCTCCGCCCATGAAATCAAAATGCTGCGTAAAAACAGCGGCCAGGACTTTGTTCTGATGGTTCCTGGCATCCGCCCGGCAGGCAGCGCGCAGGACGACCAGAAACGCATTATGACCCCGGAAGAAGCCATGGTAGCCGGTGCAACGCATCTGGTCATCGGCCGCCCGATTACAAAATCTGATGATCCGGCCAAGGCCGTGAAAGATATTCTGAGCTCCCTATGACCGACGCAAAAATATGCGGAATTACGACCCCTGAAGCGATGACAGCCGCCATCGAAGGGGGCGCTAGGTTTGTTGGACTGGTATTTTACCCAAAATCCCCACGCGCCGTGGATATTGAAATCGCCACCTATCTCGCCCGATATGTTCCAACCGGCGTGCGTGCCGTCGGCCTGTTTGTTGATCCGGATGATGAAACACTGGAACGTACGCTTTCAAACGTACAACTCGATATGGTTCAGCTGCACGGCCATGAAAGCCCGGGCCGCATCGCGGAAATCAAACACAAATTCGGAATTCAGGTCATCAAGGCCATCTCCATCGAAAACAAGCATGATCTGGAACAGGTGCCGGGTTATGAAGTCGCCGCTGATCACATCATGTTCGATGCAAAACCGGCTGATCCTGATTCCCTGCCCGGAGGCAACGGCCTGACATTCGACTGGAATATCCTGAAAGGGATGGCAACAAAGCACCCGTGGTTTCTCGCCGGCGGACTGACCCCGGATAACGTACACGAAGCCATCGCGCACCTGTCCCCTGATATTGTGGATGTATCCAGTGGCGTGGAAAGTGCGCCGGGTGTTAAGGATGCGGCGAAAATCGCGGCCTTCCTCGATGCGGTCAAACAGGCCGACGCAAAAGCTGCCTGACACGGCGCATAAAATCTTGCGAAAGCCGTCTTTGATCCTGTAAACCTGTGCCATGAAATCTCAGGAATACACCATCAAACAGGTCGAAGGGTTCGATATCGTCGGCATCGACGTCACCACAACCAACGAAAACGGGCAGGCAGCAGACGACATCAACGCGCTCTGGCAACGCTTTTTCACCGAAGCCATCGGCGACCAGATCCCGAACAGGACAGGCGAAGCCATTTACGCCGTTTATACTGATTACGAAGGCGACCATACGAAACCTTACCGCGTCATTATCGGCTGCAAGGTCAGTACGGCGGACGACATTCCGGACAATCTCGTTGCCCACCACGTACCGCAAAGCAGGGTCGGCGTATTTTCCGCTATCGGGGAACAGCCTGCGTCCCTTATCCGGACCTGGGAACATATCTGGGACATGGAATCCCTGCCCCGCGCCTTTACATCCGATTACGAGCTGTACGGCCCGCGATTTTTTGAACCGAATTTGCATGAAGTTCTGATCCACATTGCCTTTGAAAATCTGCAATAAAGGGAAAGAACAAGGAATCGCAGGGTTTTAGCTGAATACCTACTGTCCTTGACATTTTTATGCTATAACGCTCATATATGCGCGGTTTTAATAAGTAATAAAAACTCTTCAGTCGCTTGGTTTTATTTTTGCAGCAGGCGCAAGCGACGACGAGTAGATTGACCTGCTTTAGGAGTGCGGCAACGCACTGCAAAAACAAAAGGAAGCGACTATAACCCTATGAATTGGTTGACAAATTTCATTCGCCCAGGCCTGCGCTCCCTTGTCGGAGAGCAAAAAGAGGTGCCGGACAATCTGTGGCAAAAATGCCCGTCCTGCGAAAATATGCTGTTCCATTCCGAGCTGAAAGCGGCGCACAGCGTGTGTTACCACTGTGGTCACCATCTGAAAATCGGCGTGATGGAGCGTTTGGCCCTGCTGTTTGATGACGGTAAGTACGAAAAATTCCCGTTGCCGAACGTGCCGGCCGATCCCCTGAAATTCAAGGATAAGAAGAAATACGCGGACCGCATGCGCGACTCGCAAAACAAGACCAAGGAAAAAGACGCTCTGGTCATTGCGAAAGGCACAATCGGCGGACAGGACGCCGTTGTCGCGGCCTTTAATTTCGATTTTATGGGCGGTTCTATGGGCACCGCCGTGGGCGAAGGAATCGTCCGCGCGGCGGAAAAGGCCGTAAAGCATAAAGCAGCACTGATTATCATTCCCGCATCCGGCGGCGCGCGTATGCAGGAAGGGGCGCTGTCCCTGATGCAAATGCCGCGCACAACCATCGCCGTCAATATGGTAAAGGCTGAAAACCTGCCCTATATCGTGCTGCTGACCAACCCGACTACGGGCGGCGTCAGTGCGTCATTCGCGATGCTGGGGGACATACATCTGGCTGAACCGGGGACGACCATCGGCTTTGCCGGTCGGCGTGTGATTGAGGAAACGGTTCGTGAAAAACTCCCCGAAGACTTCCAGACGGCCGAATATCTAGTAGATCACGGCATGGTTGACGCAGTTGTCGCCCGCAAGGATCAAAACGCGGAAATCGGCAAAATCCTGACATTGCTCATGGATACGTCGCAGGAATACGTCCGCGAGGAAAAGCCCCGTAAAAATGGCAAGAACGGCAACGGCGGCAAGGGCAAAAAGCAAAAGGGCGATAAAAAATCTTCCAACGTGACCCGCCTGTCGATCAAAAAGGGCAAGCAAAAGAAAGCCAAAACGCGCACCCAGCCTGAGCAGGAGCAACAAGAACAGCAGCCAAAACGCAAAAGCGCGTCAGGCTGAACCCAAAAGCGGGTCATATGTCAAACGACCGCCGGTCACAGCTGATCGAACAACTTTATGGATTACACCCCAAACTAATTGACTTGTCTTTGGGCCGTGTCGAACGGTTTTTGGCCGATCTCGGCAATCCGCACTTGTCCCTGCCGCCCGTCATTCATGTCGCAGGCACAAACGGCAAAGGCTCTACCATTGCTGCATTGCGTGCCATTCTGGAAACCCACGGCAAAACCTGTCACGTTGCGACATCGCCGCATCTGGTGCACATTAACGAACGCATTATACTGGCAGGGAGTGAGATTGAAGATGAAGCACTGGCCGACCTCATCGAAGAATGCCTGGCCAGCAACAAAGGCCAGGACATCACCTTTTTTGAAATGATGGTTTGCATCACCTTTCTGGCGTTTTCACGCGTACCGGCCGATTTTTGCCTGCTGGAGACGGGTCTGGGCGGCAGGCTCGATGCCACAAACGTCATCCCAAAACCGGCAGCGACGATCATCACGACTATATCCATGGACCACCAGGATTTTCTGGGACATACACTCAAGGACATCGCGGCCGAAAAAGCGGGCATTATGAAGCCGGGCGTCCCCTGTATCATCGGATGGCAGACGGACGAGGCAAAAGCGGCGGACATAGAAGATTCATTTTTGTCCAAAAGTTTATCCACAGATGCACCGCTTCACCGTTACGGAGCGGAATGGAGCGTTGCACCGGACACGGATCATTTTCGCTTTCGCGACACTGCGGTTCACTATGACCTTCCATATCCGAGTCTTGTTGGGACTCACCAAATCTACAATACCGGTGCAGCAATCGAAGCACTGCGTGTCATTCCTGATTTTGAACTGGACGCACAAAAGTTATCCACAGCAATGGGACAAATTCACTGGCCGGCGAGACTGCAAAAGCTTGCTCACGGCGCATTTAACGGAATCCTGAAGGACGGTTGGGAACTCTGGCTCGACGGTGGACATAATGATAGCGCAGGAACGGTTTTAGCGCAGCAAATTGACCGCTGGAACGCAGAAAAACACGCAAAACCGGTGCATGTCATTTTGGGCATGTTGACCCGAAAAAATCCGGTCGATTTCATCAAACCATACGTATCGAAAATTGCCTCTGTTACTTGCATACCGGTTCCTTCAGAAGAATCCGGATTTCAGCCTCCGGATTTGGCAAAAGTCATTGAACCGCTCTCTGATGCACCTGTAATGCAGGCAGAATCGGTTCAGCATGCCATCAAATCACTACAGAAAAGTTATGACAAAAATGGCCGGATTCTGGTCACCGGCTCCCTCTACCTTGCCGGTCATGTCCTCAAAACCGCCTGACCCGGAGCAAACAGCGTTTTTGTCCAGCCAGAAACAAGGAGTAAAATGTACAGGTAAGTACATGAACGACGCAGTGACGCAGCCGGGCGGAAACGATGGACGCTCCGCGCCCTAAAGAGGTCCAGATTTTGCCTTGTGCGTGTCGCAGTTCGGCGCTACCACTGACTATGGAATAAGAAAGGATATGACATGGCGCAACGTATTGCCTTGGTCGATGACGACCGTAACATCACAACCTCTGTCTCCATGGCATTGGAAGCCGAAGGCTATGAAGTCAAAACCTTCAACGACGGCGAAGAAGGCCTGAAAGGCATTTTGGAAACCACACCCGATCTTGTGGTGCTGGATATCAAAATGCCGCGGATGGACGGAATGGAGGTTCTCTCCAAATTCCGCGAGGAAGCCAGCACGCCTGTGATTTTCCTGACATCCAAGGATGACGAGGTTGATGAGGTCATCGGCCTGCGCATGGGTGCCGACGATTACATAACAAAACCGTTTTCCCAGCGTCTTCTGATCGAACGCATCCGCGCCCTGCTCCGCCGTCAGGAGCTGCAATCCGCGAAGGAAGAGACAAAATCCAGCGAAAAAGTCGTACGGGGCGACCTGACCCTCGACGATGCGCGTCACTTATGCACCTGGAAAAACCAGCCCGTAAACCTGACCGTAACCGAATATCTGCTGGTCAAGGCCTTGGCTCAACGCCCCGGCCACGTGAAAAACAGGGATCAGTTGATCGATCTGGCATATGGTGAGAATATCTACGTAGACGATAGAACAATCGATTCGCATATCAAACGTGTCCGGAAAAAATTCAAACAGCTCGATGAAGGATTCAACCAAATCGAAACTCTTTACGGAGTTGGGTACCGCTATAAAGAAGCGTGATCTCCCACGCGTCGATTTATTGAAACTCTGGAAAAAGAAGAAAACCACGCCGTCCTATTACCCGGAGGCGGAGGAAAGGATTCGCCGTCGCTGGAAAAAGTCATCGGACCGGATCAGCGGCCTGACAACACGTATTCTGGCCGTCAACGTCATCGCGATTATGATTCTGGGCGTCGGCATCCTGTACTTGGGTCAGTATACGGAAAATCTAATCAAGGCGGAACTGGAAGCGATGAAGGCCGAGGCCCGATTCACGGCCGGCGCAATCCTGGAAGGTGCCATGCGCCCCGTCCTGTTCGAAAGCCCTTATGGGCGCCAAAACGCCGTTGAAACCAAGGCGATCAACCCGGCACTTGCGCGCAGCATGGTACGCACACTGGGCAGCATCGGCAAAAGCCGCATCCGACTGTTCAATGTCGAAGGCACCGTCATGGCCGATTCCCACCTGCTGATAGGGCCGGGAGGGGTCGTGGAAATCCAGCAACTGGACGAACAGAAAAAAGACTTATCATTTGATACCTTGTTTTCTCAATCTGCCATCCGCTTTCTGGATTTGATCCCGGTACAGACAAAACTGCCACAATACCCGTCCGATGACCTGACAGAAGATTTCGCGTTTGAATTCCCCGATACGCAAAGCGCACTGAACGGTGATATTTCCGCCACCGCCTGGTTTCAGGATGAAAAAGAGATTGTTCTCTCCGCCGCCGCCCCTATTCAGAACGTGAAACAGGTCACAGGCGTGGTTCTGCTGGTGCGCGACGGCACTGAACTGAAACATTCCATTGACGAAGTACGCGTTGATGTCTTCCGCGTCTTCCTTGGCGCGCTGGGAGCAACAGTTATGCTCTCTATTTACCTGTCCAGTTTGATCACACAGCCTTTGCAAAGGCTGGCGGCAGCGGCTGAATCCGTGCGTATGGGTAAGGGACGGCAGATTGAAATTCCCGATATGTCTGAACGTAATGACGAAATCGGTGAACTGTCCGTCGTGCTGCGGGACATGACGCAAGCCCTGTGGGACAGGATGGATACGATCGAACATTTTGCCGCCGATGTGGCGCATGAGATAAAAAACCCACTGACCTCCCTGCGCAGTGCCGTAGAAACCGCGGCGCGCGTAAAGGACGACGAAGCCCGTAAAAAGCTGATGGATATTATTCACCATGATGTCCAGCGCCTCGACCGCCTGATCTCGGATATCTCCAGCGCCTCCCGCCTGGATGCCGAGCTAAGCCGTGATGAAATGGCTGAGGTCGATTTACGCCGTGTACTTGTCCAATTGCAAGACGCGTACAAGAAACCGTTGGAACGGCTCGAAGGGGACGACCACGACAAAGGCACGAATATCAAACTCGATATGCCACAAATCACGCCGGTCAAAGTGTTCGGAAATGCCGATCGTTTGAGCCAGGTTTTCGGAAACTTAATCAGCAACGCTTTGTCATTTTCGCCACCGGACAAACAGGTTCACGTGCATGTCAGAAAGGATCAGTCCATGGTGAAAATAACCGTGGAAGATTCAGGCCCTGGAATCCCCGAAAGCAAGCTGGAGACAATATTTGAGCGTTTCTATACGGAACGTCCTGCGGCAGAGGATTATGGATCGCATTCGGGTCTCGGACTGTCCATTTCGAAGCAGATCATAAGGGCGCATGGTGGCGACATCTGGGCCGAAAATATCGAAAATGAAAATGGCGATGTCTCCGGTGCCCGTTTCACGGTCATGCTATCGGCCTCGGAATAATATGGATAAAGAACTCATCGCCCTGATCGGCATTATCCTCACCATCATCGGTTACACTGCTTACATCCGTTCCATCCTGACAGGTACAACCATGCCCCATCCATTTTCATGGATAATATGGGGCAGCCTGACCGCCATAGCCTTCTTCGCACAGATTGCTGAAAACGCCGGACCCGGCGCATGGATCACCGGAACAACGGCCGCTGTCTCGTTTGGGATAGTGGCGCTCGCCTACTACAAAAGCCGCGATTTCGAAATCACGCGCGCAGACTGGATAACCTTTCTCGCCGGTCTTTCGGCCATCCCCCTCTGGCTGGTGACCGAAGACCCGCTCTGGGCGGTCATACTGATCACAGTGATTGATGCGCTTGGCTTCTTCCCGACTTTCCGCAAATGCTGGAACAGGCCGGGCAATGAACTGCCGCTACATTATGTGATTGCTGGGCTGAAATTCGTTCTCTCGCTCGCGGCGTTGGATACCCTGAATCTGACGACCGCCCTGTACCCCGCCTCACTCGTTTTAATGAACTGGGTGTTTATCGCTATGCTATACTGGCGGCGATACAGACTTCATGGTACAAAACCGCATGTCAAAATCGGATAACAGCATCATTATCGTCACCGGCTTATCGGGCGCAGGCATGTCGTCTGCCTTGAAGGCACTAGAAGATCTGGGCTATGAAGTCCTCGATAATTTTCCGGTGTCTATGATTGATCCGCTGCTGCAGGATTCTGACAACACAAAACCCATCGCGATCGGCATCGACACACGCACGCGTGGCTTCGATCCTGATACCATTCTTGAAACGGTTCAGGGCATCGGTGCAACACTCGTGTTCCTCAGCGCTGATGAACAAGTGTTGCAAAAACGGTTCACTGAAACGCGGCGCAAACACCCATTGGCAACGGACCGTCCTGTAAGTGCCGGCATCCGTAAAGAGCTGGAATTATTATATTCTTTACGCGATCAGGCCGATGTCATGCTCGACACAACAAATTTGACGATCCACGACCTGCGCCGCACGATGGAAGGTCAGTTTTCGCTTCATGGCGCAAGTGCATTAACACTCACTTTGATGTCATTTGGATTTAAATATGGCGTCCCGCGTGAAGCGGACCTCGTCATGGATGTCCGTTTTCTGAAAAATCCGCATTGGGTGGAAGAGCTAAAAAACCAGACCGGGCAGGACGCACCCGTCGGCACGTACATCGAGGAGGATGAGTCCTTCGCCCCGTTTATAGAAAATTTCAAAAAACTGCTGACACCGCTTTTGCCGCGATACGCGCATGAGGGGAAAAGTTACCTCACCATCGCCGTCGGCTGCACCGGCGGCAAGCACCGTTCGGTCTATACGGTGGAAACGTTAAAGCCCTGGCTCGAAAACCAGGGCTTTCCCCTGCATATCAAACACCGTGATATGGACAGGTAACGTTTATGAACTGGTTTGTGCTCGCACTCATCCCCCCGTTTTTCTGGGCGGCGACAAATTTCATCGATCAATATCTGTCCCGCCGTTATTTTATGGGTAAGCCACTTGCTCACTCAAGCTTTGCCGTTATTGGATACGGCTTGTTTCTGATCGCGATAGCACTCTATCAGCCGGCTGTTTTTTCAATTTCCCCGTCTACCATCATAAAAACCGCGTTAATCGGCACCTTGTTCTATGTTGGCGTCGTTCCATACATTCTGGCGATTCAAAAGGAAGATGCCAGCAACGCTCTACCGTTGTTCCAAACAGTGCCCTTTTTCACACTTATATTCGGCTGGCTGCTCTTTCAGGAAACCATGGAAATCCGGCATATGATCGCCGGCCTGGTCATTATCTGTGGCGGTATTGGTTTGCTCTGGGATTTTCGCAATAAATCATTCTCGTTTCAGGTTCTGGGTCTGATGATCTCGTCATCCGTTATTATTGCGCTCCATATGGTATTATTGCGCAGCATTTCGACTGAAAGCATATATTGGTTAACAACCACATTCTGGGTCATGACCGGTCAGATGTCCTGCGGCCTCATCTACCTCTGCTTTTCAGGTAAAACGCGGAGCCATATTAAGAATGTACTGATTGAATCACGGTTCGAAGCATTCGGCTGGGATTTATTACAACAAAGCGGTGCATTCGCAGCAAAAGCCTTCTTAATTCTGGCACTGGCCGCCGCCCCAAGCTCCACTTACGTCTTATTGGTAAACGGTATTCAGCCAATGTTGCTAATGGTATTTGGAATAACCTTAGGGCTTTTGATTCCGCGCCATTTCAACCGTCACGACTTCGACCGGTTCTTAGGCATAAAAATAATCTTCATTGCCATGGTTCTCGGCGGACTAACTGTCTTACTGCTTTAGGCTAGATTTTTGCGCCCGGCGCCGATGTAGGCTTGGCAGCAGAAACAAGAGCTGCAATCGGCCCTGATGTCGAATGTGCAAACTCTTTTAATGCCCCGTGAATATTTTTCATTGTCTGACTCTCCCTTAATTCCAGATCGTCTCATCGCTTTTCACGCGGAACAACGCATTTTCCGTTGATACGCCTTCACGTTTTTGCGTGTAAAAGATGACTTTCAGTTCTTCTGTTTCTTGCGGATTTGAAATGACATTGTAATGCGTGCGTCCTTCCACTCCGTCCAGCTGGATGACTTTCCCCGGTTTTTCATTCAAAAGGGAAATAAGGTTCATCACCTTTTTCTCGGCCAGCAGGATGTCTTCGTCCCTGTCCAGCACGGTGTAATCACCGACAGGTTCGGCATTGTCCTGTGCATTTTCCTGTAACAGTATCAAAAACGCACGTTCGTTCACTGGACTGCGTGCGTAGGAATAACGCGGTAATTCAGTTGATTGATTGAAATCCATGTGCTTCATTGCTATATCCAACCCTGGTTTTTTATCTTTATGCCTATGTTTTACCACAAAGCAGATAGCATAAACAAAAACAGTAAAGATTTCTTAAATATTTCAGGAGCTTAGAAGAGAATGACCGTGGCAGCAAAAACCGTAGAAAATGACTATAAAGTCAAAGATATAACTCTGGCCGAATGGGGCCGTAAGGAAATTGAACTGGCCGAAGTAGAAATGCCCGGCCTGATGGCCACGCGCGAAGAGTATGCAAGCAAACAGCCGCTGAAAGGCGCGCGCATCGCCGGCTGCCTGCACATGACCATTCAGACAGCCGTTCTGATTGAAACCTTGCAGGCATTGGGCGCCGACATCCGCTGGTCGTCCTGCAACATTTTCTCGACCCAGGACCACGCCGCCGCCGCGATTGCAGCAAAAGGAACGCCTGTTTTCGCATGGAAGGGCGAAACGGAAGAAGAATATGACTGGTGTATCGAACAAACCATCCACGGCCCGGACGGCTGGACACCGAACATGATTCTGGATGATGGTGGCGACCTGACCAAACTGGTCCACGACAAATACCCGGACCTGTTTAAGGACATTAAGGGCATTTCCGAAGAAACCACGACCGGCGTCCTGCGTTTGTACGAAATGGAAAAGAAAGGCGAGTTGAAAGCGCCGGCCATTAACGTCAACGACTCGGTTACAAAATCCAAATTCGACAACAAATATGGCTGCCGCGAATCGCTGGTGGACGCCATCCGCCGCGCAACCGACATCATGTTGGCCGGTAAGGTCGCCGTCGTCGCCGGGTACGGTGACGTGGGCAAGGGCTCTGCCGAATCCCTGAAATCCCAGGGCGTCCGGGTGATGGTAACGGAAATCGACCCCATCTGCGCGCTTCAGGCCGCGATGGAAGGTTACGAAGTTGTCACCATGGAAGATGCCGCGCCGCGCGCTGACATTTTTGTCACCACGACCGGAAACAAGGACATTATCACCATGGACCACATGCGCGCCATGAAGGATAACGCGATTGTCTGTAACATCGGTCACTTCGACAATGAAATCGACACACAGTCCCTGCGTAACCTGAAATGGACGAACATCAAACCGCAGGTCGATCAGATCGAATTTCCGGACGGCAAGAAAATCCTGCTGCTGGCCGAAGGACGCCTGGTAAACCTTGGCTGTGCAACCGGCCACCCAAGCTTTGTGATGAGCGCATCCTTCACCAACCAGACACTGGCGCAGATCGAACTGTGGAACAACCACGGCGACTACGAAAATAAAGTCTACGTCTTGCCCAAGCATCTGGATGAAAAAGTCGCAATGCTGCACCTCGACAAAGTCGGTGCGAAACTGACCAAGCTGAGCAAAGAACAGGCTGATTATATCGGCGTGGACGTGAACGGCCCGTTCAAATCCGACCAGTACCGCTACTAAACGCGATAATAGTTCGTTTTCGACAAAGGCCGCCCCCATGGGGCGGTCTTTTTTATAAGCCCTTGATTTCATTATGACGGCGTTGCTGATGTTAATAGTTCGAATCCTTAACGCTGCGTTTGAAAGCAAGCATGTCGCGCGCGACCTGAAAATCCAGCGCCTTGTCCAAAAACGCCTTGTTGAGGATCAAAGCTTTGCGGATGTCCCCCCATTCCGGGGTGTACGTGCCTTCTTTTAAGGCGTTATAGCGCGAGCGCGCTTTGCCCTGCGCCGTTTTCGGCCCGGTGGAGTGTTCCCACGGTTTCCAGCGGCGGATTTTTTCGGCTTGCTGACGTTTTTGTTCGTCTGTCCATTTGCGCGGCATGGCTGGCCCCCTTGATAAAAAGCCTTATTATAGGATATTATTCACAATTATATACTTGACTGCACAAATATTATGACAGATGATTCTAAAGGACAGGGCGGCGTAGAAATAACTGAGGAGATGATCCAGAGGGGCGTTAAGGTTCTTCAGGGTTCTGGTCGTCTTTCTTTTGAAAACGAATTATTAGATCGGGAACTGGTTCTGTCGCTTGTCTCTGAATGTCTTGGTCTTCCACAGGAAACAGGGTGTATTGAAACCACATAAGGGCGTGGGATAGATCTAGAAAGCTCATGGAGAGCTCTAATATTTCTTTGGCTGTAAGCTTCTTTTGGTTTTCGATTTTCAGATAAGAGAAATAGGGTACTAAAAGAACCCCCTCTTTCTCGCCGTGTAATAGGGTTGAGTGAGCAACCTCATTTCTCAGGCTGGACAGCCTATTGGCTTTGCGGGCCAGTTTTCCCCAAAGGGAGAGATATTCGCTGTCCTCAATTTTGAGGGTAACAACATTACTCACTGTATTAAGGCGGGCGTTAAAGCTAATTATTGAGTCCCAAGTGGACACTGCTACTGCGGGCTCCATGAAGTTTTGGAGTATCTCACACAACTGCATTTCAACGTGGGACCAAGCTAGAGTAGCCTCACCAATGGCAGATTTGATCTCTGCTTCTTGCTGCAATTCTTTATCTGGGATAGGCTCAAGCATGACTAAAGATAAACCAACTAAAGACGAAAAGGAACGGGATAAAGTATTGGAGCGCATGTTGAAAACACCGCCTAAGCCTAGGAAACCCGCTGATAAGTCCAAGGAAAAAAAGGATGATTGACCGCCGGACTCGAATCTGATTCCATAGCAATAGTGGCGGTTGTCGCTTACTTAGTTAAATCTTCCCTAACCAAATTTAGCTAGGATAAGAACGACAGTGAGCCACAACGGACTCCCATCTGCCTAACCTAAAACGCTGGTACGCGCGAACGAACACAGCTTTAGGCCAAGTGCAAATTACCTGTATGGTAATCACCTCCTTTCTGATTTTGACGCCCTATTGCGTCAACGGTAACCACATAAGGGTGCCTTAGTTCAGAAATGAGGACGACAACCGCCAAGGTCAGATATACACCGATTCGTCCACAGCGATACAGGTACGCAAGGGGAACAACTTAAGTTTTCCCCACATGTCTAATTTTTTTATACTTACGCGGCTTTGCGTTCGTTAATCCGCCGATATGTCAGGCGCTTTCCTTCTGCCCCTTTGATAGCGGCAACGGCTCTTGTGAAGTCGTCAATGTCACGGTTGTTATAACGGAAGTCGAACTCGCTCAAATAACGCTGTAGGTGGCGTTCTGAACAGTGCTGATAGATACCCTTCATTCCCCGTTTAAAGATAGAGAAGAAGTTCTCACAGTTGTTTGTGGTTACACCGTCCCGGTAATATTCTCCGGCAGCATGGCGTACCGTTTCATGCCCTGCGAAGTCTTCCGCATTACGGGGATACAGGCGGGATTCATCGGTGTGCAGGATAGAAGCCAAGTCCACGTTACGGCGCAGGATTTCACCCACACTGTCTACTGTAGCGCGGTCAACGTGGAATGTACGGGCTTTACCTTCCGAGATCAGGGATACCACAGACATTTTGTGAGCGCGTTTTTGTCCGCCCTTACGGCCACTAAACGGCTCACCGCTCGTGCGTTCCTTTGGCAACGGGCCGGACTTAGAGCCGAAATATGTTTCATCGGCTTGAACCGTCTTACCTTCACCGCCCATAGGCGGGGGCGTTAGATCGTTCATGGCTTCTCTTATGCGGTGTGCCATAAACCAAGCTGATTTATAGGTCACGCCTAACATACGGTGTAACTGGTGCGCACTCATGCCTTTCTTGGATGATGCCATGAGGTGCGTTGCCAGCACCCATTTATGAAGGGGAATGTGGCTACGCTCATAAACTGAGCCTGTGCGAACGGTAAATCTCTTGCGGCAGTCGCCACAGTGGTAATAGCCCTTCACGTCCTTAACCTCTGGATTGGCCTTCGAGGGCTTGGACTTCATCTTGGCTTCTTTGATTTTCTCTGTACCGCCACAATAAGGGCAGTGCATTCCGTCACCCCAGCGCATCTTTTCAAGGTGCTTACGGGCCGCGTCTTCGTTATGGTATATCTTTGCTGTAATGTTCATACCCTTAATATACAGGGTCGGATATGTGCAGTCAAGGATATAATTGGGATATTATTCCTATAATAACAAGAGTGCGTAGAAAAAGCCTTTACATAAGAACAATGGGTATATAAAAACCGACTATGTTCACAAAACAGGAAATCAAAGCGCGCAAAGACGAACTGTATGAAGCCGCCATTGGGAACGGTGCTAATTTTGAAGAAGCGCAGCTGAATGTCGCCATGATCATTGCTGGCTGCGCTTTTTACGGCAAAAAACAGCGGTCTGGCGAAGATTTCTCCGAACACGCTGTGACTGTTACGGCACAACACCAATCCAAATACAAACGGATCATCTCTATCCTGCACGATGTCATCGAGGATAGTGACTGGACCTTGCAGGATATCCGGGACATGGGTTTTTCCGAACGGGTATTAAAGGCGCTGGACGCCGTGACAAAAAGGGATGGTGAACAGTATTTCGATTTCATTGAAAGATGCAGCCTGGCAGGGGAAGACGCCATTCAGGTAAAAATTGCTGACTTGAAACACAACTCGGACCCAACGCGCTACCGCCATATCACGGAGCCGCGGCATCAGGAACTTAAAGCAAAGGCGTACAATGTCGCTTATCACTATCTGGTTGATATCCTGAAGGTCAGGGCGGACCCGAAAGCGGATTACAACGCACCCGGCAGGTCCATGGTCGACTACATGCGTTCAAGAGAGGGATACAAAGAACACCCCAGAATGGCGAACAAGCTGCTTAAAGAATTTTCATCAAGGGGCGAAAGGCTGCCTATCCCGTTTACAATTCTGGGGCGGCATTTTTCACTGCATTACACTATGCCTTTAAGTCTTCAAGCTCCTTTTTCAATCGCGCGAGGCGAACCTGTTTTGCCAGCTTCCGCTCCTCCGTTCCCGGAATCTGGAAAAGCGCAATCACGGAAAGGACCGGGGCAATCAGGAAGGGCACCAGGATAACAAAATCCTGTGCACCGCGTGCTTCCGTCACGGCGAAAAACAACAGCGCCAGAATGGTGAGGATATTCGCAGCCAGCGCGGCCCCATGAATGAATTTACAACACATGATTCGTTCCTTTCCCTTCTCCTTATCTATGCTATCCTGTAGCGCACGCACACGCAAATCCCTTGAGCCGTAAAGGAGTAAACCATGCGCACCGCCCTTTCTATTTTGACAGTTTTAAGTGTTCTGGCCTTTCCCGCCTATGCCAATACCATTGAAACGGATAGCGATATCACGGCCGCGACTGTGTATTCGGGGCGCGCAACAATAACCCGTACGGCCATCGTGAATGTACCGGCCGGCGCACATGAAATTCAGCTGACCGGCCTGCCTATCGGCTTATTCCCTGACTCCTTGCGTGTAGAAGGAACGGGTAACGCAGCCGTGACACTGGGCGCTTTGAGCCACAAGCTGGTGAACTCCGCCGACCTTGTCATACCCCGCGAAAAAGAAATCAATGACCAGATCAAGGTGCTTCAGGACCGCCAGCTGATTATCGGCGCGGAAATGACTGCACTGGCCAAGCAAAAGGAATTTTATGACAGCCTGATGGCCAAGGCGTCCGAACGCACGCGTGAAGAAATAGCCGATTTCAACCTAAAACCTGACCAATGGGCAAGCGCAGCAAAAACGGTAACGGACGGTTATGGCGAAGCGGAAAAAAACACGATTCTAAAGCAAATTGAACTGGCCGATATCGAACAGCAGATTGTCAAACTGCGCCAGGATTTAGACCAGATCCGCACCGGCGGCAAACAGACCTACACCGTCTCCCTGCCTGTCGAAGCGGCCCGCGGGGCCAATCTGACGCTGGAGCTCAGCTACCAGATGGGCAATGCCGGCTGGCGCCCGGTCTATGATGCCCGCCTGAACACCAAAACCGGCAAGCTGGAACTGGTGCAATATGGTGCAGTGAGCCAGCGCACAGGCGAAGACTGGACCGATATTGCGCTCACCCTCTCCACCGCCCGCCCGCACCGTGGCGCGTCCCTGCCGGACCTGTCCGCAATGTGGGTCAACATTGCACAACACGCCATGCGTGAAATGAAGGCGATGAGCAGGCAATCCTTCTCTGCCGGAGCTGCGATGGAAATGGCCGCCCCTGCCGCGTTAATGGATGAGGCAGAGTCTGACATGGCCACCGCGCCGCAACCTGCGCGCATGATTGCTGCACAAATCGACACAGGCGGCTTTACGGCGGAATATAAAATCGTGGGCCCAAGCGACGTTCTGGCCGATGGCACGGAAAGCAAGTTACTGGTCGGCAGCTTTGATACGGATTCCGTTCTGGAAATTCATGTGAAACCGCAGGTTAGCGCAGACGCCTACCTCGCCACCAAAACAATGCTGAAGGGCGAAGCCCCGATACTGCCGGGCACGGTCAGCCTGTTCCGCGATGGCGCCTATGTCGGTCAATCATCGTTGCCATTGCTGCGCCCGGGTAAAGACACGGCACTGTATTTCGGCATCGACGACCAGGTCGAAGTCACCCGCAATACGCTGAAAGACGAAGGCGGTGAAACCGGCCTTCTGGGACGTGACAACAACAAGGAACGCCAGGTGATTACGGGCATCAACAACCTGCGAAGCGCACCTGTTAAACTGGTGGTGCAGGAAACCGTTCCGGTATCAAAGGATGAAAAAATCGAAGCCAAAATCCTGCCCGACGCCACCACCCCCGGATATGAAAAGGATACGGACAATATCAAAGGCCTGCTGACCTGGCGCAGCGAGCTGCCGGCAAAAACCAAAACCGATATCAAACTCGGCTGGACCGTCAGCTGGCCCAAGGACACGCAAATCATAGGACTGCCGAATTAATGTATATCTTACGTCTTTCCTGCATCGACAAACCCGGAATTGTTGCGGCCGTAGCCACGGCCCTGTCTGATTCCGGCTGCAACATCGAAGAATCCGCGCAATATCACGACCCCTTGTCGGAACAGTTTTTCATGCGGGTCAAATTCTCACAAACCGCACAAAATGCTGCAGCAAAATTTTCGGATACCATGCAGGATATCGCAGCAAATTTCGACATGAAGCATGAAGTATGCGATGCAGCCAAACCGCTGAAAACCCTTATCCTTGTATCCAGACCGGATCATTGCCTGAATGACCTGCTGTACCGCTGGCTCACAAAAACCCTGCCCGTCGATATTGCGGGTGTCGTGTCCAACCATACGGACAGCAAAGATTTTGTGGAATCGCACGGCCTGCCCTTCCACCACCTGCCGGTAACACCGAAAACAAAACCGCAGCAGGAAGCACAGATTTCGGAACTGATTGAAAGCACGGGAACGGAACTCACCGTCCTTGCCCGCTATATGCAAATTCTTTCAGCGGAGATGAGCGAACGTCACGCCGGGCGCATCATCAACATCCACCATTCTTTCCTGCCCGGATTCAAGGGCGCAAAACCGTACCATCAGGCTTACGAGCGCGGAGTCAAAATCATCGGCGCAACATCGCATTTTGTGACGTCCGACCTCGACGAAGGGCCGATTATTGTGCAGCGTGTCGCCCCCGTCACCCACGCCGATACGCCTGAACGCCTCATTAGCATAGGACAGGACAACGAAACCCGCACCCTGGCCGAAGCCATCCGCCTGTACGCCGAACGCCGCATATTTGTGCACGGGGGCCGCACGGTCATCCTTTAATCCTTGTCCAAAGGCGCAGGCGCTTTTACACTAGGCGGTGAGATGCCGAATACCGCACCCAAGCAATCCTCGCTGTTCAAAAAAATACTGGAACCGGTTTCCGGCGCCGCCGAATTGCGCGAAGAAAAAGCGCGGCTCGAGGCCTTTCTGGCCGCCGTCCCGGGCGAATATTGCGGCTTTGCGAAGGACGGCAGCGTGATTTTCAGCCCCGGCTTTGCCTCCCTGCTACAACTATCCAAAATCGCTACGATGGAGGATATTCAGGGCGCACTGTCCACCAGCGACGCCGCCGCATTGGAAGGCCAGTTTTACGACCTGCAACATCAGGGCAAGGAATTCTCCATCCCCGTGCAGCTGGACAACGGCCTGCGTATTTTCCGCCTGTCCGGTACAAAGGGGCAGGCGATAGAAGGACAGGACGCGTTTGAAATCCTGTGGCTGGAAGACATTACAGGGCTGGAAAGCGAAAAGAAAAAACTGCAAAAACACCGCGACACCGCGGAAGGCGAAACCAGACGCTTACAGACCGCCATGGACAGCCTGCCGCAAATGATGTGGATTCGCGATGCCAACTTTACGATTATCTGGTGCAACCGCGCCTACGCCACTGCGCTGGGTACAACCCCGGCCACCATCATTGCTGAACAAAAGGAAATCGCCGTCACCAAGGGCAAGGGGCCGAAAGCCCGTGAACTTGCGGAAAAAGCGCTGGCAGAGGGTGCAGCCCAAACCGCACAAGTCCATGCCATCATGAACGGCAAACGCCGTTTCATCCATTTATCGGAAACGCCCCTCCCGTCATCTGATCAGACATTGGGCACAGCGCAGGACATCACCCGCGAAGAAGAACTGCAGCAGGAAATCAAACGCTATACCAGCGCCAACAAGGAACTGCTGGAACAACTCCGTACCGCCATCGGCATCTGCAACCCCGACCATAACCTTGAATTCTACAACTCCGCTTTCGCGCAATTATGGGGGCTTGAGGATTTATGGCTCAACACCCGGCCAAAACTGGGCGACATTTTGGAAAAACTGCGTGAATCCCGTCGCCTGCCCGAACAGGCGGATTTCAGGAAGTACAAGGACAGCTGGCTGAGAATGTTCACCAGCCTGATCGACCCGCACGAAGACATGCTGTATTTGCCGGATGGCAAAGCTTTACGCATGCTCATCATCCCCAACCCCAACGGCGGGCTGATTCTGACCTTCGAAGACGTCACCAGCCGGCTGGAACTGGAATCATCCTACAACACCCTGATTGCCGTCCAGAAAGAGACACTGGACAATTTGGCCGAAGGAGTGGCCGTGTATGGTGGAGACGGTCGCCTGAAGCTCTGGAACCCGCCTTTTGCCACTTTGTGGAAGCTTAACCCGGAAGATCTGGACAGCAACCCGCATATCACGGAACTGGCAGAAAAAATGAAGCCCTGTTTTGACGAAAAAAAATGGGCAGAACAAAAAGATTTTTTGGTCAAAATGGGGCTGGAACGCACGCTACAGGACGGCCGTTTGCTTTGCGGCGATGGGACGCACATTGAATATTCAACTGTCCCGCTGCCCGATGGTGGCGTCCTGATTTCCTATTACGATGTCACGGACAGCGTTAAGGTGGAAACCGCCCTGCGCGAAAAGAACGCAGCGTTGGAAGCCGCCGAACGCGTAAAACTGGATTTCCTGGCCAACGTATCCTACCAGCTGCGCACCCCTTTGAACGCGCTGATGGGCTTTAATGAAATTCTCGACAATGAATATTTTGGTGAACTGAACAGCAAGCAAAAAGAATACACCTCTGGCATCCATGAAGCAGGCGACCGGCTCGTCAACCTGATCAACGATATCCTTGATCTGTCCACGCTCGAAGCCGGTTATATGGAACTGGATTATGAAGAATTTGACATCCTGACCATGCTACAGGGTTTACAGGATCTGACCGACGACTGGGCCCGTACACAGGACACCGAGGTCTTGATCGAATGTCCGAAAAACATCGGCAAGCTGGAAGCCGATCAGCGCCGTATCAAGCAGGTTTTACTGAACCTGATCCGCAACGCCATCCACCACACGCCGGAAAAAGGCATTATCGTCTTAAAGGCCGGAAAGAAAAAGGACATGGTGGTATTGAGCGTCAGCGATACCGGTGCAGGTATTCCCGAAGGTTCGCAGGAAATAATATTCCAGCCCTTTGAATGCCTGCCCGAAAACGACCAGCCATCCGGCGGCCAGTCACGGGGAGCAGGGCTCGGCCTGGCACTGGTGCGTAATATCGTCAAATTACATGGTGGTGAAGTATCGATCGAAAGCGCGGAAGGCAAAGGCACAACCGTACACGTATCCCTGCCGTTAAAAGCGCAGGACAAAGGCGCAAAAGACTAAAAACACTCTGCCCAGGTTTTCAGATCACCGTTGGCATCACGCTCGCTGCGTATAACAATCGGCGCAACCAGTGACGTACGGCATTCAAAAATGGGAAAGAGCGTTCGAAGCGTCAGTTCGAGCCTTTGCCCCGGAAAAAACGGACCGGACGAGCACACGTCCCACCGCTCCCCTTGCTCCAGCTTGAAATTAACGGAATGACGTGCCTGTGTGCCGTCTTTGACCGGATCGTTCGGGTCGGAATATGTACTGCCCGCCGTTGCAATCGTTCCGCGCACGGTATACTCCGCCTCATTCACAATTTGCGTGCAAATCGGCGAATCCAGGATTTCCTGCGCCAGTGCAGGCGCAGGAAGAAAAAAGCAGGAAAGAATAACAAAAAGAACGGCACGCATAAAAACAGTGTACCGCAACTTTTACGCGTCCGGCAGCCCTTTTGTGGTGGAGTGTTCAAAATGCAGCGGCGTATCCGGGTGGATTTGTTTATAAATCGCGTGCGCGGCCTGCGCTGCTTCCGCAAAGCCGGTCAGGATCAGCTTTAATTTGTCTCTATAAGTAACAATGTCACCAATCGCATAAATTCCGTCAATGGTGGTCGCGCCTGTCGCGGGGTCGGCATGCACATGATGATGATCCAGCCCCAGCCCCCAATCGGCGATAGGGCCCAAATCGGGTGCGAGTCCGTAAAATGGCAATAAAAAGTCAGCCTCAAGTGTACGTTCCTGCCCGTCCAAAGTTGCCACATTCACGGCAGACAATATTCCGTCCTGCCCGTCCAATCCGTGTAGCTGATAAGGAACAATCAGCTCAATCCGCCCGGCATCGGCCAGGGCATGAAGCTGCTTTACGCTCTCCGGCGCGGCGCGGAATTTATCACGCCTGTGAACCACAAACAGCCTATCCACCAATGGCTCCAGCGATAGCGCCCAGTCCACGGCGCTGTCCCCGCCACCAGCAATTACCACCCGCTTGCCGGCGAAATCCTCTTTCCGGCGCACCATATAAAAGACACTTTTTCCTTCGTAATCCGCCAGCCCTTCCAGCGGGGGCCGGTTTGGTCCGAAAGCTCCCGCTCCGGCCGCAATGACGATCGCTTTTGTACGCATAGCATCGCCACAAGACGTACGTAACTCAAATCCGCTACTTTCTTTGCCAATAGCAACAATTTGTTGCCCCAGATGATAGAAAGGCTCGAACGGCGCGGCCTGTGCCTCCAGCTTTTCAATCAATTCGCCCGCCAAAACGGACGGATAGCCGGGAATATCGTAAATCGGCTTTTCCGGGTACAGCGCCGTGCACTGCCCCCCTATCTCCGGCAACGCATCAATCACATGGCACGACAGACCGAGCATCCCGCACTGAAAAACGGCAAACAGGCCCACGGGCCCTGCACCGATAATTGCGACGTCTTTTACCTTGTTGCCGGTCTCATCCATGGAAATTGCCTTTCAATGATTCCTTCAGTGACAGATAGCCGCCCGCTTTGCTAAAAGCAAGGGATGGAAAAAACAACGTCCTCTGAACAAGAAACCGCCAATCTCGCGACTGGCATCGCGGCTGATATGGAGCCTCCCCGTCTGGTCTGCCTGCACGGCGATTTGGGCGCGGGGAAAAGCACATTCGCGCGCGGTTTTATAAAGTCATTAACATCGCAAAAAACAGAAGTACCGAGCCCGACTTTCACGCTTGTTCAGACATACGACACGGCCAAAGGACCGCTTTATCACTTTGACCTATATCGGCTCGAAGATCCTGAAGAGATATACGAACTGGACTGGGACAACGCCCTCGCCAGCGCTTTGGTTCTGGTTGAATGGCCGGAGCGTCTTGGTTCGCTCTTGCCCGCCCGTCGTACCGATGTCACACTCAGCATTGTCGATCCCACAACGCGAAAGATAACTGTTCATGAGCACGAATAAACAAAAGCCTGTAAGAGCTTTCATACTGGCGGCCGGAAAAGGAACGCGCATGAAACCGCTGACCAACGAAAAACCGAAACCGATGGTCGAACTAAACCACCGCCCGTTGATCGACTACACACTTGATGCGTTGGTAAAGGACGGAGTCAATGATATTACCGTGAACCTGCATTACTACGGCAACATCCTGGAAAACCATCTGGCCAAGCGCGATGACATCCGGTTCAATTTTTCAAAAGAACCGGCCTTGCTTGATACCGGTGGCGGCATTCGCAAGGCCGCCCGCATGTTGGGCGACGACCCGTTTTATGTTCTAAGCGGCGATGCTTTCTGGACGGAAGGGCCAAACAAAACCGCCCTCCAGCGACTGTCAGATGCCTGGGACCCGGACAAAATGGACATTCTGATCCTGCTGCAAAAGGCTGATGAAATGACTTTAACGGAAGGAATCGGCGATTACGATCTCGACCAAGACGGCCACGCCACCAGATCGCCCGATAAAAAAGGGAAATACATGTTCACCAGTATTCGCATTATGAAACCGGAAGTTCTACGCGGCTCGCCGGAAGGCGCGTTTTCATACCTCGACCTGCTCGATAATGCCGAAGAGAAAGGTAAACTATATGGCCTTGTGCACGAAGGACAATGGCATCATATCAGCACACCCGGCGACCTCCAGCGCGTTGACCTGCACTTAAAGGCCAAAGGAGCGGCATGAGCGCAAAAAAACCGCCGAACCTGTTCACCATTCCCGCGAACCATGGCTTTATTGATACGTTGGCGGCAGGATTGCTGGAACAGACCGGACAGGATACGCAAAAATTAAGCCGTTACCGGATTTTACTGCCGACGCGGCGGGCTTGCCGTTCCTTGCGCGAAGCCATTCTGCGCCAGACTGGCGGCAAACCTTTATTACTGCCGATGATGCAACCCCTCGGCGATATCGACGATGACGAATTAATGATAAAAATGGCCGGAGTGGACGCCATGGATATTCCGCCTGCCATTTCCCCGCTGCAGCGGCAGGTTCTGCTGGCCCGTTTTATCCGCGCCATGCCGACCTTCGGAGCAGGCGCCGATCAGGCCATGAGCCTGGCAAAAGCGCTCGGCCAGTTTATGGACCAGGTATTGATCGAAGGCCTGACACTCGATCACCTCGGTTCAATCGTACCCGAAGGTTTTGCCGAACACTGGCAAATTACGGTCGATTTTCTAAAAATCCTCAGCGAAAACTGGCCGAAGATTTTGGAAGAAAGTGGCGTTATCGATGCCGCCGACCGCCGCAACCGCCTGGTACTGGCACTGAACGACCTTTGGCGGGAAACGCCGCTTCAAACACCTGTTATTGCCGCCGGGTCTACCGGAACCGTTCCGGCAACACGAAAACTGCTGAATACGATAGCGGAAATGCCCCACGGCAGCGTTATTTTGCCCGGCCTCGATACCGCCATAGATGATCAAAGCTGGCAGTCACTGGATGACAGCCACCCGCAACACAGCCTGAAAGTATTGCTGGAGTCTTTTGAAAAAACGCCATCCGACATTCCGCTATGGCCGTACGCATCGCAAAACGTACACAATGACCGAACCCCTTTACTGCGTGAAATCATGCGCCCGGCGGAAACATCCGGCGCATGGGCAAAAATCGACGCGAAGGCCATCAAACCCTGCCTCGCCGACCTGCAATATTACCCATGCGAAACCCAGCAGGACGAAGCCGCAACTATCGCCCTGATCCTGCGGGAAACACTCGAAACCCCGGAAAAGACCGCGGCGCTGATTACACCGGACCGCGCATTGGCCCGCCGTGTATCCATGCTGTGCCGCAAATGGGGAATCACGCTGGATGATTCCGGCGGCCGGCCGTTAATCGAAACATATCGCGGCAGTTTCATGGCACTGGCATTACAGGCTGTGGCAGAAAACTGTAAACCCGTATCGCTGCTATCGGTTCTGAAACACGGGCTTTTCAGTGCAGGAGAACGCAACGCCCGGACACTGACCTCGTTAATTTACACACTGGATAAAGACTATATTCGCGGCAATGTTGCACATAGAGACTTAAATAATCTGTCTGCCATGCACGATAAAATACCGGACAGCCTAAAAACCTTCCTGACCGAACTGGACAGTGCGTTTCGGCCTTTTTTATCCCTGAAAACCGCTAATCAGAATGATTTTTCACAATGGCTGAAAACGCACATAAAACTGACAGAAACCCTGTGCGACAATGACGCCGCCACACTGTGGAGCGAAGATGACGGGGAATCGCTATCCTCCCTGCTTGCGGAGCTATTATCTCTCGCGCATTTTTTCCCGCCGCTCACATTTCAGGAATATGCAGATATAATGCGCCAGCTCTTATCACAGGCAACCGTGCGGCCGTCCTACGGTACGCATCCGCGCCTGATGATCCTGGGACAGCTGGAAGCCCGCCTTGTGCAGGCCGACACAATGATTTTAAGCGGCCTGAACGAAGGAAGCTGGCCACCGGATGTCGGGCACGATCCGTGGATGTCCCGCCCGATGCGCCAGACTTATGGCCTGCCCGGCATGGACATGCGGATCGGGCTGTCTGCCCATGATTTTGGGCAATGCTTTTGCGCCGGGACAGTTGTCCTGACACGCTCAAAACGCGTTGACGGCGCACCCGGTGTACCCTCCCGCTGGCTACAACGCCTTGATACCGTATTAAAGGCCGTGGATATGGAGCTGGATGACCTCAGTAGCGGCCCTTATGCCCACTGGGCGGAACTTGCAAAAGCCGCTCCGGAAACACTGACGCCCTTTACACGGCCCGCGCCCTGCCCGCCAATAGACAAACGCCCGGACAAACTGTCCGTCACCGCTATCGAAAGCTGGATGCGCGACCCGTACGCACTGTACGCAAAATATATATTAAAAATTACAGGCCCGGATGATCTGGAAGAAGATATGGATGCCGCCCTGCGCGGAAGCCTGATCCACGATATTTTCGACCGGTTTGTAACCGATTATCCACTCGACTTGCCCCATGAATCAGCGGAAATCCTGATGTCATATACATTAGAAGCCTTGGGGGCACAGGCCGAAGAACCCGGATTCTGGGCCTATTGGAAGCCGCGTTTTGCCCGCATGATCGACTGGTTCCTGGACAATGAAAAACAGTGGCGCACGGAAGCCAAAGTCGGCCAGACAGAAATCAAGGGTACGTACACCCTCCCCGATGGTTTTACGATCACAGCGAAAGCAGACCGTATAGATATTATAAATAGCGGCGCAGCGGCGATTATTGATTATAAAACAGGCGCGCCGCCCGGCCCCGGTGATGTCCGTGCAGGATTCGCACCGCAATTGCCTCTCGAAGGCCTGATCCTTCAAAAAGGCGGATATCCGGACATACCGGCCAATGATGTCGGCTATATGGGCTTCTGGAAACTTTCCGGTGGGGCGAAGGCCGGGGAAACCATCACCATCAAGCCCAAAAAAGATGAAAACCTGCAGGATTTGATCACTGTGGCTGAAACCGGGCTGGGCACGCTGGTGCAAACCTATGCTGATGAAAATACCCCGTACATCAGCCTGCCGCGCCCAAAGGCCGCGCCGCCCGTAGCCTTTCAGGACTACGCCCATCTCGCCCGCGTACAGGAATGGGCGGCACTCGACGATGCGGAAAGTGAGAGCGCATGACGACAGATCCCGCCCTGTTACAGCCAAAGGACGGCGAAAGCCGCGATACCGACCCGAATGTCCGCCAGCGCCGCGCATCCAATCCGGATGATTCTGTCTGGGTCAACGCCTCTGCCGGAACGGGAAAAACAAAAGTCCTGACCGACCGTGTGCTGCGCCTGCTGCTTCCATCCGAAGATGGCAGGCCGGGAACAAAGCCGCACCGTATCCTGTGCCTGACCTTCACCAAGGCCGCGGCTGCCGAAATGGCACTACGGATCAACGCGCGCCTGTCCGAGTGGGCGGTAATGGGCGATGCTGAATTAAAAATCGAGCTGAAAGACAATTTGCTCGGCAAAACCCCGACACCGCAAATGATGGAAGCGGCACGCCGCCTGTTCGTCGAAGTGCTGGATTCGCCCGGCGGGCTGAATATCATGACCATCCACGCATTTTGCCAGTCTTTGCTGGGCCGATTTCCAATCGAAGCCGACTTGCCCCCTAATTTCCAGCTTGTTGAAGAAGGCCAGGCCGCAATCCTGCTCGACGACGCCCGCCACAGCGTTCTGCACCGGGCTCAAGAACTGGGCCTGACAGAGCCGCTGGAACTGATAGCCGGAGACATCAGCGAATCGCAGTTTACCGAGCTTCTGAACAAAAACCTGTGCTCGGAAATAACGCAGCTTCGGCGAATACTACGCCAGTATAAGGACACTGCTGCCCTGTACGCGGCACTATGCGCGGCACTGAACGCCCCGCACAATATGGACGAAAGTGACATTCTCACCGCGTTTTGCGAGGAAACGCCGGGCGCTCTAACGCCCCTGTGCCGCGCCTTATCGGAAGGGGGAGTGAACAACCGCAAAATGGCCGATGCCTTGCAAAACTGGATTGAGGCTGACAGCGCGGCGCGCAGAGAAAACTTCGAGAACTATGCCGCCGCCCTGATGACCGGAAAGCAGGAACCGCGTGCTATCGATAAAAAACTGCTGGCGGATAATCCCGCGCTTGCGGACATGCTAGCTACGGAAATCCACCGTATTCTGGAGACGAGCGACAAGCTGTGCGCCCTGAGAAACGCCCGCACAAGCGAGGCCCTGCTGACGCTGGGACACACCATTTTGCAGGAATACACGAAAAAGAAGGAGCGTCTTGGCGTTTTGGATTACGAGGACCTGATTAGCCGGACGCTGGACTTGCTGCAAGGGGACACCAGACAGAGCGTACCACCCTCATGGGTATTATTTAAGCTGGATGGCGGCCTTGATCACATCCTGATTGATGAAGCACAGGACACAAATCCCGAGCAATGGAAAATAATTTCAATTTTGACTCACGAATTTTTCAGTGGGCAGGGGCAATCAGAAATCGGCCGCACCCTGTTTGTTGTCGGCGATGAGAAACAGTCGATTTATTCTTTCCAGCGCGCAGCACCGAAGGAATTTGAACGCATGCGCACCTATTTTGCCGCCAAAATCAATGAATCAGGCAACAATTGGCTGGAAGAGAACATGACTATGTCCTTCCGCTCAACAAAAACCGTCCTGCGTCTGGTGGATGAGGTGTTCGCAGCCGATGCGGCAAAAAGAGGCCTGGGCGATAACATATTGCCGCACGAAGCCCGCCGCCGGGAAGACGCAGGCTATGCTGAACTATGGCCCCTGACACAGGCACAGGAAACAGAAGACGAAGAGCCATGGACGCCCCCGACAACGATACATGACGTCACCAGCGCCCCCAGCCTGCTGGCCGGACAAATCGCCGGGACCATTGACGGATGGCTGAAAAGCGGTGAAATGCTGGAATCGCAAAACCGACCGGTCCGCGCAGGCGATATCCTCGTCCTGATGCGTACGCGTACGTCCTTTGTCGGCCAACTGGTGAAGGCGTTAAAAAGCCGCAACATACCGGTCTCCGGTGTTGACCGCCTGGTATTAAGCGAGGCACTGGCCGTGCAGGATTTGGTTGTCGCAGCCGAATTCGCCTTGCTGCCGTTCCATGATCTGGCACTGGCCACCCTGCTCAAAAGCCCGTTTATCGGCTTCAATGACGACCAGCTTTATACCCTGGCCATAGACCGGAACGGCAGCCTGTGGGAATCGGTACAGGAAAAGGCGGATAAAGCGATCGTGGAGTATTGCCGCGGCATGATCGGCAGGGCGAAATACATGCCGCCATACGATTTTTTCGCACATATCCTGCAAACGCCCTGCCCGGCCAGTACAGAAAGCGGCCTGAAGGCCATTTTAACCCGTCTGGGCAACGACAGCCTAGACCCGCTGGAAGAAATGATGGGCATGGCCCTAAGCGGCGAGAATGAATGTTTTTCCTCGCTCCAGCATTTTGTCCATTCTTTCCGCAAAAACAGGAGCGAAATCAAACGTGAACTGGAAGAAGCCGGCAACGCGGTGCGCATCATGACCATTCATGGCGCCAAGGGGCTGCAGGCGCCAATCGTTTTCCTGCCCGATACCACTCGCACCCATAACAGCAGGCGTACACCGCGCCTGTTATGGCCCGATAAAACGGATCTGGATATACCGCTTTGGACCCCGCGCAAAGACGGGGAGTGCAAAGCCTACCGCAAGGCATTTGAAAAACTTGAGGCCGCGCTGGACGATGAATACCGCCGCCTGCTGTACGTTGCCTTGACCCGCGCTGAAGACCGCCTGTATATCGCCGGAACAAAACCATCAAGGGGCATGCTGGAAGATAGCTGGTACAACTATATCCACGATGCGTTCGGGCGGCTGCCCGATGTGTCTGAAGACCCTGACACCGGCGTTCTGTCCGTCTACAACCCGCAAACAAAAGACCCGGAAGACAAGGAAGACAAAAAGAAAAAACAGCCCGTCACGGCACCTCTGCCGGACTGGTACGACAGGCCAATGCCCGAAGAAAGCGATCCGCCACGCCCGCTGGTGCCAAGCCGCCCGTCCATGCCGGATCCGGCCGCTTTATCGCCGTTGGCCGCCTCGGACAACTACCGCTACAAACGTGGAAATATCATACACACGCTGCTGCAAATGCTTCCCGATGTTTCACCGGCCCTGCGCGAGGAAGCGGCGCACAGATACCTGAAAAGCCCGGCCCATAATTTGCCGGACACTGAACAAGCCGAAATTCGTACAGAAATCCTTGCGATCCTGAACGATCCGGCGTTTGCGGCAATATTCGGGCCCGGTTCCATGGCCGAAGTGCCCGTCACAGGCTTGTTGGATGATAAAACCCTCATCAGCGGACAAATCGACCGCCTGCTGGTCACTGATAATGAAATCCTGATTGTCGATTATAAGACCAACCGCCCGCCGCCCGAAGATGAATCCGGCGTCCCCGCGCAATACAGGAACCAGATGGCAGCGTACGCAAAAGCATTGGCAAAAATCTATCCGAACCGTCCCATACGTACCGCCTTGCTGTGGACCAACGTCCCGCGGCTAATGGCTGTAACGCTGTAATCCCTGTTTACGAATAAATATTAAGGGGTTGACCATAGGCCTCACACGGACAATGTTAATAGGAGAGTAAAGAAAGGATAACAATATGGCTTCCAATATTTCAGACGCCGATTTTGAGTCAGAGGTTTTAAAATCAGACGGACCCGTCATGGTCGATTTCTGGGCGGAATGGTGCGGCCCTTGTAAGGCGCTGTCCCCGATCGTGGACGAAGTGTCCGGCGAACTGGGCGACAAAATCAAAATCGTCAAAATCAATATCGATGAAAATCCGAATACGCCGACACAATATGGCGTGCGCGGCATCCCGACACTGATGGTGTTCAAGGGCGGCGAGCTGGTCGACACCAAAGTCGGCGGCATGTCCAAATCACAATTGACGGACTGGCTGTCCTCTGTCGCTTAAATAAAGACATCACCAAAAAACAAAGGCCGCTTTCGCGGCCTTTTTATTATTCTTTTGCTTCTTCTGGCGCAGCATCCGGCGTCGGCTCCTCTACCGGGGGCTTGTCCCCGCCGCCTTTGACCGGCACGCTTTTTTCTGCGCTTAAAACCATAATCGCCTGACGGCCTTCCATTTTGGCTTCCTGGTCAACCTTGGAAATATCGGCAAGGTCATCACGAAACCGTTCAAGAACGGCCAGTGCCTGTTCCTTGTGCGCCATTTCACGGCCACGAAATCGCAACGTGACTTTTACCTTGTTTTCATCTTCCAGGAACCTGCGCGCATTACGCAGTTTGACCCCGTAATCGTGATCTTCGATTGTCGGACGGATTTTAATTTCTTTAACGTCGATTGTTTTTTGTTTCTTACGGGCTTCGTTCGCTTTTTTCTGCTGTTCGTATTTATATTTGCCGTAGTCGAGGATTTTACAAACAGGCGGCTTCGCATTGGGGGAAACTTCCACCAGGTCCAGCCCGGCATCTTCAGCAAGCTTCAGCGCTTTTGCAACGCTCATAACACCTTGCATTTCTCCCTCTTCATCAATGACACGTATTTCATCAGCAATAATTCTGTCGTTAATACGGGCCAGCTCCTCCTCTCGTTGTGGTGGCCGGAATGTTGGTCTAGCGATCGTTATCTCCTGTAAGTTGTTAAAACTAATATATAAAATAGCGCAAAAGCACTTAATATCGCATTAATACGGCTGTTTTCGGCACGATGCAAGCGATTCTGACAAGCATTCTATACTAAAACGGTGCTTTTGCTTCATCAGCAAGGGCTGATATAGCATCATCCGCGGCCACGACATTCTGGTCCTGTGAACCAAGCCGGCGGATGGCAACCGTGCCTTCTTCGGCTTCACGCACGCCGACCACGAAAAGGACAGGCACTTTTTGAACACTGTGCTCACGTACCTTGTAATTAATCTTTTCATTGCGGATGTCGATCTCCGCACGAATACCTTCGGCCCGTAAATCTGCGACCAGTTTTTCTGCATAGGCATCGGCCTTACCGGTGATGGTCGCAACAACTACCTGTGTCGGCGCCAGCCATAACGGCAATTTACCCGCATAGTTTTCAACCATTACGCCGATGAATCGTTCCAAAGAACCCAAAATTGCCCGGTGCAACATCACGGGACGGTGTTTTTCTCCGTCCTCACCGATATAGGACGCATCCAGCCGCTCCGGCAAAACAAAGTCGAGCTGCAATGTCCCGCACTGCCAGCTTCGCCCGATCGCATCGCGGATATGATATTCGACCTTCGGCCCGTAAAACGCGCCTTCGCCTTCTTCTTCTTCAAAGTCCAGACCGGCCTGCGTCAACGCTTGCCGCAACCCTTCTTCCGCCTTATCCCAGATCTCATCCGATCCCGCACGTTGTTCCGGACGCAAAGCCAGCACAACGCGCACATCGTCAAAACCCATATCGTTATAGACATTTTTGACGAGGTCACAGAACGCCAGAGACTCAGATGAAATCTGGTCTTCGGTACAGAAAATATGCGCGTCATCCTGCGTCATTTGCCGTACGCGCATCAAGCCATGCAGAGCGCCATGCGCTTCATTTCGGTGGCAACAACCAAATTCCGCCATACGTAACGGCAAATCACGGTATGATTTCAAGCCCTGATTAAAGATTTGGACGTGTGCAGGGCAGTTCATGGGTTTCAGCGCCATGAATTTTGTAGGCTCTTCCTTGAAAACTTTACCGCCTTCTTCCGTATTCGGCACAACATCCGGCACGACAAACATATTTTCGCGGTACTTGCCCCAGTGACCGGACGCTTCCCACAGTTTGTTGTCAATCAGCTGCGGCGTCTTAACCTCGACATACCCGGCATCCTGCAAACGCCGACGGATATAGCCTTCCAGCTGGTTGTAAATCGTAAAGCCTTTCGGATGCCAGAAAACAGACCCCTGCGCTTCTTCCTGGATATGGAACAAATCCATTTCCGCACCCAGCTTGCGGTGGTCGCGTTTTTCCGCTTCCTCCAGCTGCGTCAGGTATTCCTGCAATTCTTTGTCGTTGCGCCACGCCGTGCCGTAGATACGGGTCAGCATCGCCTTCGATGAATCTCCGCGCCAGTACGCGCCAGCAACTTTCATTAACTTGAACGCCGTACCTACATGTTTGGTGGACGGCATATGCGGCCCGCGGCATAAATCCAGCCACGCGCCCTGACGGTAAATTTTGATCTCTTCGCTGTCCGGTAAATCGCGGATCAGTTCGGCTTTATACATTTCACCCTTGTCGGTGAAATATTTGATCGCCTCATCGCGGCCCCAGACTTCACGCACGAATTTTTCACCGCGCTCGACAATCTTGCGCATTTCTTTTTCGATCGCCTCGAAATCTTCCGTGCTGAACGGTTCGTTGCGGGCGAAATCGTAATAGAATCCGTTTTCTATGGACGGCCCAATCGTTACCTGCGTACCGGGGAAAAGCGTTTGTACCGCCTCCGCCATCACGTGCGCACAGTCGTGGCGGATCATCTCCAGCGCGATATCATCTTCACGCTTGATAAGGGAAATGGACGCATCCGCCGTAATCGGCAGGGAAAGGTCGGACAATTCCCCGTCAATATTAATCGCCACCACCGCCTTCGCCAGTGATTTCGAAATGCTGTCCGCAATCTCCATACCGGTAATGCCGGCGGCATACTCTCGTGTTGCACCATCAGGCAAAGTAATCGTAATGCTGTTCTGCATTGTGTTTTTCGCTGCTTCCATAATATGTAAGGTTTAGCGTTCGTTCATGGCGTTATCAAGCGTTTTGACAAACGGCTTGAGCAAATATTCCATGACCGTTTTTTCACCGGTCAGAATATCGACGCTCGCCACCATCCCCGGAATAATCGGCAAAACTTCTCCGCGGCGTTCCAGCGCGCTTTTATCTGTCTGGATTCGTACAAGATAAAAGCTCTCACCGTTCTCATCAGTAATGGCGTCCGGTGAAATTTCAATCAGCTTGCCCTTCAGCCCGCCGTAAATGGAAAAGTCATAGGCGGTAATTTTCACAACTGCCGGCTGCTCCGGATACAAAAACGCAATATCCTTGGGTTTGATCCGTGCCTCGACCAACAACTGGTCATCCTTGGGCACAATCTCGATAAACTCCTGCCCCGGCTGAACCACACCGCCTTGGGTGTAAACCTTGATGTCTTTGATATACCCGTTCACAGGCGATTTGATCTCTGTCCGGTCTTTCCGGTCTTGCAAACCTCCCAGACCTTCCTTGATCGCGTTCATTTCAATTAGCTTGGCCGACAATTCGGTCTGCGATTGCGCCCGCGCTGATGCTTTGACCTCTTCAATCCGGGCATTGGCCTCGGCGATCGCGGACTTGGCGCGCGGAATACCGGCATTAACCCCGCTCAGCTCCGTTTGCTTTTGCTTGATCCGCTGGTCAAGCTGCAACAATTCCTGCGGCGGCGCTGACCCGCGCTCGACAAGCGGCGCAATCATCGCTTTCTCGTCCTGAATCAACCGCAACTCGCCACTCAGACCGCTGGAACGAACGCGTAATTCATTCAACTCCTGCTCCCGCTGGCTTCTTTGCTGCTCCATAATGGATGTCTGGTTAGCAATTTTGTCCTGATTGGCGCGATAGGAGTTCATCTCTTCTGTCACGCTCTGCGGTACGCCCTGCATCACCTCGTCCGGAAATTCCGGGATCTTCCCTTCCACTTCCGCCTGCAAGCGGGTCACAGTGGCCAAAAGGCCCAGATAGCGCTGCTCGTTCGACCCAAGGTCGGATGACGCGGCAATATCGCTCAAACGCACCAGCGTTTGTCCGGCCTGTACCTCGTCACCCTTTTTCACCAAGATTGCTTCGATAATTCCGCCTTCCAGCGATGATATTTTCTGGATTTCACTGGACGGGATAATCTTGCCGTCCCCGCGCGTTACTTCATCCAGTTTCGCCCAGCTGGCCCATAGGATCAAAATCGCAATAGACGCGACCGTCCCGATCAAAATCAAATGCCGGGACAACGGCAGTTCTTCATCCACTTCCAGGAATTTTTCCGCATGTGCCTGCAGTTTACCCATCGCATCGCCGCCGGAGTTTTCTTTTAGCGGCTTGCCGGTCGGATCAAATTTCAGTTCCTTGATCGGTTTTTTTTGCGCAGGCTGTGCAGCCGGTTTTTTCTGTTGTTGATCAGCCATGGTTACACATCCGTTTGTTCGGCGGCCGTACCGTACTGGCGGGCCTGCAATTTGCGAATAACTTCATCTTTCGGACCGAAAGCAACAAGCCGCCCGCGGTCGATCAGGATCAGCTTGTCAACCAGCGTCAACATTGACCCTTTATGCGTAATCAAAATCGTCGTACGCCCTTCGGTCAGGTGGTGCAACCGTTTGCGCAGGCGGTTTTCGGATGCCGGGTCCATGGCCGCAGTCGGCTCGTCAAGGATAAGCACGGGCGGATCGTACAAAAGCGCACGGGCAATCGCCACAGACTGCCGCTGCCCACCGGACAAGGCTTCCCCGCGTTCCCCGACCTGCGTATCCAGCCCATGTTGTGAATCGCGCAGAAATTCCATGACACCCGCCAGCTCCGCTGCCCGCAACACCGCACGGTCAGGGGCAGTTTCATGCCCCATAGTAATATTTTCACGAACAGAACCGTAAAACAGCTGCGGGCTTTGTTGCACGGCGCCGATAGACCGGCGCAAATCGCCCGGATCAATCTGCCGTACGTCTGTACCGTCCAGCTGTACTGATCCGCTACCCGGCTGGAACAGGTTCAGCAACAAACGCTCAATCGTGGTCTTTCCGGAACCAACGGCGCCGATGACACCTACATGTTCGCCCGGTTCGATAATAAAGCTTAGCTTGTTCAGCGCGGCAACGCTTTGCCCCGGATAATGGAACTCGACATCGCGGAATTCGACACGGCCCTTAATATTCGGCAGGGAAATAAAGTGTGTACCGGCCGGCCGCTCGACTTCTTTTTTCATCATTTCATTAAGCTGTAGCAGCGCTTCACGCGATTGCTGCAAGCGGGTCAGAAGTCCGGCAATTTGCGCCAGCGGCGCCAGCGCGCGGCCGGATAAAATCACACAGGCAATCAGCGCACCCATCGACAATTCCGCTTCCTTGATCAGGAAATACCCGACAACCACAACTGCCACGGAACACATTTGCTGGATAAACACAGCGAAGTTCACAGTAAACGAATTGATTTTGCGGGATTTCACGGCCGTACGTGATGCCTTGTCCGTTAATTCTTCCCACCGGCGCTGCGTATGGCTTTCCGCGGCCTGTACTTTGATGGTTTCAAGCCCGGTAACGGTTTCGAACAACAGCGCGTTTTTAAGCGCGCTTTCCATCATGGAATCTTTGATAACCTTCTTCAGCGGCCCCTGCATAACCAGCCCGGCCAGCACAACAATCGGAACAGCCGCAAGCGGTACAAACGCAATCGGCCCGCCAATCACGGCAATCAAGGCAATAAAGAAGAACACGAACGGCAGGTCGATCAGTGCGGCCATCGTCGCGGAGGTAAAGAAATCGCGCAATGTTTCAAATTCCCGCATATGCGATGCCATCACCCCGGCACTCGCCGGGCGGGCGGCCATGGTCATGCCCAGCATCTGTTCAAACAGCCGCGCGGAAATAACCACATCCGATTTGCGCCCCGCATGGTCGAGGAAAACGGCCCGCAACTGCTTCAAAAGAAAGTCAAAACAATAGGCGATAGTAACCCCGGCACCCAGCACAAACAGCGTTTCATCCGCATTGTTCGGGATCACCCGGTCATACACGTTCATCACAAATAAGGGCGATGCCAGCGCAAACAAATTGACCATCACGGCCGCGAGGACAACCTCGCTATACACCGCACGGTTTTCCCAAAGGGCGGACCAGAACCACTCGCGCGCATTATCAATTTCGGCAGGACCGGCACGCTCATCCGTACGTGCAATCGGACGTACAAAGAACGCGTACTCTGTATACAGCGCCTTCAGATTATCAAGCGAGATAACCTGTTTGTCTTCTTTGGTCTCCGGAAACTGGACAATAAACTGCGTATCCGGATGCAATTCTACCGGCTCGCCTTTTTTCGTCGGCTTTTTCTGTGCTTTCGGGGAACGTACTTCCCACAAGATACAGGCCTGATTTTCTTCCAGGACCAGAATACAGGGCAGATTTGGCGCAATCGCCAGCGACTCGAGCGAGCGTTCGGCCATCCGCGCTTGTAAATCGGCGCGCTCGGCAGCCCGCAGGAACAATGTCGGCGTAATACGCCCCTTCTTGGACAGCGGCAAACCACTGGTTAGCGCCGCCTTACTCGTCCGGCGGCCATAATGACCGGCCATAATCCGCAATGTGTCGATCAACGGGTCCTGAATCGCAATGCGGTCGGCTTCCAGCGGCCAGACATCGGGGTCTTTTTCATGTTCTTTTGTTAAGGGTGTATCCAGCTCGCGATCGGGAACGGACGTATCGCCTTCACCGGGCAAAGAATGGGAATCGGGCGGACTACTGGCCGCCTGATTTTGTTTATTATCCGGAGTTGATCGTTTGACTGTCGGATTGGGTTTGTCTGCGCTCACGTATTAGCCTGTAAATATGAATAAAGGATGGAATTAACCTTTATTCATTTTACCGCTTTCACGTGGATAGGCAACGCCCAGTGTAGGTAAAAGTTCGCCTTTCAGCGCCAGAATGCGAAATACGGAAAACATTTCCAAGAATTCGGCATTGATGGAGTTGCTGCGGGAAACGAACAGTTCGTTCTGGGCATCCAGAACATCCAGAAGCGTACGGCGGTCCAGTGTAAACTGGTCTTTGTAAGCGCGGACAACTTCCTGGTTGGCGGCAGCCTGTGCTGCGAATTCGCGGGCACGTTCACCGGAAGATACCATACGCGCCCATGTTTGACGGACATCGTCCTCAATCGCACGGGCTGCTTCGGCGCGCTCTTCCTTGGCTTGCTGGTGACGGTGCGTAAATTCACGCACGCGGGCAACATCAGCGCCGCCGCGATACATGTTCCAGTTCATAACAACCAGCGCAGAAGCACTGCGGTCACGCCCCTGAACACCACCAAGGTCATGCCCCTGACGGCCATTTACCTGCAAATCGAACTGAGGATACAGTGTAGAACCCGTACCTTGGTATTCTGCGTAAGCAACATCAATATCTGCTTCAAAAATATCCAGTGTCGGGCTGTTTGCCAAAACCTGCTTGATCTCTTCTTCAACGTCAGGAGACAGGGAATCAACCGGAACCATCGGCAATATCAGGTCTTTAGGGTCTTCACCGACTTCGCGGTTAAAGTTTGATTCGGCAATGCGCAGCTGCTGGCGAATTGTTGACTCCTGCGCGCGCGCAGATGCCAGACGGGCTTTCGCCTGTTCCAGGTCGGCCTGCGTGGAGCGGCCGGCGGACACACCGTCCTGAATTTGTTCAAGAATGGCAATGTGGTCGGCCACGTTTTCACGGGAAATAGCCAGCAATTCGCGCTGACGCATAACTTCCAGGAAAAACTCGACAATGCTCAGACCAACAAGCTCGGCCGTTTCACGCACACGGTGTGCGGAAGACAAAACACGGGCTTTCTGACGCTCGTTCTCATATTTTGTTTCCCAACCGTCAAACAGCATTTGTGTCAGGGTCAGGCTGGCATCGTAACGCCACAATTCTTCATCACGCTCACCGGAACCACCGCGGGTCACCGGGTCGTCTGTATATTCAAGACCACCATCTGCACGTGCATCAATAGACGGGAAGTACAGGGCGTAAGCCTGTCTCAGCTCTTCATCTGTTGCGCGGCGGCTGGAGGCAACAACACCGTATTCCGGGTTGGTCATGACACCTTTTGCCACAGCCCCCTGCAGTGTCAGTTCCGTCGGGTTTCCTTGTGCCCCTGCCTGTCCGGCGGATAAGGCCAGAAGAACCGCGCAGGATGCCGTTAAACCGTAACGCTTGAGGAGTTTGATAGTCATGTTGATGCCCCTAGGATAAAAATCGTTCATACGCAAAAAATCAAATTATTCCAGTACAGTTATGACGCTTTTGACCTGCCAGTGCAAGCCCGCAAACACCATAATTGTAAATTTAGCTGCAGTTTAGTCACTTTTCATAGTAATACAAGCAAAATTTCACTGTTTATGAAAACAATTTTATTGAGCGATTACAATAGCTTAATGAACAGCTTTCGGCCCCGAACTATAGCCCCAAAAGGTAGACCGGGGCTCTGCAGAGCCCCGGTCCGTATTCCCCCGTTAGGATACAAGATAGGAAGGGAGAATTCTTTTTATGTTATCTCCGGTTATTAAACCACAGTGTCCTGACCAAGCAGTTCATTCAGGTCAACAACCGTGCTGTCCAATGTGACCACATCGGTTGTCTTGCCACCTAAGTTCTGATCGGCAGAAATCGTGTTATCGCCATTAGCATGTGACATGAACACGAAATCTCCAATAGCACCGTTGATTTCATCATCATTTTCCAGCAACTGCGACAGATCTATAGACCCCTCACCAAAGGTAGAATCCTTGATTGGGCCGCCGCCATCATCAGCACTTAAATAAAGGAAAGCATCGTCATCGAAGCTTTCAAACAGAACGTCATTGCTGCCGCCATCAAATGTCGCAAAGTTTAGGGGTTGAGCATTCTGCGTACTGCTGAAAGCGCCACTCTCACCATTTGTGAATACAAGGTTAGCCGAAGAAGTATCACCGTCTTTATCAACAATTTGATATTCGAAGGTATCAGTTCCGGCTATAACATCTTCCGGCGGGCATTCAGCATGAACGCTATTAAGCAGGAAGGATGTCTGCTCCAAATGTGAGTTATCGATTGAGAACACCTCAATGCGTTCGATCAATGCACCGCCAAAGTTGGCAGAGTCAATCATCACATTCATCAGCACGCCATCTTGCGGATTTGCTGCTCCAATGTCGAATTCCCATTCAACCGGTTGAGCTTGGCCTTGCAGGTAAATCTTGAAGTCCAGCCCGTCATAACGGTCGTTGGAGCCGATATCAGCAAAATCCAAAGTAGCCTTCGTAACCGCTTCATCAAAGCTGATTTCCAGAACTTCACCTGGCTGCCAGACTTTGTTGGAACCGTTACCGTTAATACCGATACCCGGACCATCACCAACGTCAACCCAACTTAGCGTACCTTTTGACAGGTGGCTGTACAGCGGGTTGCCAACACTCACAGTAATGCCGTCCAGTGTCAGGCTGTATTGGTTTGATCCAATATCATGCGCATCCGGTTCGAAGTTTTTCTCACATGGGCAGATTTCGATAACTTCTGCGTGCTTGTAAGCCACGTCATAGTAACCGTTCATATCAGCATTCCAGTAGGTCAGATATCCATCGGACCCGTAGGAAGTTTGCAGGCCGGCCGCAGGGTGCATCCACATCCCGATCTGATTGCCAAACTCAACGCCCGTCCATTGGGATGCATCGCCGTAAAGCGGATTGTGATTCTGGATCACGCTCGCATCCATTGTGAATGAGAACACGCGGTTGCCGTTTGCGTCGATTGTTTCAGTAATGGACGTAAACGGACTATCAGACAGTAGAGAGCTTGTAATCTTGTCCGGGGCCTGCGTACCGCTGGCCGGAGAACCGTCTTTATAGCTCGTACTGGTGTTTTCACCGTTATAGCTGTAAACCGTGATAATCGGCTCACCGCTGCCTGACGCATCAAAATACAGCATGGCCATTTCAGACGGAATGCCTTTCGGGTTCGCGCCACCATTCAGGGCCAGCTTAAAGCCGTCCGAATGTTTACCGCTCGGATCACGTATAACCAGTTCGAATGTGAATTCATTCGTCGTTTTATTAAAGGTTGTATCGATTTCCTTGATAGTACCGCCTTTGTGGCTGACACTGCTGGTCGGGTTTTTCACATTATAGTGATAAACCGTTTCCTTCGGTTGAGAGACTGAATTATCAAATAAGGTGTACTTGTAGTCACCGTGCTCATCGATCACAAGCTTCCCAAACTCACCATTGATAACAACATCGCCATTGGAAACAGCTTTCGTCATACCATTAAAGGAGATTTGGTTTACCAGTGTTTCAACATCAGCACTCTTGACATCAGCTGCTCCTGCGCCACCGTTCTGACCCGTTATAACATTGCCGGTCGTCATCATGCCGTCGAAGACGTTGACATCTGTATTCGCGAACGGTTCATCATCGTTCACATCAACATTGATCCAGGCTGTATCTGTATCACCGTCTGAATCGACGATTTCAACACCGAACTTCAGCCAGAACACATCGTCCGCAGGATCATGGCCTTCAAAGTGATCGAGGGCTTCATACTGCTTGTATGTGTAAGTACCGTTCGTCGGGTGCACAGTCATCGTAAAGATGAGCGTACCGTCGGCAAGTTTACCGACATAGCCATTCGAACCGTTCTGGGTAACAAGAACTTCCTTACCACAGGATTTAAGGGTCTGCGGTGTTCCGTTATCTTTCAGAAGAAGTTCGAAGCGGCCATCAACATGAATGTTACCGGCACCATCGTTACCGAAATCAAAGAAGCTGATATCACGTGTGACATCGATAATACCACCATCACGCAGATTTTCTTCGTAAACCGGGCGTGACGTACTATCGATCTTTGGAACATCATTCTCAAGATTAAGTTTCAGCGTTGCTTCACTGACGTCGCCATCACCGTCTACCAGTTTGTAAGTAAACGTATCCATAACAGGAACTTTTGTATCCGGCGTTTCCGCAGTGATATCTGCAAGCAACCATGATGTATGAGACGTTACAACAATATTGGTGATCAATGAGCTTTTGCCGAAATCACCATTGTCGAAGCTGAACGTTACGTTACCGTCTCCCGGCTGCCCCGTATTTTGTTGAATGCTCGCTGTGGTTCCGTCTGCAAACGTTGCCTGGAAAGTAAACAACTGGTTGAAGTTGTTTGTACCAATGTCAGACGCATCGATAGAAACGCTTTCCACACCTTCAGCAAAATGAATATTAATCGTCTCCTTGTAGATTTTTCCGGTGTTGCTCGCACCACCGGCGACACCGATACCTGGATTACCAACAATATTGCTGGACAACCAAACCAGATCAGCGGAAGCAGATACGGTAATACCGTCCTGTGTCACAGATGTCTGGAAGCCGGAAACAAGAGCGGAATTCGGATCAAAACTAAATGTTTTGCCAGCTTGACCGCCTGCTCCAGGGAACAATGTATAAGTGTAGGAACCATCGGAATGAATTGTCAGTCGTCCGTGGTCGCCGTCAATAGTGGCCGTGCCATTGGTCAACTGGATTTCCTTAACACCAAAGCAGATTGCTTTTATTTCATTCAGCACGTCAGGGCTCAACTCGTCGGCTGCACCCGGACCACCGTTCAGGCCGGTAATAACATTACCGTTCGCCGTATTGCCGGAGAAGTTGTTAACATCATCGTTTGCAACCGGCTCACCATCATGAACATCAATAACGATAAACCCTGAGTCTGTGTCACCGTCATAGTCCACAATATCAACGCCGAATTTCAGCCAGAACACGTTGTCTGAGGCATTGTGCCCTTCTGTATGATCCAGAGGTTCATACTGCGTGTATGTATGCGTGCCGTTGGCCGGGTTGATTGTCAGTGCAAAGATAACCGTACCATTCGCCAGCTTACCAACATAGCCGTTGCCTTGCTGTGTAACAATCACTGCAGCACCGCCGGATGTCAACGGATCGGGAGATCCGGTTTTCATGAACGTACCGTTGCCATGAATGTCACCCGGACCGTCTTCACCGAAGTCATGGTCAATAGTACGCGTAATAGAAATCGTACCACCATTCTTCAGGTCGTTTTCACTCACTGCGCCTGTGCGATCGGAAATGCTCGGACCGTCGTCATCAACTTTAATCATGATAGTGGCGGTATCCATGTCACCATCAGCGTCCGTTGCCTTGATACCGAAATTCAACTGTATCGTGTCATCCGGATCATTCGGATTATCGTGATCCAGCGGCTCGAACAATGTGAATTTGTAACCGCCGTCTGGCTGAACCGTCAGTGTGAATACGTTCGTACCACCGGCCGTACCGGAATATGTATGATCGCCGATTTGATTAACAACAACGTCAACACCACCGGATGTCAGCTTGCCGTCTTTGGCAGAACCTTCAAACGTGAAATCGTCGTTCACAGTAATCGCACCCGGAGTGTCGTTGAAGTAATTAACATCCACATCGCCGGAAACCGTAAGCGGCTGTTTAACCGCCGGATTGCCGACATATGAGAAGTCTGTTTCATCAACGGTTTTCATCGCCGGATCAAGAACGATCGGCGTATCATCATCACCGATAATATTCAGCTTCAGTTCCGCCGTATCCGTATCGCCATCGGCATCCGCCAATGTGTACTTAAACACTTCCATACCGGTATCCGGTACTTGTGCCGCGGTCAGAGCATACGTGTAAGAACCGTTAGAGTGAATGGTCAGATTACCGTATGTGCCGGAAATCGTGACAGAACCGCCTTCCGGAATATCCTTGCTGTTCGTACCAAACATAATGTTCGTAATGGAACCCGGCTCGTCTTCACCCGGATCATCGTTGGTAATAACGTTACCGCCGGTTGAACCGCCTGTTTCCGTCACTGTGTCTGTATCATCATGGGCAACCGGACCGTCATCTTTCAGGTCGATACCGATGAATGTTGTGTCCGTATCGCCATCGTAATCAACGATTTCAACCTGGAACTTCAGCCACATCACATCGTCATGGTCATTCGTATCCGGATGATCCACAGACGTAAACTGTTTGTATGTGTATTCGCCTGTTTGCGGATTGATGTCCAGCGTCAGCACAACAGTGCCGTCAGCCAGCTTACCAACATAGCCGTTACCGTCCTGTGTTACTGTCACAGGCTCGCCGTCTTTCGTCAGCGGCTGTGTTGTACCGCTGTCATCGATTTTCACTTCGAAGTAACCGGTCGGACGGATTTCACCTGGACCGTCTTCACCAAAGTCATGTGACACAGCGTTCGTAACCATCAACGGCCCTGTATCCAGGTCGCTTTCATCAATTGTAATGAATTTCTCGGAAATACGCGGAACATCATCCTTCACGCGGATAGAGATTTCTGCTGTATCCGTGTCACCGTCACTGTCTGTGGCAGTCACACCGAAGTTCAGTTCAATGACTTCATTGTCGCGGGTCGGATCGTCGTGATCCAGGTTCTCGAACAATGTAAACTTAAAGTCGCCATCCGGCTGAATATCCAGTGTAAAGACTGTCGTTGCGCCTGCCGTACCGACATAGCTGTTACCGACAACATTGACTTCGATATCAACGCCGTTATGCGTCAGGTTACCGTTCAGGATGTCTGCCAGTGCTTCAAAGTCACCATTCGGCGTAATCGCACCCGGTGTATCGCTGAAGTAATTCGCATCAACCGTACCGCTGACCATAACCGGTCCGCCGTCAAGGGCTGTTTCATCAACTGTCTTCTCTGCCGGATCAACAACAACCGGAACGTCATCTTTCGGTGACACTTTAACATCCAGTTTTGCCGTATCCTGATCACCGTCAAAATCTTCCAGAGTGTACGTAAATGTATCTGTACCATCCGGGTTGTTCGGATCTGTTACTGTGTACGTAAACGCACCGGACGCCGCAATCGTCAGCGTACCATACTGACCCGGAACATCCGTTGTGCCGGTCGCAGGAACAGGGTAATCCGTACCGTTAAATCTTACATTCACAACTGTTGCCGGTGTGTCTTCACCGCCATCATCGTTATTTGTAACATTACCGGTAACGCTTCCACCTTCTGCTACACCGGCTGAATCGTCATTGGCAATCGGTGCGTCATCTTTCACAACGATCGTAATGGTCGCTGTATCCGTGTCGCCATCGGCGTCTGTCGCAACGACACCGAAATTCAGATTGATACGGTCATTGTCATCGTTACCGTCTGCATGGTCCAGAGGTTCATACAATTTGAATGTGTAATCGCCGTCCGCTTCGATCATCAATTCGAAGACTGTTGTGCCATCGGCTGTTCCGACATATTTGTCTCCAACCTGTGTGACAACAACTTCTTCACCGCCTGAGGTCAATTGACCGTTTTTGGCAGAACCGTCGAATGAGAAATCGTCGTTACCGGCAATCGTACCCGGCCCTTCACCAAAGAAGTCAGCCTGTACCGTACCTGTTTCCGTGATTGGGCCCAGGAATGTTTCATCAACATATTCCTTGATGGGCTCGACGATAACCGGCGTATTGTCGGTCAAATCCTTACCTTTCAGGTCAAGAATCGCTGTGTCTGTGTCACCGTCGCCATCGCGCAGCGTGTAAACAAACTGATCCTGAATACAATCCAGACCACCGTAAGTCACGGTAACATCATGCAACAGGAAGGACGCAGCGCCATATTGGCCGGCATCTGTAGAGAACACGTCAATCTGTGCGATTTCCGCGCCGGAACCGTAATCATCGGCATTGATTGTGAACACAACGCGTCCATCAACAATCGTCAGATTCTCGATACCGACTTCACCGATAATCGGTGTGTTCGGATCACTCGCCAGGTAAACAGCGAAATCAATACCGTCGTTTACGTTGTTCGCGCCAATGTCGGCAATGGTGATCTCAGCCATCTTGACGTTCTGGTCGAATGTCAGTTCCAGCGTTTCACCGGCCGGGAATACTTTATTAGAACCGCCACCGGCAATCCCGATGCCGGCGCCGTCTTGTGCAACCCATGTCAGGTCGGCACCATTGGCAGATGTCACTGTAATACCGTTTTTAGTGATGGAATCCTGCGTACCCGCAACATCACCTGATTCAGGGTCAAGTGTCGAAGAACCGCCGGTTCCGCTCACTGTAACACCCGGTTTAATTTCGTAAGTGTACTCGCCATCCTTGTTGATTTTCAGGATACCGAAATCGCCTTCGATTGTGGCGTCCGTTCCATCTTGCGGAACGTCAACTGTGTTACCGCCAAAGGAAATTTTCGTCACCGTGTTCGGCACGTCTTCGGACAGATTGTCCGCAGCGCCCGGACCGCCGTTCAGGCCGGTAATAACATTACCGTCTGTACCGCCGTTGGTCACGTCGTACATATTAAAGTCGTCATTTGCGATGGCCGCATCGTCTTTAACGTTGATGACGATTTCGCCGAACACTGATTCGCCTTCACTATCGGAAGCCGCAACACCGAATTCCAGTGTAATGACATCGTTATCATCATTGGCATCGGCATGATCCAGCTCTTCAAACTGCGTATAGGTGTAATCACCGCTGGCAGGATCAAGTGTCAGGGTAAAGACCGTCGTACCATTCGCCACACCGCTATATGTGTTGCCTGCAACGCTGACGACCACCGGAACACCGTTCGATGACAGAACGCCACCCAACTTGGAACCGCCCGAAGAATTGTCAGTGGTAAATGCGTAAGAACCCGGCGCATCTTGACCGAAATCAGCGTTCAAAGAACCTGTTTCTACGATGTTACCGTTTTCAAGATTTGTTTCATCGACTGTTTCCAGACCCGCATCCGGCTTCGGACCATTCGGTTGGAATTCCGGCGCATCGTCCTTCACTTTAATCGTGATAGTTGTCGCCGCGCTGTCACCGTCAAAGTCTGTGGCAGTAACACCGAACTCCAGCGTAATGATGTCGTTCGCATTTGTGTCGTCTGCATGATCAAGAGGTTTCAGCAGTGTAAATGTGTAATCGCCGGTGGCCGGGTCAATTTCCAGCGTAAATGCAACACTGTCATCCGGCAGTTTACCGACATAACCATCGGCTGTCTGCGTCACGACAATCTGCTCGCCGCCCGAAGTCAGCGCACCGTTATCCAGTGAACCGCCCGGTGTAAAGTCGCCGTTCGGTGCAACTTCACCCGCACCGTCTTCACCGAAGTCAACTGCGACAGAACCGTTTTCAACGATAGGACCAAGGTCTGATTCGTCAATTGTTTCCGTGGCCGGACCTGCAATAACCGGCGCATCGTCAACGACATTGATACGGATCGTACCTGTCGCGCTGTCACCGTCAAAGTCCGTCACCGTAAGGTCGAATTCCAGTGAAATAACATCATCAGGATTTGCACCGTCTTCATGATCCAGCGGTGCATATTGCGTGAATTTGTAATCACCGGTCGAAGAATCAACTTCCAGCGTAAAGATAACCGTACCGTCACCAAGCTTACCTTCGTAACCATTGGCAGTCGGCGTCACAGTGATCGGGTCGCCGCCGGATGACAAAACGCCGCCAGCCAGTGAGCCGCCCGGTGTAAACGTACCTTCCGGCGTAATTGTTCCGTCAACATCCTGACCGAAATCAACGGCGAATGTACCCATCAGCTGGGCCGGGTTGCCGTTAAAGTCTGTTTCGTCATGTGTTTTCGTAGCCTGATCAAGCACCAGCGGCGCATCGTCAGCAACAATCACTTTAATTTCTGTGTTCGTTGTATCGCCGTCTTTATCTTCGGCAACAACACCGAATGTCAGACAGATTTCATCGTTTGCATCGTTCGCATCGGCATGATCGAACGGCTTGAATTGTGTATAGGTGTATTCACCTGTTTCAGGATCGATGACAAGAGTAAAGACAAGCTCACCGCCGGCAGTACCGACATAACCCTGCCCTGTCACGCCACCGAAGTAGCCAGGAATAATTTCAGAAATAACAACATCGACACCGCCGGATGACAGGTCGTCGTTCAGGACTGAACATTCAACTTCGACAGAACCGCTCGGCGAAATCGTACCCGGACCATCAGTACCGAAGTCCACAAGAACCTGGCCGCTGTCAACCAGATTACCTGAATCCAGATTTGTTTCATCCAGTCTGTTTTCAAACGGACCGGACACAATCGGGTTGCTGTCAACCGGGGAAAGCGGCCCCTGATCTTCAACGTCAAGACGTTCGGGAGAGAATTGAGGCGCCTGATAATTCAACGCTGTCGGATTGATAGGCCCCACATCATCGATGCTGCCCAAAGGCTCGGAACCCGGATTACTGTTAAATCCGTAACCGCCGCGGCCACTTGCGCCGCCTGTTTCACCGGCAGCAGGCTCAACCTGTTGCAGGGCTTCAGCGATAGAATCAAGATCGTCATCCGTACCGGATGCCGGCTCAACTTGCGCAACTTCATAAGCAAGAGCTGCTTCATCGCCGGCGCCGATTGCATTTTCACCTTCAAGGTTGGCTTCGGCAACTTCCGTTCTGCGGACGTCTTCTGTTTCTTCTTCTTCAAAGGCCAGTACATCGTCACTCGGAGCAGCTTCGGCAAGCGTCAGGCTTGTCAGCAGCTCTTCGCCGGAAATGATTGTATCGCTGCTTGCCAGGGAGAGTTCGGCTGGCAGCTCGCCATTCATCACTTCTTCGTAGTTATTGAGAACAAGGATACCGTCATTGGCGAAAGAGATAACAAGCTTGCCGTCCTGCACTTCGGCTGCGCTCGGCTGGGCAAAGTCAAAATCGAGTACATACTTTTGACCGGGCTCCAGATTAATTTCGCGTGTCACGTTATCGGCGGGGCCGACGATAGTCAGGATATCGGAGTTTTCAGTAGGATCTGCGGCATTACCAAGTGCGCCCGTAAGGACGGAAGGATCAATAAGTGTGCCGTCATTTAAATAAAGGAGGTTGCCTGAGTCGACCAGCGCTTCAAAATTTGTAAGCGTCGCTGTGCTTCCATCCAGGAAGCTGATTTCAAGACCGCCGAAATCATTCAGTTTGATGCCGGAAATTTGATCCGGACCAAACGATAATTGCGCTGTCTCATTAGTGGGAATTTCGTAATTAACCGATGCGCCTGCCTCAGGTTGAGCAAGAACAATTGTTTTGCAGGTTTCCATGTGTACTCTCCTATTATCCTACCTCTTACGCCGTATACTTTAAATAAACGGAACGGGGTTCGTTTCAATGGTTAACAATATCCTAACGTGATTACCATATTTTTTATCATCATTTAGGCAATCCTGTCAAATTTTATGTAAAGGTATTTTGCTGTCCTTTCGTTTGTTAGCAATTACCCAAAAGTCTGTATTTCACCTCTGTGAACTCATTAATACCGTATTTTGATCCTTCACGTCCAATTCCGGAGTGTTTAACCCCGCCAAACGGGGCCAGTTCCGTGGTTAACATGGGCTCATTTACTGCGATCATTCCATAGTCCAGACCATCCATGACACGCCATATCTGCGCCTGATCTTGACTATATACATAAGCCGCCAGCCCGTAATCCGTCTTATTTGCCTTATCAACAGCCTCTTGTTCGTTCTCAAAGCGATAAAAAGCGGCCACAGGCCCGAAAATCTCGTGGCTGAAGCACTGCATATCGTCGTTCATATCGCTGAGAATGGTTAATTCAAAGAAATTGCCGCCCAGAGCATGGCGGTTGCCGCCTGCTTTTACCTGCGCGCCATGCGCCAAAGCATCCTGTATGAAGGATTCCACCTTTTCGACCCCTTGTATGTTCACCAGAGGCCCGATGTCCGTCCCGATGTCCGTCGCTGCCCCTATCTTTAATTGTCCCATACTATGGTTAAAATTTTCTATAACAGTGTCATAAATGCTGCTCTGCACAAAAATCCGGTTCGCACAGACGCATGTTTGCCCGGCATTTCGCAGTTTACAGGCGATTAAACCCTGTACAGCCGCATCAATGTCCGCACTGTCAAATATGATGAACGGGGCATTACCGCCCAGCTCCAGCGACATTTTCTTGATATCCGGTGCGGATTGCGCCAATAACTGCCGCCCGACCTCGGTTGAACCGGTAAAGGAGATCTTGCGCACCCGCGAATCGCCGGTCAGCACACTTCCCACTTCCGGTGCACTGTCTCCGGACGCCGTAACAACATTGAACACACCGGCAGGCAGGCCCGACTCTTCTGCCAGCGCTGCCAGCGCCAGTGCAGACAATGGCGTATCTTCCGCAGGTTTCAAAACAACCGTGCATCCTGCGGCCAGCGCCATCGGCACTTTGCGTGTCACCATGGATGATGGGAAATTCCACGGCGTAATGGCCCCGACAACCCCGGCCGGCTCTTTTGTCACAATAATCCGCGCATTACTTTTGTGCGCCGGGATATAATCGCCGTAAATCCGCTTGGCCTCTTCCGCGGCCCACAGCGCGTAATCCGCACCGACCTGAACTTCGGCACGCGATTCGGACATCGGTTTCCCCTGCTCCAGGCTGACAAGCGCTGCCAGTTCTTCCGCATGCTCCACAATAAGCTGATGCCACTTATATATATGTGCGGACCGCTCTTTTCCGGTCAGCGCTTTCCATCCGGTAAAGGCTTTATGCGCCGAATCGACTGCACGCCTGGTATCGGCCGCATCCATATCGGGGACCTGTACTATGTCATCGCCGGTGGCCGGGTTATAAATGGAAAAAGTTTTTTTATGGTGCGAATCACTCCACACACCGTCAATAAACGCTTGATGTCTTATCAAAGATAAGGTTTCTCTAGTCATAGGATACTGGGCTCTTTGATTAACCGCCCTCAACTTATAAAAGAATGATTATGAAAGATACGAAAAAATATCTCTCGTTGATCGTGCTGATAGTCTTATTTGAAAGCGTATCGGCAGCCATCGGCGTCAGCACTGCCCCAAAGGGCGATATTTGGTACGAAGGGCTGGTGAAATCCGCCCTCACCCCGCCGGACTGGGTGTTTGGTGTTGTCTGGCCGTCCCTGTATCTGCTGATGGCTTTTGCTGTCTGGCTGATCTGGCGCTCTGCTGGCAAGCCCGGTGTCGCTCCGGCTCTGGCCATATTTGGCGTACATATGTTGATGAACTGGTCTTGGAATTTTGTTTTCTTTGAATTTCACATGCTGTTGGCGGCGTTTGCGCTGATTACAGTCATCCTTGGCCTGCTTTCTTTTCTCATCGTCTGGTTCTTTACGATTCGAAAAACTGCCGGCCTCCTGTTGCTCCCTTACCTGATGTGGGTGTCCTTTGCGACATACCTGAGCGGTTATATCTGGCTGATGAATTAATTTTTTTGTTGATCTGCGAATCAAAAGGCGTATGGTTGCCCGCAAATTACGGCGGCGATTCTTAAAAAACACTCGGAATCGATTCTTTTTCGTGAATCGGAACGCAAAAAAATCCGTCAGAAAGACAATTTTTCCACCCCCGAAAAGAAAAAAACGGCTTGTTTATCCATGTGGATAAATCTGGGCATCAAACTGTGTTTGACTCTGATTTATGGCCGTATTTGAACCGTTTAGTTTTGTAATATAATTACGATTAACACCCCTTTGTTAAAATTTTTTTTCAAAAAAATGCAAAAAAGACTCGACTCGTCTTTGGAAACCGAGTCATCATGAAAATGTCTTCAGGCAATACCTCTTAATGAGGCGTCGATGAGATGGTCTGACAGACAGGATGCATTGGTCAGCATCCGGGTCCGAAAAGCAAAAGGTGCTCTGCATACTTACTTTCGGCGCTTAAGGGACGAAATGGTGCATGAACGTCCAGCCCACCCAAGGCCCGTGGTCGTACACGTAAAAATATAAGTTGGGTTGCAAGAAAGAGGCTGGAACAGGCGTGCATATCTTGACGTTCCGCATGGCTTTTAATGTCGCGATCGTTATCAGCGAGTGGTTGATCGGCCACTATAAATAAGGGATTGAGGTACTCAATCCCAGCTTGTCAAAAGCGAAGGACCGTATGTCCCGGATCTGTTTGGCAAGGCCAGATCTTAAGCGATGACCCCTGTATTGTTTTAACTTTAGGGATTTATCCCGGTTGACAGACAGGAGCATGCTTCCCAGACAAGGCCCTGGTGCTGTTCAGCTCGTTTCTTGTAAACAGGCTAAACACAAAAGCACCAGGGTTCTTTTTTATAATATTATCTTTATTCTTGCCATTGTAATGGCGCGCAAAACCATAGTAATCTGTCTTCTAAAGCTTTGTACCGGTCATTTTTTGATGTCCGTGCAAACGGCGTAATTTTCAAGGCACTGGAAGGTAATGGGATTTAAATTTGAAAAACTCGATGTCTTAATCGTTGAAGACACAGCGCCTATGCGGAAATTGCTTATCTCTGTCCTCGAAAATCTCGGCGTCAAAAACATAATGTCGGCTCCTGACGGGGAAAAGGCGTTTGAAATGTTCCAGAAATACAATTCGGACATCATCCTGACTGACTGGTTGATGGAACCGATGGATGGAATGCAGCTGACGCGGGAAATCAGAAAAAACCCGCTGTCTCCGAATCGTATGGTTCCGATCGTGCTGATAACCGGCTACAGCGCCTGGCAAAGGGTAGAGGAAGCGCGCGATTGCGGTGTAACCGAATTCCTTGTGAAGCCTTTTACGGCAAACGACCTCGCCCGCCGCATCGTACACGTCATCAACGCACCCCGCGATTTTATTGAAACACAGGACTTTTTCGGCCCCGACCGTCGCCGGCGCGTCAATCCGAATTACCGCGGCCCGTTCCGCAGGGAAAATGACTCTGCCGGCCACACCCCCATTGATATTGAATTAAAATAAAAGAAAAGCAGGATGAGCGAGGAAATAAAGCAAGATAAAGCAAAGGTCTACAAGGCCAGCTACATGCTTCAGCAAAAAATAGGCTCCGGTCCGCTGGAGGAAGCCTCTGTGAAGCGTATGCAGGAAGCTATCGACAATAACGATGTCGATTTCACCCCGCTGGGTGAGCAATTCCTGGGTCAGCTTGAAAAAGCGATCAACGAGGCACAAGCCGCCGAAGGCAACGATATCAGCGCCTACAGGGAGATGCTGACAGGGCCGGTCATGCAGCTAAAGGCCAATGCCGCGATCTTTCATTACCACCTGGTCGGCAACCTTGCCAATGTAATCCTGAGTTTCATGGAAGCCTTAAGTGAACTCGACAAGGATTCCATTGAAATCCTGCGGGCACATCACACAACCCTGAACGCCATCATCAAGAAAAAGATGAAGGGTGACGGCGGTGAAGTCGGCGCGCAAATGGTCAAAGAGCTAAAAGACGCTTGCGCCAGATATTACGCCAAGAAAAAAGGGCAGTAAAAACTTACTGCCCCCTCTCTTACATAGCCGTACATAGTTTAAAAACTGAGACGTTTGACCTGCTTGATCTGCGGCAGGTTGGCCACATCGTCAAACACATCATCCGGAACCGGCGCATCCAGTCCAATAAGACAGATAGCGGACTCACCCTCATCTTTCCGGCCAAGGCGGAAATCGGCAATATTCTGCCCCGCCTGACCAAGGATAGAGCCAACACCCCCAATAAGGCCGGGCTTGTCTTCGTTGCGGATAAACAGCATATGCGGGTACAGCGCCGCTTCGATCGGTACACCTTCGATATTCACAATCCGCGGCTCTTTACCGGTAAATAGCGTACCGCCAAGCGTACGCATACGCTCCTCGGTGACGACCGTTACGGTAATCAAACTGCGAAAATCTTTCATCGACCCGCTCTTGGATTCGCTGACCGTAATACCGCGCGCTTCGGCAACGGCCGGTGCGTTCACCATATTGACCGTATCTGTCTGCGCTTTCAGCAAGCTTGCAAGCAAAATAGACGTCAAAGGCTTGGTATTGATCTCGGACACACTGCCTTCATACGCGATATCGACGGATTTGATCGCATGTTCGGTAATCTGGCCCGAAAAACTGCCAAGCTGTTCGGCCAGTTTCATGTAAGGCTTCAGGCGCGGTGCGTCTTCCGCTGAAATCGACGGCATGTTGATCGCGTTGGTAATGGCGCCGTTCACCAGGTAATCGGCCATTTGTTCGGCCACCTGGATCGCCACATTCACCTGCGCTTCTGTTGTCGCAGCCCCAAGGTGAGGCGTACACACGACATTCGGATGCCCGAACAGCACGTTTTCCTTGGCTGGCTCGACCTCGAACACATCCAGTGCGGCCCCGGCCACATGACCGGAATCCAGCGCTTCTTTCAAATCTGGCTCAATAATAATGCCTCCACGGGCACAATTGATGATCCGCACGCCTTTTTTCATCTTCGCGATGGACTTTTTATTGATCAAACCGACTGTATGCTCGTTTTTCGGTACGTGGATGGTAATAAAATCGGCACGGGACAGCAAATCATCCAGCTCAACCTTCTCAACGCCCAATTCAACGGCACGGTCTTCGGTCAGGAACGGGTCGAAAGCGATCACATTCATTTTCAGGCCGACACCGCGTGTCGCAGCGATTCCGCCGATATTACCGCAACCGATAACACCCAGCGTCTTACCGGTCAGCTCGACACCCATAAACTTCTTCTTTTCCCACTTTCCGGCATGGGTTGATTCGTTGGCCTGTGGAATTTGCCGCGCCAGCGCGAACATCATCGCAATCGCGTGTTCGGCCGTGGTAATGGAATTCCCGAACGGGGTGTTCATAACGATAACCCCGGCGCTGGTCGCAGCCTTCACATCGACGTTGTCGACGCCGATACCGGCACGGCCGATCACTTTTAGGTTTTTGGCTTTTTCCAGTATTTCCGGGGTAACAGTCGTTGACGACCGGATCGCCAAGCCGTCAAACTGATCAATGATGTTAAGTAATTCATCAGCCGGAACATTTTCACCCTTATAAGTGACGTCACAGCCTTGTTTTTCGAAAATTTCCGCAGCGAGCGGATTCATCTTATCTGCGATAAGAACCTTTGGTTTGCTCATAATGACCTCCTGATTTTGTCTTGTTCAGGCAAACAGACCTTCTTCATATGCCCTTGTTTCCTGCAATGCAAGCGCCTTATGATGGAACGGCAAAGGAACCAGTTTATGACCGCACCGACCCTGATCAACATCCCTTTCAAACTTGAGCGGAATCCGCCCCCTTTCGAAGGAAACGATATCAAATACCCCGAAGAGCTGGTGCGCCATTTTTTAAAGCTCTACACCAAAAAGGGCGACAAAATCCTCGACCCGTTTACGGGACTCGGCACGACTCTGTTCGTGGCGGAGGAAATGGGCCGCATCCCCTATGGGATAGAAGCCGACGAACAAAAATTTGAATGGAGCGCGGGACAGTTACAGCACTGGCAAAATGTCATCTGTGGCGACAGCGCGAATATCGATAGATTCGCCCTGCCAAGGATGGATTTCTGTATGACCTCACCGCCCTACATGCCCAAACACCACAAATGGAATCCGCTCTTCGCGGGCGATCCGAAAAAGGCCGGATACAATACCTACCTGCGCCGCATGAAAACCATTTTTCAAAAAATTGCACAGCAGATGAAAAAGAATTCGTACGTGGTCGTACAGGCGGACAATCTGCATGGCCGTACCTACACCCCGCTGGTGCGTGACCTGTCGCTTGCCATCGAACCGTCTTTAAAACTGGAAGATGAAATCATAGTAAAATGGGATAACCCGAAACCGGATTATCCCTTTACACATTGTCTCGTGTTTAAAAAAGTCTGACTACGCAGCGGCTTTTTGCTGTTCGGCCTTCACCTCGGCAAACGCCCAGTCCAGCCACGGCAGCAACGCTTCCATGTCTTTTGGATCGACGGTTGCCCCGCCCCACAAACGCAGGCCCGCAGGCGCCGCACGGTAAGCGGCGACATCGTATGCCGCATCTTCGGCTTCCAAAAGCTTGCACATGGATTTAACGAACGCCTGACGGTCCGCTTCTTCCAGCGCTTCAAAGGCCGGATCAACGATTTTCAGACAGATAGACGTATAAGAATTGGTCGCCGGGTCGGACGGCAGGAAGTCAATCCAGTCTGTTTTGGCAACCCATTCGGCCACGGCCTTATATGATTGCTCCGACCGTTTGATCGTCTCTTTCAGCCCACCAATCGACTCGACCCATTTCAGCGCGTCGATACAATCTTCGACGGCCAGCATGGACGGCGTGTTCAATGTTTCACCGGCAAACGCACCTTCGATCAGCCCGTCACCTTTTTTCAGGCGGAAAAACTTCGGCAGCGGCCAGCTTGGCGTGTACTCGATCATGCGCTGCGCCGCCCGTGGGGACAGGACCAGCATGCCGTGCGCAGCTTCGGAACCCAGGACCTTCTGCCATGACCATGTCACAACGTCCAGCTTCTCCCACGGCATGTCATACGCGAAAACCGCGGACGTCGCATCCGCCATGGTCAATCCTTCGCGGTCGTCCTTGATCCAGTCGCCATTCGGTACGCGTACGCCGGATGTTGTACCATTCCAGGCAAAGACCACATCACGGTCTGTATCGACCTTGGACAGGTCGGCAATATCGCCGTACGCCGCTTCGTAGTAATTCACATCGCTCAGCTTCAGCTGGCTTTTAATGTCTTTGAGCCAGTCGGAGGAAAAGCTTTCCCACGCCAGCACGTCAACACCGCGCGCACCCAGCAGGTTCCACATCGCCATTTCGAACGCGCCGGTATCGGACGCCGCCGTAATCATAATCCGGTAATCGTCGGGAATGCCCAGGATGGCACGATGGCGGTCAATCACTTCTTTCAGCTTTTTCTTACCCGGACCGGACCGGTGAGAACGGCTCAACAGCGCGTCTTCCAGCGCCTCAACGGACCAACCCGGACGCTTGGAACACGGGCCGGAAGAAAAGAAAGGGGTTTTTGGTTTAACGGATGGCTTGCTCATAATTTACCTCTTCTGAAAAAAATACTGCGCCGCATAATAAAAACTTCTCCAAATCCCTAGAAAATTCTGGCAATCCTGTCCAGCCTTTTATAATGGTGAGTGACCATGACGAATTTAAGCGTGAATTTGAACAAAGTTGCCCTGCTGCGAAACCAGCGCGATATCGGCTATCCCGACTTGCTGGAACACGCAGACATTATCTTGAAGGCCGGGGCACAGGGGCTGACCGTCCACCCACGCCCCGATGAGCGCCATATCCGCAAAAGCGACGTTCCCGCCATTTCTGAAACTATTGAAAAATGGAATGAAAAGAACGCCGCCAGGGTTGAATTCAATATCGAAGGCTATCCCTCAGACGATTTCCTGGAACTCGTCACCCGCTATCCGTGCGATCAGGTAACACTGGTTCCCGACGCCCCGGATCAACGCACGTCTGATCACGGCTGGGACATCGCCGCCCAAAAGGATTTTTTGATAGACGTCATTACGCGCCTGCATGCGCATGAACGCCGGGTATCGTTGTTTATTGACCCGAACCCGCGCCTGCCTGAACTGGCAGCAACTGTCACGGCTGACCGCGTGGAATTATACACCGGCCCTTACGCCTTCGCGTGGGAAGCGGACGATTTCGGCGTTATCCTCCATGACTATGTCGAAACCGCGCAGGAATGTGCGAAACTGGGCATCGACGTCAACGCCGGCCATGATTTAA
>JAUHXT010000099.1 GCA_030426925.1 Alphaproteobacteria bacterium | reverse complement strand
GGGTCATCATAATGATAAGTGCTTTTAAAAACCCGTTGCCTTCGGTTTTGTCGAGCGGCAGGTCATACCGCCGCTTGCCCGACTGAATGCCCAATAGCTTTTCGCCCTTTTTGAATAAATCCAGCACCTAGAACACCCCTTCGAGCTTTTTCAGGATTTTGCTTTTGCTGTCTTCAATACGCAGCGAGCCGGAATCCAGAATCATTTTGTTGTGTTTGAATTTCTGAAGGATTTGCGTGTTGTGGGTCGCGATAACGACTGTTGTGCCCATGCGGTTCAACTGGTCGAACAGGTTCATAAGACGGAAACCAATTTCATCGTCAAGGTTCCCGGTAGGTTCGTCCGCCAGTAACAGGCGCGGGCGGGTAATCACCGCGCGGGCAATGGCTATGCGTTGTTGTTGTCCCCCGGACATGGTATTGGGCAGAACATGTTTGTGGTCGCCCAGCCCGACCCATTCCAGCAATTCGTTGACGTTGTTCAGGATTTCTTTTTCCGGTTTTCCCTGAATACGCAAAGGAAGCGCGACATTATCAAAGGCCGACAAATGGTCCAGCAACCGGAAGTCCTGAAACACCACGCCGATACGCTGGCGAATTCCGGCCAACTGGTCACGGTTCAGTTGTCCGATATTTTGCCCGAACATCGTGACAAGCCCGCGCGTTGGTTTGCGCCCAAGGTACATCAGTGACATAAGTGAAGTCTTACCCGCACCGGACGGCCCGGTCAGGAAGTGGAACGAACCCTGTTCCAGCGTAAAATCTATATCGCTCAGGACTTCCGGTCCGATACCGTACCGCAAACCCACATGCTCAAATTTAATCATTACTCGTCCAGGTTTTCTTCCGGGTTATCGGCGTTCAGAATAAACTGAATGGCCGCTGCCTGCATATAGGGATTATCGACAATTTTCATGGCGGCCTCGTACGCTTCGGCCTTCATGCCCTTCTGGACAAAAATCTTTGAAATAATGCGGTGCGCCTTGTTACGGAAGGCAAGGTCGTCAATATGCGCAATGCTGTCCATAGCGGCGGCGAATTCACCGCGCTCGGCCTGTATCTCCGCGCTTTCACCAAAGGCCTTGTGACGCAGGGCATCGTTCTCCATTCCTGCTGCCGTTGCTGTCGCGCCCTCATTGTCACCGGCAAAAGCCTGCGCCATCGCGATATAGGTAAGGGCGATGCCATGGGACGGCGGGTGGTCGATTGTTTGTGCTTTTGCCGCCAGCTTTCCAAACAAGGCGTCATAACGCGCTTTGTCATTCCATTTGCTGTCGGCGGCGGCAAATCCGATGCCACGAATGGTCATGGCCTGCGTATCCGGGTTATGGATTTTTTCTATTAAGGCAATTGCGTTATCTTCGTACCCCTCGTACGTATACGATTTGGCGAGTTCACGGTAAACTTTGTCCTGCCAGCTTTCATTGTCGATTTTAGCTGCGGTTTCTTCCAGTTGTCCCATCAGGCAGGATTTGTCCGTCACCTCGCACTTAACATCGGTATCGGCCGCAGGAGTTTCCTGAGCATAGGCGGACGGGATAAACATAACAGCAAGAAGGATTGGCAAAAATTTTGTCATAAGTATGGCTTTCGCGAAACTGTTTGGTTTTTGACTCTAAATCAGTAAACTTATACATACAAAAATACAGGGACCTTGAGAAGCCGCATCCACCCATGATTATTATTTGCCCGGAATGTTCTACGCGTTATGTTGTCGCCGATGCCTCTATCGGGGAGGAGGGCCGTACTGTCCGTTGCGCCAGCTGCGCGCATCAGTGGCATCAGGACCCCTCTGGCAAAAAGGCCGCTGTCGGCGTTCACAAATACCGCGATGAAATGCCTGACCTCGATTTTGACCTGGAGGAAAAGGAAGAAAAAGCCGAACCCCCGGCGAATTTCGAGGAAATGGTTGAAGAAGCGGCTGAGAAGGAAGAATTCGATAATATTCCGGATGCTGTGAAGCCTCTGCCCGAAGATCAGGAAACCCACAAAGAACCGAAAGCACCGCGCGAGATACCGGCATGGGGCAACCTCGCCGCAGGGTATGCTGCCGCTGCCTGCGTATTGTTTGTTCTGCTAGGTATTTTGGGCGTAATGAAGGACAAAGTGATCTCCATCTGGCCGGCATCCGCCATCGTTTATGAAACCTTCGGCGCGGAAGTGGCGTACGCAGGCGAAGGCTTGATTTTCGACCGTGTGATCGCCAAAACGGAAATCAAGGGCGGAAAGAATATCCTGACACTAAGTGGCATGGTGATTAATTTGAAATCCGAAGCGATTGAAATCCCGCCCATTCTGGCGTCATTACAGACCGAAGGGAATGAAACGGCGGCAAGCTGGGTCATTGACCCCGGCCAGAAGACAATTGAAGCGGAAGAATCGCTGCCGTTCAGTATGGAATACGAACTGGACGGGGATGACGTCGCCAATGCCAGCGTGATGTTCCTTGCCCGTCTGCCTGACGAAATGACGCATGGTGAAGACGGGCATGCCGAAGAAGAAAGCGCCGGGGAAGACCATCACGAAGAACCTAGGCATGAAGAAGAAGCGCATGATACAGGTCACGATAACGACAGCCATGGCAACGACCACCACTAAAACTGTTTAAGCAGCCTGCGGTAATAATCCAGTTCATCTTCCGGGCGGTCGAATTCACCGGAACGTTTGCGTAAGTATTTCAGAATCTCTTCTACCTTTTTCCGTTCCGCTTCATCCGGAATTTCAACTTCGGAACCATGGAACCAGTTATTCCCGCCATCGTTTTGCCCGGTACGCCGACCCAGCGGATCGGTTTGCGCCTGCCCCAGCGTCATACCGGTCATTTCACGCATCCGCGCCATCATCTGCTGCGATAAGTCTTTCATCGCTTCGCGCAAATGCTCGATCGCGCGCTCCTGGTGCGGAATGGATAAATCCGGGCGGTTTCCTTCCAGTTGATCGGACGAGCCAAGCATCTCCCGTTCGGCATAGCCCATATTTTCCGGGATTTCGCCGATGAAACGGTCGGCTTCTAGCATTAATTGACCTAGAATATAGCGTAAGGCGTCCTGTTCGGTTTTATTCAGGGCGGTATTCACCTGGCTTTGCTTCTTGCTATCCTGTGTTGATTGCGGAGCAGGGGGCAAATTGTCCAGTTCTATCGTGCTGTTGGGATCGTCGGGCAGCAAATCACCGTAATCATATTGCTTGTCCATCAGGTCGTTCTGGACGCGTGTCTGGTCCAGCAATTCTTCCTGACGGCGGACAAGTTCCTGTAATTCGCTGACACCTTCCGACATTTTCTGCATGTCCATGGGCATCGTCATTTGCATGGACGGATCGAGCATATCCATTAACCGGCTGAGTTGAGAGAGCAGTTCCCGCGCTTCATCGGGGTCGCCGCTTAAAGCCTCGGATTCCAACTGGTCGAAAAACCGCGCTAGGTCTTCCGGTTGGATCATCTGGTTCAACATGTCCGGTGACACAAGCGGCATGTCCTGCCCTTCGGCCATCTGTTTTTGCATTTCGCGTCCCAGTTCACGGAAATAATTGGCCAGTGCCTGCTTCAAATTTTCAACCAGCCGCGCTTTTTCTTCGTTGGTGGTGTTCGGGTCGTTCAGCGCTTCTTCCAGTTCGCGCTGCGCCTGTAAAAGCTGTTCGCGTGCAAGGTTAAGGTCACCGTCTTCCAGGTGCACAGCAACCTTCCAGAACAGGTCGATTAATGCCCGTGCCGTATCTTCCTGTCCGGGGCTGTAATACAGCCGTGATGCGGCGCTGCGTAAGGATAGGAAAACCAGCATATCGCCATCATACCCGTCCGGGTGGTTCATAATATCGATCAGGGAGTCGATAATTTCGGTTGGCTCTGCCTGATAATTCCATGCCAGCGTTTTACGGTGTTCTATCAGTTTTTGTGCAACCGGGTGCTTGAACTGCCGCTCAGGCAGGGTGACCTCGACTTCCACCACACTGGTTTGTCCGATATCGTCAATGGCTGTGAAGGTCAGAACGGCCGGAAGCCCGGCCCAGACATGCGACGTCAGGTCATAAGTCGGCGTGATCTCCAGCTCTTCACCGGGCGGCGACATCACAGCGCGTGTTTCTTCATACGGATCACCAAGCGGAAAGTCTTCGACAACGGGGTTTAAGGTCATGCGCATGGTCAGGTCACGGACGCCGTAATCATCGCTCATCGTAAAGCCGAACCGTAAGGTGGAATATTCCGTCACGCTGTGTTCTTCACCCAGAGCCAGTTTTGGCGGGGTGTCAGGAACAAGGCTGTACGGCCATCTCAGCCGCGCAATACCGAACTGCTTGACGCTTAAGACATCGCCTTCTGTAATTTTGGTGATGATACCGAAGTTGTTTTTGTCGATTGGTACAAATTCCTCTTTACGCTCGCCGATAAACAGGCTGGGAACGCCAAGCCCGCCATGCACCTGCGCCTTGATTTCCGAGCCTTGCGGGATGGACAAGGTGTCATCCTTGCTGATGCCTTTGATGGCGACAATCGGCTTGCGGGTATAGTCCGGTGGCGTGATGGTCAGGGTGACGCCTTCCAGTTCATAGCCGGGCAGGGTAACACCGAACGGGAACAATCCGGCTTGTATCCGCTGCGGCCATGTCGATCCGGCAACAACAAAACCGATCAGCAGCAATAGGAAAACACCAATACGCACGGCATAAGGGTCGCGCAGCGGCAGGACAGAGCGCGGTAGCACGGGGCGCAAACCACGCAAGGCAATCAGGGCTTTGTCCTTACTGGCCTGCCACAAGGAAACGGTTTCGCCTTTATCGGGGTTCGCCAGTTCGTCGTTCAGGATACTGATAGGGCGGTGCTTCAGCTTGTTGTCCTGCTCTAGTCTGCGGTTGGCGGCGCGTTCGGACGGGCGCTGATAACCACGCGCATTTCGGAACGCCAGCCAGACAAAACCCGCCAGGAAAATAACAAGGAATGCCTCACCGCCATACGTGCCGAAAATGGAAGGGATATCGAAAAGCCACAGAGCGCAGAAAAAAGCGACCCACGTTACGCTTTGCCAGAAAGTGGCCACGACCGCTTCAAGAATTAAAACAATACGGGCAAGGAACCGCAGGCGGCCAAGTTTTTGTATGGTTTTATCCTGTGCGTTCGTATTTTGCCTGCGCATTAATCCT
>JAUHXT010000098.1 GCA_030426925.1 Alphaproteobacteria bacterium | reverse complement strand
CGGCATTGCTGTCATTGATGACCTAGGCGCAATCCTTATCATTGCGGTTTTCTTTTCTCACGGCATTGTCTGGCCTGCCTTGTATATCGCCGCGGCCTGTATTGTTATTCTGGCTGGACTGAATTATCGTCGTGTTTCCGCACTCGCGCCATATGTGATTATCGCTGTGATCCTGTGGGTTGCCGTTCTGGAATCCGGTATTCACGCCACGATCGCCGGTGTGATAGCGGCGCTGTTCATTCCCATGCGGTGCCCCCGGGAAAACAACTACTCCCCTGTCAAAACGCTGGAACACGGCTTGCACCCGTGGGTGGCCTTTGCCGTACTGCCGATCTTCGGTTTTGCCAATGCCGGGGTTCCTTTTACCGGCATGGGATGGCACGACCTTTTAAATCCGGTCACGCTGGGCATCGCCGGTGGCCTTTTTGTTGGTAAGCAGATCGGTGTATTTGGCATGCTGTGGCTCACAATCGCATTAGGCTTTTCACCAAAGCCGAAAGACACAAACTGGCTACAGCTGTATGCGGTGTCGCTACTCTGCGGGATTGGTTTCACCATGTCCCTCTTTATCGGTGGATTAGCCTTCCATGACATAGAGATGCAGGCTTCCGTGAGACTGGGCGTTCTGGTAGGCTCAATCATATCGGCCTTACTGGCGTATGTAGTGCTCAGATACGCTTCACGGGTTACAGAAGAAAAGAAAGTGGAAAAAGCATGACGGCTCCGATGAAAATCCATGGATCAATAGTTGATATGACAGGGGACGGCGTCTGGCCGCACATGGCGCAGGAAATACGCGAACAACTGATCGCCCCCTTTTTTGACGTTGATTGGAAAGTGCACGATATTTCCCTGCAGGCGCGTGACAAAACGAACGATGCCGCACTTCAGGATGCGCTGGAGGATTTGAAGGAACACAGGGCCGCGATCAAAGGGCCGACCATCACCCCGACCAAGGAAGAAACCGCAAAATTCGGCCTTTCCAAACAATGGGGTTCACCCAACGGCATCATCCGCCGCGCGATCAACGGCGCTGTTATCTTGCGAAACACTATTGAAATTGACGGGATTCAGAAATTCGCGCCCTTGATGCACGATGTCACAATCGCACGTCAGGCTGTCGGCGGCATTTATGGTGCGCCCAACGCCGCCATCCCCGGTAAAGGCATACTGAAGGTAATCTATGAAGGCGAGGACGGGACAACCCAAACCCTTGTCGATGACCGCAAGGTAGATAGCGGCGTTTTGATGCTGACGACCGAAACCGATCATTCCATCTACGATTACGCGCAGGCAGTATTCGGTCAGGCACTGGCACAGGGCAAATCCATTATCTTTGCCGGAAAGGATACAATCAGCCCCGTCTATGATGGGCGCTTCATCGAAATCTTTACCGAAGTGTTTGAAAAAGAGTTCGAAAGCAAGTTCCGCGCCGCCAACCTGACCTTCAGCAAGAAGGTCGAATTGATCGACGCTGTGGTATCCAAAATCCCGCAAGGCAAGATGAACAACATGATTATCGCCCTCAAAAACTATGATGGCGACGTTGTATCCGATCAGGTGGCGGGCGAACATAAATCTCTGGGCTTGATGGATTCAACACTGGTCAGTGCTGACGGCATCTTGCTGGCTGATCCGCCGCACGGCACTGCGCCTGATCTGGAACCCGCATGGCATGAAAAGAAAATCCTGCTGGCCAACCCGACCGCCCACATTTTCGCTTATGCCGAAGCCATTCGTCACAAGGCCGAACTGAACGGGCAGGCGGACGCAGCGGCAATGGCCAAAAGCCTGAAACTGGCAGTATCAAAAACGATCGAAGAAGGTCTGGTATCCGGTGCGCTGACCGGCGACCTTGCACCAGACCGCGATAAGTCAATCAGCGGACAGCAATTTATCGCCAATGTTCGTGATACTTATGAACGCCTTCCCGCGGACCATAAAAAGGCGCAAGGGGAATAAACCGAACAAGGGCTAATGGATAAAAAGTTCACCAAAACAGTTACCACACGCTCTTACGTCATTAACGGCAAGGAATATACCTCGCTCGACGATATGCCTCCCGATGTCCGCAAGGAATATGAAGCCTTTGAAAATATGGTGACAGAGGACAGGGACAATAACGGCACTTCTGATATTTTTGAAGGCAGCGTTTTTAAAAACAGCTTCTTCGACCGCAGCATGGATTTTTTCCATCCGCACAGCGGTTTTGTAAAGAACGTGAACGCAACCCGCGTGGATGAATCAGACGATCCTTTTGACGAAGATGACTGGGAAGCACCGCGTACGAAGAAAAAAACGCAACCACAATACACCAGCGCTGTGAAAAAGGGCGGCAGCGGCGGCAAGGATCTTGTAATCCTGATCCTTGTCCTGCTGGTGATAGCGCTGGTCGTCCTGACACAATTTAATTGACACATTACGGAAAATAATCTAAAACGCGGTCATCATTTGGAGTGAAAGCCTATGACTGCCTTGAATAACCTGCCTGTCCGCAATGATTTGATTTTGCCTGTCCATATGGTCCCGCAAACTCTGCTGCAAATTCAACTGAACAAGCTCGACTTGACTGCCGCACGGCGTGTTAAGGAAGATGAGCCGGCTCCGGGTCCGTTCGGCTCTGCGATTATGTTTTACAACACGGCGACACAAGAACATTTCCTGCTCAATGATCGTCACGACAGCAACCGTGTCAACAGGGACGGCCCGCAGGCACACGCCGAAGCGGTCAGCCTGTATCCCGAAAATTTCGCGCAGGCCACAGCCAAACTGGAAGAATTGAAAAAAGATACAAACTGGGTTGTTGTTTTCCTGACAACAGGGGAAAGCTGCCCCAGCTGCTTCACCAAACAGCGCATTGCCGTCAATGACTGGATGCGAAAAGGCCTGATCGACAAAGGCCGTGTTTTAAACTTCTTTGGCGCAGACTATGACATGACACAGGCTGTCGCCGGGTTCAGCGATAAAAACCAGCTTCTGGACATGCAAAACAATCCGAACGGAAGCCCGCAGGGTGTAGTGAACTTTATAAACCGCGGTTTTCTGGAACTGGAACCGGATGTTCAAACAATATTTCGAAGCATGACTGTTCCTGCTGCAGTACTTTATGATCGCAATTCCAGACAAGTGTACGCTGTTGCATGCGATACACGCGAACAAACCCGTGATCCGATGGCAACGGCTGAAATGAACGTCATTAAACAGGCCAGCGATAGAAAACGCAAAGAAGGCGCGGGAGAGCCGTGGAACTTATCCGGCATGACCCTTGTGTCATCGACTGATTTGGCTTCTGCTCCCCTGGCGCGCACGGCCATGTTCTGGGCAAGCATAGATCGCGGCTATTCCATTCGCAGTACACCATACTTCAATGGACACAAAACGGTAGAAGCGCCGGACATGAGCAACGAACAACTCTACCGCGCGGCAACCGAACGCCCGTACAATGGCGATGCCTCGCTTATTTATGTGTTCCAGGCTTCGCAATCCGGCCTGCACCGTTTCCGCAATCTGGCGCAAACATGCTGGAAACCCCGCGTGGCACTTGACGCCGCTCGCGGCAAAAATATTCATTACGATGGTGGTGGTACAGCGCCCGCTTGCTGCTAGTTATAAAAAGGTTCTGGTAACCCATTGGTGAACGAAATACCCGCCGCCGAGTAAAATAAGCCCGAGCATATAATAGTTCCAGAAATTTTCGCCCAGCCTGTCTGTAAAGAAAAAGGGCAGGAAAAAAAGCCACGAAACCGGGACGGCCAAAATGATGCTTTTGGCATAGGTGGATGTGGCGTCAATGTCCTTATGTTCTATGTACGAAAAGGCAAGGGCAAGAATAGAAACCAATGGCAGGGCGGTGATGAAACCCGCCAATTCAGGTTTTTTACCGGATAGCCATGATGCGAAAGCTACGATAAGCGCGACAATCACAATCTTGGCTGCGAAAAACATAATTAACGTCCCTTCGCGGCCTTTAACGTGTTCTTAAGCAGGCAGGCAATAGTCATCGGGCCGACACCGCCGGGTACTGGCGTGATAGCGCCCGCAATTTTTTCTGCTCCATCATAATCGACATCACCGCACAGCTTGCCATTGTCCATCCGGTTGATACCGACATCAATGACAATTGCGCCGGGTTTGACCCAATCGCCCTTGACCATCTTCGGCCTGCCCACGGCGGCAACAAGGATATCGGCACTCCGGCACAGTTCTTCAATATTCTGCGTGCGTGAATGCGCGGTTGTAACGGTGCAGTTTTCCTGTAACAGCAATTGCGCCATTGGCTTGCCGAACAGATTTGACCGGCCGATCACAACGGCATGCTTGCCGCTTAAATTCTCTTCCACGCTTTTAATCAGCAGCATTGATCCCTGCGGGGTGCAGGGAACCAATCCTTCCAGGCCCAAAAACAGTTTTCCCGCATTGGTAACGGTCAGGCCGTCGACGTCTTTTTCCGGTGCAATGCTTTGCACCAGGTCTTCCTGAACTTCTGCCAGATGCGGGGGCAGGGGAAGCTGCAATAAAATCCCATGCACGTCCGGATTGCTGTTCAGGTTTTTGATAACATGCCGGATATCTTTTTCCGTTGAATCAGCTGGCAGACGGTGTTCGAAACTTTCCATGCCGACGGCGACAGTCATTTTGACTTTACTGCCGACGTAAACCTGCGATGCCGGATCATCACCAACGAGGATAACCGCTAGCCCCGGTTTTTTGCCTAAACCGTCGACTTCGTTTTTTATATCGTCGCGTAAGCCGGCGGCGATCGCCTTGCCGTCGATAATCTGCGCACTCATATCCTTAAAGCCCTATGTTGGGGTAAATGAACAAACGCGCCACGACGTTTTTCAAAATCTGTATGCCGAAAATCACGATGATCGGTGTGATATCAATGCCGCCGATGGCCGGGATAAACTTCCGCAACGGGGCAAAAACAGGTTCCGTTGCCTTGTTCAAAAGCCGCATAAGGTTTGCTGCCTGAGGGTTGCGTGTGTTAATCACTTCAAAAGCGATAAGCCAGCTGCTGATAACTGAAATAATGATAATCCAGAAATAGATATCCAGCGCCAAAATCAGTATTTGTCCGAAAAATGCCATGCCAAGTCCTTTAATATCAAAGTCTTTCTAGGATTTTTATAGGAAGTCATGCAAAATGAAAAGGGGTGC
>JAUHXT010000097.1 GCA_030426925.1 Alphaproteobacteria bacterium | reverse complement strand
CCATGACCGCGGCGGTCACCACGATGGCGGTAAGCACGACGGAGACCACAGAGGCGGCCACCACGATGGCGGTAAGCACGACGGAGATCACAGAGGCGGCCACCACGATGGCGGTAAGCATGACGGAGATCACAGAGGCGGCGGCCATGATAAGCCGGGACATGACAAACCAGATCATCGCGGGCCGGACAAACCGGATATGCCGGACAAGCCGTCCCCAACGCCTGACCCGACACCGGAGCCGGACCCTACTCCGGACCCTACGCCAGAACCAACATCACCATCGCGCGACTTCGATAACGACAATGACAGGCCGCAACCAACCCGTGCGGAGCCATGCGAAGACGGCACTGCACGGCAGAAATGGCTTATATTTGAATACGGTGAATGTTTACCCGAAGATACAGGGGCAGTGAGCACGGCAGCCTCGTCTGCCGACGGTATGCCGACACCGCTGGTACCGCAGGACGCTGTTGAGGAGGAAGTGGTAAAAGCAGACGCCGCTCCGGTTTTGGTAGAACCTGTGCCTATGCCGGAACCGGATCCTTGCCTGGTATGGGACGGCACGTTCTATGAATTGCCGGAACTGGATGCGCAGGCTGTTGAAAATCTGAAGGACGGAGCGGACGAATACGATACGATCGTTGCGGGCGACCGCGCCATTCATATACTGGAAGCACATTACGGTTTCGATGAATGCGACCCGGAAAGCATCGAATATGTCTTCGGTAAAGGGGTGACGATTCAGGATGTTCTGGGCGCTGTTCAGGAATCCAGCGGCTTGGAAAACATCAACGTCATCACAACGGATGACACGCTGGTTCTGCCGAAGGTGGAAGCGATCACAGACGTGTTTGCGGACGCCCCGCCGGTTGACCTGTCGATCGATGCAGGAAATTACGAGGTAGTGGCGGGCGACTGGGGTGACCGTATCCTGGCCAGACATTACGACATCAACATCAATGATCCGGATGCAGTTGAGGCCAAGTTTGGTGAAGGCGTAACGAAAGCCGACCTGCAACGCGCCGTGGAATTGGCCAGCAAAATCGACGATTTGGACCTGATCCATCCCGAGGACAAGATTGTATTGCCGACACCTGAAAAAATCGGCGAATTGTTCGGTGAACCGGAAGTGGCTGAACTTAAAGGTGCTGCAGACAGGGCTACAGCTTTTGCAAAAGCCACAATCGTTCCCACGCCCGATGGACAGGGAGCGGAGCTTTTGATTAGGCCTGTTCCTGGCGTTATTGATCTTGAACAGCTGGTGGCGGAACGCGCTGATGGTGTTCGTGTGGCGGCAGGTGCTCCGGCTCCCGTAATGCAATAAACCGGCACCATAACTGTTACGGAACTTGAACCACTTCGCTTGAGTGGATACTTGACATCCCATGCGTGATCGCAGATAAAGACGATTATTCCTGTGCGGGCGTAGTTCAATGGTAGAACGGCAGCCTTCCAAGCTGCATATGCCGGTTCGATCCCGGTCGCCCGCTCCATCAGATTTAGAGGTTTCCGCTATAATGGCCAGAGTTTTGAAAAAAACAGGAAACCGCCTTTTATCTTACGTCCTGTTCATTACATGCTTTTTCTTTTGCGCCAATTTGGCCGTTTATGCGGCTGAAAAAGCCTTCAAACAGCGCTTTGCACAAGGAAAAGCCGCTGATCTGGCAGGGGCTGGTTTTTTACCCGAAAAGCTGGATTTTTATAAAAGCCATAAAAGCCAGTTTAGCGCTTTATTTATAGGGGACAGCCGGACACTTTGCGCCCTTCATCCTGATGAACTGGAAGTATATTGGGACAGGCAGGGTTTTACGCTTGCTCATTGGGCGAATTGGATGGCTACGCAATACGCCGTTCTGGGTGATGTGGTAGACGAGATACCGCAAGATACAGTCATTGTATGGTCGATAGGTGCGGATAATTTTGGACTGTCCCCTATAGAAAGCATTTACCCTGTTGGTCTAAAGCGGGCGCCTTATCTGCTTCATCTCGGCTACCCGGCAGGCGAAGTTTTCTCAAATGTTCTGAGTTACCTTCCCTTTACCTTCATTGTTGGCCAAAGAATAAGATTGTTCAATTTTTCACAAACCTTAATGGACAAGCCTTTAGCGCGTCTTATGAGGCCAGCAAAAGAGCCGACCCATAGAGATATCGTAACAAAGCAAGACAACCAGCAAGAAATTCTCTCACGCTTTCGCACTCAGTCCGGCGTTGGATACATCCGTCCCTGGTATGGTGAAAATGGTGAACTGGTATCCGTTGCACAATACAAAACCAATGGCGCGGCCTTGCGTACCGAACTGGTTCCCGAATACTACCGTGAAAGGCAAACGCTGTATAATGAAGGCGGCATTGCACAGACTGTCAAATTTGATCATGCTACATTGCAATTGTTTGAAAAAATGCTGTCGATGATGAAAGAGCGCGGCCTGAGTGTCATTGTGAACGAGATGGAGTTGGCTCCTCATCGCTATGAGTCACAGGAAGACCATCGCAAGACGCAGGAAATTTTGCGCGCAAAAATCGTGCCGATTGTGGAATCATATGGCTTCGATTATGTGCATGTCGATTACACAAAATTCACCGACGAAGACTATTTCGATTACAACCACATGAACGCAAAAGGCGTGAAGAAATTCAGCGCTGATTTGGGGCCGAAGCTAAAAGAAATTTTGAAAAAGGGTGACAATGCCCTTTAATTCCTTCGAATATCTTGTGTTCTTTTTATCCGTGCTGGCTGTGAGCTGGCTGCTGGCCGGTCGCCCGCAAATCCGCATCGTGTTTTTGCTGGCGGCCAGTTATTATTTCTATGCGTCCAATAACGGATGGCTGCTGGCACTCATCGGTACATCAACACTGATCGACTATATTGCGGGCCTGCGTATTCAGGATACGGACGACCAGAAAAAGCGTAAAGCATGGCTGATCGGTTCGCTGGCTGTGAACCTTGGTATTCTGGGATTTTTTAAATATTTCAACTTCGCGGCGCAAAGCGTGGCCGGCGCTGCACACGGCATGGGGATCGACGCATCTATCCCGGTTTATGATATCGCGCTGCCCGTAGGAATTTCCTTTTATACATTCCAGAGCATGAGCTACACGATCGACGTGTATATGAAACGGCTGGAAGCGGAGCGTTCGTTTATCCGTTTCGCGTTCTTCGTTTCGTTCTTTCCGCAGCTTGTCGCCGGCCCGATCGTTCGTGCGCGCTATTTCCTGCATCAGGTGGGCGATCCGCCAAAGCTGGGCGTACAGGCGCTGGAGGCAAGCCTGTACCTGATCTTCTGGGGCCTGTTTAAAAAAATCGTACTGGCGGACACGCTGGGCGTTTATGCCGACGCGGCCTTTGCCGCGCCGGAAAACGCGTCTGCAGCGGTGGCATGGCTTGGTTTGTATGCCTTCACCTTCCAGATTTATTTTGATTTCTCCGGCTACACCGATATCGCGATTGGCTGCGCGCGGCTTTTGGGATACCGCCTGCCGCCGAACTTCAAACGCCCCTATACGGCGGCAAGCCTTACGGAGTTCTGGCGCAAATGGCATATTTCGCTGTCCTTCTGGTTGCGCGATTATTTGTACAAACCGCTGGGCGGCAACCGCAAAGGGCCGGGCATGACCTATTTCAACCTGATGGTCACCATGCTGCTGGGTGGCTTGTGGCATGGGGCCGCATGGACGTTCGTGCTGTGGGGCGGTATTCACGGCGCGATCCTGGCGCTGGAAAAACTGACCGGGCAGGTGCGCCGCGGGGCCGATTATAAAGGCCGTGCATGGAAACGCATCCTGCGCAGCATCGTTATTTTTCATGTCGTTGTTCTGACCTGGCTGCCGTTCCGCGCAACCAGCTGGGACAATATGACGGCTTACGCGCAAAGCCTTGTAAATGTTGACGCAGGATGGACCCTGACATTGGGCATGGTCGTAGCCGCCCTCATTATTCTGGGGGGACTGGGAGCCCAATGGCTTGGCGAACTGACGGTGGTAAAACGCCGCTTCCTGGCCCTGCCGTTGGTGGTGAAAGCCTTTATGTATGCCGGTCTTGCCTGCGCGATCGTGATTTTCTCCGCCCGCGGTGTGCAGCCATTTGTGTACTTTCAGTTCTAGGAAAACCGAGGCTTTGCTGCACCGCAGCCTATTTTCCGGAATATTTACTTGATTTTTCTCTGGAACGCGATATAAACCCTCGAAATCTTTAGAAATTTTGTAATTTTATAACCAAATTGAATGGAAAGAGTAAGATTATGGCACGCCCAAAAAGAGAAAAAGATACACCAGAAGCAGGAGATGCCTGGGGTGAGGCGGTTTTCGAAAGACCGCGCATTGATTTCAGCGCTAAAAATCCCAGAGTGGAAAGAAAAGCCGTCGGCGCTTACGTTGTGTATGATGCAGCAAATGGCCGGGCGGTAACACGCGTTCTGCGGTCCATCGGTCGCCGTAACAAAAAAGAAACTTTTATCCTGGCTAGCGCCGAAGATAACGGGAATGGCAAGATGCGCATGCCTGTATTCGGAGATTTCTCCGCAAGAAACATTCAGGATTTAAAAAGAGTTGGCGCAACACTGGAAGTAGAAGGATTTTCTAATGCAACGCATATGAAAAAGAACACCGGCAGGAGAGATCATATACGTAGAAAAAGAACCGAAAACGCTGAAATGATCGAGGCAATCGAAATGACAGGAGTGCCGACAGGAAGAAATCCCGTAGCTCTGGTAGGAAGCCAGAGGATCGGGCGCGGCATGAGCACTGAAATCAGGGTTTCCTTCTCCAGCGCAGGAAATGGGGGGCTTATCGGCGAAATGCCGCCTATGCCGGCTCCTGTCCCTGTAACTTTGGGTGATGTATTGCCCTCCTCAGTAAAGCAAAGATTGATACCGGGGAGCGGTCAGGGTTTCGGCGGATAGAATTATTATCAGCCTATTGGTATGAAAAACCCGTTGACATTGCTCGGCGGGTTTTTTATTCCAGAATACTGGAATTCGTGGCGGTTTCTGTAGACTTTTTGGATATGGCAACCGATGGCTAAAAACGCGAAGCTGTTATAAACCTGAAAACGCATAAATATTAAGGAGACATAATGTCTAAGGAAAAGTTTGAAAGAAACAAGCCTCACGTGAACATCGGTACGATTGGTCACGTTGACCATGGTAAGACGACGTTGACAGCGGCGATAGCGCAGCGTTTCGG
>JAUHXT010000096.1 GCA_030426925.1 Alphaproteobacteria bacterium | reverse complement strand
CCGGCTGCATGCTCACCCACGGCTTCGAAAATCGTCACGATGTCGGCATCTTCCCCGCGGAACGTACCGGGCAGGATCGTCCCGCCATACAGGAACACGGACGGCACGTTCAAACGCGCCATGGCCATCATCATACCCGGCAGCGATTTATCGCACCCTGCAAGCCCCACAAGCGCGTCATAGCAATGCCCGCGCATGGTAAGCTCGACGCTGTCTGCAATCGCCTCACGCGATACCAGCGACGAACGCATGCCCTCATGCCCCATCGCAATCCCGTCAGTTACGGTAATGGTATTGAACTGGCGCGGTGTTCCGCCGCCTGCGCTCACGCCTTTTTTCACGTCCTGCGCCTGGTCATGCAGCGCGATATTGCAAGGGGCGGCTTCGTTCCAGCACGTTGCCACACCAACGAGAGGTTTATCGAGGTCCTCATCCGTAAGCCCCATGGCCCGCAGCATCGCCCGGCGCGGCGCGGCGTCCGGTCCTTCGGTTACATAACGGCTAACTAACTTCGATTTATCCCACTGTGACATATGGCCCTCTTCTATTTGTGTGGCCACTGTTTTAGAGCAATCTCCGCCCTACCAAAAGGCCAAAATTGGAAATTTTTAGGAAGAATATTGTATAATTTCCATAAAAAGGATAGAAATGACTACTTGTATCCAACTCTCGCGTAACTTTGGTGCGTCCGCATCGCCGGAAAACCGGCAACTTGTGCAGGGTTTTGGCGATTTTTTAGATACACGTACGAAAGACGGCCAATCCGTCTTGATCGGCGATCCCCATCGTAACGCCACATTACCGAACACTCTGAAACTTCTCGCTGAAAGCCCCGAGGCCTTTGAAGCAGCCGCATGCAATGGCACAAAACACTTCGTTATCGAACTGTCTGTCGATCTGCAGGATGAACTCGATACCTTCCTGGAAACCGGCGATGACACGGATTTCAAAGATGCGGTAAAGGATTTTCAGTTGACCATGACAGGAGAAACATATCAGGCGGATTTCTGGAACAATACCCTACGCGCTGCACGGCATGCCCACAATGCAGGCATGAGAGTACATCTGATAGACAATAATACCGATATGTATAATGAACTCTCTGACCCTTTCTTCATAGAGTACATCAAAGACATAGAAAACTATATGGGGGGACGCCTGACTGACTTTTCACCCTCTCAAATTGCAAACGCGTCAGAAGAATATGCCGATCAACATCCAGACGTGAAGGAAAAACTGCAGGACGCCTTACAACGGGAAAAAGACGCCGACATCCTTGCCCGGACTGATGATGGAAAGTGGCTGTCTTACATGCGGGACGAACGCGGAATTTCAGCGACAGAACCGATGATAGGCGTCTTCGGCGTCCGCCATATTCAACCGGGGAATCCGCTTAACCTAGCCTCGTTATTACGCGGGGAAAACCATAACTTTACAACCGTCGGCGTCTTCAATAACGACCACGATCAATTCGGCAAGCCCGGTTATTTAAACAGTGACGATATTGCCAATTCACCTATTCCGCACGAAGATCTGGAATACGAAATCTATTTTGAGGACAAACGCTTCGTCGCAACGGGCGCTGACAAAGAACCCGACGGGCCAACGGTACAAAGACCAGAACCAAAATCTTTCTTTGAACGCATTTTCGGTCAGTAAAGACTAGATATTCCGTGCCTTATCAATGGCTTTGCGGAATTTGATCGGGTCTTCGATGGGCGGCAGGATAACTTCCCCGACCCCCATACCGCGGATCATGATCCGCCCGAAATTCATCAGCCGCCCGAAAAAGCCTTGAAGCACGTTTACACCTTCGATCCGGTCGATATTGATTTCCGCCACGAAACGGGAAATAAGCCCTCGCTTGTAAATCAAACGCATATTGGTGATCGCCATTTCCGTCGTGGCCTTGATGACCATCAGCCGCGCGAATTTATAAATACCGAACAACATGATGAAAAAGGCGAACAGCTTGGCAAACGGGTGAACGGACTGTATCTGCTGGATCCAGCTTAAATCCTGCGCTGGCCTGTACCCAAGGATCATTGGCTCAAACTTCACGACCAGCACAAGGAACAGGATGGCCCCGACGATACCAAATACAATATTCAGCAGTGCCGACACACTATAGGTCCAGTGAAACCGTCCTACATGGATGATCTCTTCATCGTCGGTAAGTGATTCCTGAACATATTGAAGCATATAAAACCTAACCCTGATCGCCCATGGAAATGCCTAGCCTTCTGGCAGTATGCACCAATGCACCCTTCGGGTCTACGGTACGGCAGGATTGCACCGCTTTATCCACGGGAACTTCCGTGATTTTTCCGTCCTGCAAGGCAGCCATGTAACCGAATTTCCCCTGCTCGATCAGGTCAACAGCACGCACACCCAAAAGCTTGGCCAGGATGCGGTCATTCCATGTGGGTGATCCGCCGCGCTGGATATGACCCAGCACCTGCACTCGCACTTCCGCAGCTGTGGCACTGTCCAGCTGGCGTTTGATGTATTCACCGATACCGCCGTAACGAATCTGGTCTTTGCCTTGGTCGATCATCGGCGTCTCGCCATCTTCGGTTTTCACAGCTTCGGATACGATGATCCGCGCATAATTCATGCCGGTCTGCTTAAGCTCGACCATTTTCTTGACGATATTGTTGATCTTGTAAGGAATTTCGGGGATCAGGATAACATCGGCTCCGCCTGCAATCCCGGCTTCCAGCGCGATATGCCCGGCATCCCGGCCCATCACTTCCAGGATCATAACCCGATCATGGCTCGCCGCAGTGGATTGCAGGTCGTCCAGTGCCGCTGTTGCCTTCATCACGGCCGTATCGAACCCGATCGCAAGTTCCGTTTCGCCGACATCGTTATCAATCGTTTTCGGAATCCAGACCAGTTCGAACCCCGCGACCTTGGCAATGCCAGACAGGATCTCAAGGCTCCCGTCCCCGCCAATGCCGATAATGCACTCAATGCCCAGCTTCTTGATATTCTCGGCAATCTCGCCCGTGCGGTCCTTTACGCTGCCGTCCGGCATAGGATAGGCAAAGGGATTGCCCTTGTTTGTGGTACCAAGCACCGTTCCGCCCTGGCGGATACAAACCTCGCCCAGCCCTTCTTTAGGCAGGATCACGTATTCCGGCGTATCGCCAAGCAGGCCGCCCGTACCATTCATAATGCCGTAGGTTTCCCAGCCCCGCTGCCCGGCCGCAATGGCCACCGCATCTATCGCTGCGTTCAAACCGGCGCAATCGCCGCCACTGGTCAAAATTCCTATCTTTTTCGTCATTCTTATATCTTTCCGCCTGTCTGTATTTTTCAGGCCTATCATTGTCGATTTATCGCAAGCTTTCAAGAGCCCTTGTTTTGCCTGTTTTTTCGCGGGTTTGCATCAAAAAGCTTCAAAATTTCAGATTGTTATGATATTCTATTCAAAATTAGTTACTTATGCGGAACTCCTGATTTGCTGACGGAAGATTTACAAGAGCTTGAAGAGCGCTTGATTGCGCTTGAGCACGAACACAAAGATTTGGATGACATCATAGACCGGTTGCGGGATACGCCTCCGGTTGATTTCTTGCAGATTAAGCGTCTGCAGAAGAAAAAACTGATGCTGAAGGACCAGATTCAAAAAATCAAAAGCGATATGCTCCCTGACATCATAGCCTAGAGGTATTTTTACATGACACATGCTGATGACAATCCCCTCGTAGGTATCATTATGGGGTCCCAATCTGATTGGGCCACGATGGAAAAGGCGCATGAAATACTGCACGACCTGCAAATCCCGCACGAATGTAAAATCGTATCCGCGCACCGCACACCCGACCGCATGGTAGAATATGCCAAAACGGCAAAGGAACGTGGACTGAAGGTAATTATCGCCGGTGCCGGCGGTGCGGCTCACCTGCCCGGCATGGTGGCAAGCTTAACCACCCTGCCCGTGCTGGGAGTTCCGGTCAAAAGCAAGGCGTTAAAGGGGATGGACAGCTTGCTCTCCATCGCGCAAATGCCCGGCGGCGTCCCTGTTGGTACACTGGCCATCGGTGAGTCCGGTGCCAAAAACGCTGCCCTGCTCGCAGCCGCCATCCTCGCCAATGAAAATGATGAAATTGACCGCCTCTATCGGCATTACCGCAAAAACCAAACCAATTCCGTGTCAGAATTTCCGGAATAAGCACAGCGAATTTCTTCCGAAATTTTCCTTGAATCAAATTCAAAGGGTCGTCATAACTCTTTGCTATGACATCGAAAGAACAATCCATCCCCAATATGTTAGGTATCTTAGGCGGCGGCCAGCTTGGCCGCATGTCCGCCCTCGCGGCGGCCCGTCTGGGCATCAAGACCCATATTTACGCCCCCGACGGGGATAACTGTCCCGCGGCGCAGGTATCCACAGCATACACACAGGGTTCGTACGACGATGTGGATAAGCTGAAGGATTTTGCACAAAATGTTGATGTAATTTCCTATGAATTTGAAAATATCCCTGTCGACACAGTGCAGTTACTGAACAAACTCAAACCAGTACATCCTGGGGATAAACTTCTGGATATCTCACAAAACCGTATAAAAGAGAAGCTGTTCCTGAACAATATAGGCATCAAAACCGCCCCCTGGAAGCCCGCATATACTGTGGATGATATTAGGCAAGCTATGCAAGAACCTGATTTTTCACAATGTATTTTGAAAACGACGCGCTTTGGTTATGACGGTAAAGGGCAAGTATTTCAAAAGGATAGCACTTCACTTGAAGATTCTTGGCAAAAACTAGCTTCCGACGAATTAATCATCGAAGGGGTCGTCGATTTCCTGGCCGAAATTTCGGTCGTGGTGGCGCGAAACGCCTCCGGTGAGGTGAAGGCCTACCCGCCCGTTTTAAACGAACACAGCAACCATATTTTGGCAAAAACACATTATCCGGCCAAAATTGATGATGCACTGAAGGTCAGGGCGGTTCAGATGACGGTGCAACTGGCGGAGCAGGTCGAACTGATCGGTGTGCTGGCGTTAGAGCTCTTCGTGACCCGTGACGGGCAGTTGCTGGCGAATGAAATAGCCCCCCGCACCCATAATTCAGGACACTGGACGATCGATGCATGCGCCGTTTCACAATTCGAACAGCATGTGCGCGCTGTCTGCGGCCTGCCGTTAGGGTCGACTGAACCGCACAACGCCGCAACAATGATCAACCTCATCGGCGATGATGCGCGTGATATACGCAAGTATTTAGAG
>JAUHXT010000095.1 GCA_030426925.1 Alphaproteobacteria bacterium | reverse complement strand
TGTCGATAGCGCTGAGCCAATCCCCGCAAAACAGCAACGGTATTTTCCGCTCCGGCATCAGCGGCATGTCTTCCATAGCGATCGCCGCGGACTGGAATCACAGCAGTGAAACTGTCACAGGAAACATCACCGTCGAGTTCGATAAAAAAGACGACATCCTTGCGCTGATAAAACAGCTAAGGCCCGATTTTGACCCGGCGCGTCTGGATACCATTGGTAAACAGCCGCTGCTTCTGACCCTTCAATATCTGCCTGAACGGCGCTTTGCCGGCGGCCCCGTTCCCTTTGACCTTAGCTTGACCACAAAGGACAAATCCAAAGGCTTGCTCTCCGGCAATATACTGATCTACCCGGAAAACATGGATGTAAAGGGGTCGATTTTCGGCAACAATGACGCAGTATCGGACCTGATGCTCCTGGTCAACAACACCTCCGATGACATCGAAGACAAAACCGTGCGCATCGATTTCAACTTAAAGGACTGGCTGCAAAACCATATGCAGGATAATCAGGGATAAGAGCAGGAATCGTAAACGACTTTCGCGAACGACCGCGTTCCCTCTTCGATTGTAAAACGGTATTCCCGGTTTCCCGACACCACTGAATGCTGGATCGGCAAAGTACTGCGCTTTTTATCAACACCGTTTTCGGACGCAAACAATACGGTAACAGGCTGCGCCGGGTCGAACCAAGCTTCAGGTTGCCCTTGATCATTCCGGGCAGAATTGCCGGAACCGCTGATTTTAATAGCTCCGTCCGCCACACTCACAATACTGTCCGGACCACTATAGGCCGGCGTTGACACAACAAACCGCTTCACATCCGGTTCAACGCACCCCGTAGGCGGACGCGCCGAACGGATAAAAAACGCCATACGCTGCGGGTCCATCCCCTTGTCCAGTTGCTGGCGTAGCAAGGCCATCAGGTCCTGCATCGGCCCTTCCGGCACCAGTTCCGCATATTCTTTTTTGATTTGTTCAAAACGCGTGTTTGCCGTCTGCGCTTCGGCCCGCAATTCGGTCAAACTGTCCTGCAACTCGTCATATTGCGCGGTTAAGTTTTTGTTCTCTGTTTTAAGCTTGATAACCTCTTCAGCTGCGCTCTGACCGCCAAGCCAGAAACCGATCCCGCCGGATATAAACACCACACCACAAAAAACCGCGAAATTCATAAATCGCTGCCGGGCTTTGGCCTTATAACGTGCTGATGGATCGTAACTCTGCAACATAACTCCTGTGGCTCGTTTTAAAGATTAAAGTAAAACTTGGCGATGAAAATATACGTAACCCACAGGATCAGGACAAGGGGGATGCCCGCTTTCATAAAATCACGGAACCGGTAATGCCCGGGCCCCATAACCAGCAGGTTGGTTTTATACCCGATCGGCGATGCGAACGAACAGTTCGCCGCCATAATCACTGCAACGGCAAAAATGAACGGATCGACGCCCAGATTGATCGCCATATTCACCGCGATCGGTGTAAAAAGGATCGCGCACGCATTGTTGGACAAAATATTGGTACTAACCGCCACAATAATGAACAATGTCGCCACCATATAAAGCGGGTTATCGGCAAAGGGTAATAACAGTAGCTGATCTGCGATAAACTGTGCACCGCCTGTGGCTTGCAACGCCGTACCTAACGCTAACATAGACCCCACCAGAAGGATAATCTTACGGTCGATCGCCCGCGTCGCCTGCCGGATATTCAAACACCCCGTCGCAATCAGCAAAACGGAGCCTGTAAGCGCGGCAACTGCAATCGACATGATACCCGTGGAAGCCGCTAGAACTGTTCCAAGGAAAATAAACCCGGCAATCGGCGCCTTTTTCGGGATCGGCAATTCCCGCTTCGACCCGGACAGTACAATCACATCCGGATTATTACGCATATCATTGACCGCGCCTTGCGATCCGGCGACCAGCAACACATCCCCTGCTTCTAACCGGATACGCCCCAAACGCCGACGCACCACCCTCGCTCGCCGCTGGATACCAAGCACAATGGTCCCGAACTGACGGTGAAAACCAACTTGGTCGATCGTCATATCAACCATCCGTGATGCCGGAGTAATCATCACTTCTGCAAGAATGCGTGTTTCCGCCACTTTGGCTTCCAGCTCTGCCGGCCCCTGCTTTTCCTCGTTCTTCTTGTCGCTTTTCAGCTGAATGGACATTTCCTCGTCCTCAGACAACAAGAAACCTGGATATTTGGACAGTAATTCCGCCAGTGCCTCACGCGTCGCAGCAACAATCAGGATATCATTGACTTGAATTTCATATCCTTCAAACGGCGGCAGGATTAAGTGTCCCGCCCGCTGGATCAAACGGATATCAAGATCCGGCACTTCGGCAAAGCGCCCGTCCACACATTGCGCGCCGATCATCGGGCTGTCCTCGGCCACATCCAGCTCGGCCACAAACTCTTTCTCTCCACCCTTCAACTGGTCGGTCAGAGATTTCCGGGACGGCAAGGTTTTTGGCAGGACAAGCACGATATAAACAAACCCGACCGCCGCCATCATCATACCCGGCACAACAAAATCAAAAAACTGCAGCGGGTCATACCCCAGATCGACCATGGCGCTGGACACCAGCAGGTTGGTGGACGAACCAACCAGCGTGGTCATACCGCCGATAATCGCCACATAACTGAGCGGCATCATCAACCGTGATTCCGACATTCCCGCACTACTCGCCAGCGCCTGCATAATAGGAATGGCCAGGATCACAAGCGGCGTATTGTTCAAAAACGCGCTTAAAATCATCACGAATATCAAAATGCCGCCAATTGACATCCATGCAGGCAGCATCTTGCTCTTCACAAAGAAATAAATCAGCGGGCGCAAGGAATCCGTGTGAATCACCGCTTGCCCCATGACCAGCAAGGCGAGAACCGCCACCAGCGCCGGATTCACAAGACCGCTAAGCAACTGGTATGCATCCAACTGGTTCTTTCCGTTGGCGTCTGGCAGTTCAAAAAACTGCCCGAACAACAACAAGGCCGTCAGCAAAATAACACTGGTTACTTCCAGCGGCCATTTTTCACGCGCAAACATCACCACGGCTGCCCCGGTCAGGAACAGCACAAACCACATATGAAAATTGGCATCAATCAGGGATGACACGTGAAAACCTTATCTTATTCTTCTCGCAATAGTTGAATGCATCTTATTCCTCCGAGCTGTTAACACTCAACCCGGAAGTTTCGAATTCTCCTAGGGTTTTTAATCCGATACGCAGGAAAATCTCCGTCCCGCTGTCGCCCGTTGAATCGCGCGTTAATGTCCGTTGCGCGCTGGCCGCCACGTTAAAGCACTGGCCGTTATAACCCACACCATACCGCGCGGTTCGCAAACCTTCGTCAATACCAAAATCATACCGTGCCGAACCAAAGACATACCATTCCGGATTCAGATAATACGTTGCATACCCGGTTAGCTGCTCGCGCGTTTCCTCGACTTCCGTACCCTGCAAGCCAACTCCGTAGAAATACCGCCCTCCATAGATCAATGGACCTAGGGAGGATTGCAAATCAGCCTCGTGCCTCTGCGATGAAAAGTCGTTGCTGTCCAGCTGAAAACGGTAATTGGCGTCAAGATAGTCACCCAACTGCGCTGTAATTTGCCCGACATAATCGGATTCTTTTTCATCCAGCCCGGACCCGGCAGTAAACGGATTATCATCGCTGTCGAACCGGTAACTCTGGCCTAAGAAAATTTCTCCTCTATAGCCGTTATATCCTTCCAAAGCACTACGCAGGCCATAGGTTACCCGCGAGCGATCTTCAATACGGTCCAGCCCGCTAAAACGGTCCGGCTCAAACAGGTTCATGCTGTCAACCACCGTATCCTGGCTATCTTCGTTGGGAATATCGTCATTCACATTGACGTTGCTACCAACAGTCAGCGCTGCAACAGGTTCCAGAACGGCCTGCACATTTTCAAACCGGTTCACCATAGGATAGCTGGTTTCCACCTGTCCTTGGATAAACCCGCGCACCGCTTTACTGGAATTACTGCGCGCCGCCGTGACACTGGCCACATCGCGGTCGCTCACGTAATAGGCATCCGCACGCCCGCTTGTCATGATTTTAGTTACCAGCCCGCTATCGCTGATCAGCTTGCGCTCCCAGCCTAGTTCAGCTCCAGCACGGCCCATATCCTGGTCATTGCCCTCACGCACAAGGCTCAAAGCCGAAACATTGGCATGCCAGCGCCCGCCCAGCGTCTGGTTTGGCTCACCGATAAACGAGGCTTTGATTTCCGGCAAAATGCCCGGTTGGTCTTCTTGCCTGTTACTGGTCCGGATATCCTGGAACGCCAGTGTCTGAACAGTGGCATAATTCCGGCCTGAAAAACGCTCTGCATAGACACGGTTTTCAAGAATGTCCTGCGCACTGATGTTATACTGGCGCATATACTGGTCGTCCGACACCCATTCGGAATCTATACCGGCGCGCCACTTGTCATTGATGTCCCACAGCCCGTCAACTTTCAAATGCCCGCGCACCTCGTCATTTTTTTGCTCGGTAATACCGGCACTGGTATCCAGCCGGTCGGAATAGGTAATACCGCCGCCGATAGATAGCGCTGCATTTTCAAACCGCTGCCTGTACTCACCCAACAACAGCGGATTGACGTCTGTTGCGACCATCGCCCCGATCGTCGCATCCTTGCTTTCATCAATCGCCCAGTAATATTCCTGCTGATAATTGGTGCCCAGTTCGCTATCAAACCCGAAACCCGGAACAAGAAACCCGCTTTTCTGCTTAACCGAACCATCCGGATGCGAAAAATACGGCGTGTATAATACCGGCACACCCAGCATCTCCAGCCGAGCGTTACGGTAAATGATACGTTGTTCTTCTTCATCGTGAATTACTTCACTGGCAGCCAGCTGCCATACTGGCGGCTTCTCCGGATTGTCCTTACACGGCTCACATGCGGTATAAACTGCGTCATCCATCACCAGCTTCGTACCGCCGATACGCCGCCCTTCTGTTGCAGAAAAACGTGCGCCATCCGTTAACAACCCGCGTATACCTGTCGCAAAACCGTCCTTCATCTGGTCGGTTAATTCAAATTCATCAGCAAAGTACGTCTCGCCCGTGGCTTCATTCAACACCACGTTTCCTTCCGCCCGCACCGTATCGGTCGCCAGGTTATACGAAACCCGGTCTGCTTTCAGGATACGTCCGGACTGAATAAGTTCGACATTCCCTACGGCCGTAACAATCTGGTTATTTTCATCATTTTCAAGGGTATC
>JAUHXT010000094.1 GCA_030426925.1 Alphaproteobacteria bacterium | reverse complement strand
ATACAGCTGTTGAGCAATTCCCCGCCAACCTGATTGCGAACAATTTCGGATTTAAGACCGAAGAATTTTTCGAAGTCAGCGATGAGGAAAAGGCGATGGTTGAAAAAGCGCCGGAGATTAAGTTCGGAACGTAAACCATGGCTGCCCACGCTATCGGCCTGCAATCGCATATCTGGAACAACAACCTGAAATCCATCGCGCTGTTGTGCCTGTATCCCGTCATCATGATCGGTATGTTCGCGGCAATTGCCTATCTGTATTCCTATTCCACGATTGGCGGATATTCGCATCCCGGCATGGGCGAGCAGATGCCTCATTCACTGGCGTCAAAACGCGCCCAGAACATCGTTGCGGAGTTCTGGCCCCTGATCATCACCATCGTCGGTGGCTGGTTTATGATTTCCTATTTCTTTCATACAAAAATGGTGCGGGCGCTATCGCACTCCCATCCAGTCACACGGCAGGATGAACCGGAACTTTATAATATGCTGGAGAATTTGTGTATTTCACAGGGCATGAAAACGCCGCGCCTGGAAATCATTGAAAGTCATGCGCGTAACGCCTTTGCCAGCGGTATTGATGACAAAAGTTATTGTGTCACCGTCACGCGCGGACTGCTGCAATCATTGTCGAAGGACGAAGTGGAAGGCGTGCTGGCGCACGAGCTGACACATATTATCAACCGCGATGTCAGGCTGCTTATTATCACGATCGTGTTTACATCCATGATCGGCTTCGCCGCACAGATAGCATGGAGTACGTTCCGTTATTCGTTATGGGTTCCGCGTTCGTCTTCCAATAACAAAGGCGGCGGGGTGCTTTTGATTTTCGGGCTTCTGGCGATTTTATGGATCGGATATTTCGTTACCCTTTTCACCCGTTTCGCGTTGTCCCGCAGGCGTGAATATATGGCCGATGCAGGGGCAATCCAGATGACCAAAAACCCGGATGCGATGATGCGCGCCCTGATGCGGATCGCGGGCATGGAGCGTATTCCCAAACTGCCTAGTGATGTTGCCTTTATGTGTATCGAAAACACTGCGCCGTTTTTGGGGATGTTCGCGACACACCCGCCCATTCAAAAACGGATCGAGGCAATTTCACAAACCACGGCAACGCCCGTACCCGATATGCCGCAAAAAATACGCGCGCCACGGGCGGAAGCTGCCATACCGCCGCAGCCGCGCGATAACTGGACAACACGGGAGCGTTTCCGTCACCGCAAAAACCCGTGGCAGCGCTCATAACAGCAGGCATTGCCATAAACATGCTTTCAGCCTATATCTATAGTGATTTTTTCGGTTTTCTTTTATTGAAAGCTGTAAAAATGGTATTATATATAGTGTACTAAATTGGTTCTGTTTTAAGAATAGGAGAAACAATGCAACCAAACAATTACGAAACCGTTTCAAGCACAGGCACACGCGAGATTGACGAGGGCCTGCGGAAACACATGAGCAACATTTACGCAAAGATGACAGGCGGCGTTCTGGTTACAGCAATCGTTGCATTGGTTGTCGGTAGTTCGCCGACTCTGTTGCAATTATTTCTGGGCGGGCCGCAGGCTTACATCGTAATGTTTGCACCGCTGGCGATTGTCTGGTTCGGGTTCCGTCCGGAAACGATGAAGGCTTCGCAACTTATGATGGCATTCTTCGGTATCGCGATACTGTATGGTCTCAGCTTTTCCGCGATTGCGGCGGCAGCTTCCAGCGATCCTAAATTCGCAGTTGATGTTGCGCGCGCATTCTTTATCGCGACGGCCATGTTTGCCGGTCTTAGCATTCTCGGTTACACGACCAAGAAAGACTTAAGCGGCATGCAGACATTCCTGTCGATGGGTATTATCGGGCTGGTCGCAGCCAGTGTTATGAACCTGTTTTTCCAGAGCGACATGATGTCCAACGTCATTGCCGGTGTTGGTATCTTGCTGTTCTCCGGTGTGACCGTGTTCCAAACACAGATGATGAAGCGTATGTATTCACCATCCACCCCGGCGGAATTTGCACAGCGTATGGCCTGGGCCGCCGCTTTGAACCTGTATATCAGTTTCATCGCGATGTTCCAGTACGTGTTGCAATTCCTGAACCAGCGATAGGTTTACAAAATAGATTTGAAAAAGCCCGGTTTTGCCGGGCTTTTTTGTGCCTTGACTATACCCCGGCATGTTTTTAATGTGCCAAGCATATTTTCGTAAACCGTTGTTATAAAAGGAGCATGGATCATGCTGAATGAATTTAAAGAGTTTATTGCCAAAGGGAATGTCATGGATATGGCAGTCGGTATTATCATGGGCGCAGCGTTCACCGCTATCGTCAACTCAATGGTTGCCGACCTTCTGAACCCGATCATCGGCCTGTTTTTGGGCGGTGTCGATTTTTCCAACATGTTTGTCAATCTGTCCGGTACTGAGTACGCTTCTCTTTCCGCAGCACAGGAAGCCGGTGCAGCGACTTTTAATTACGGCGTATTCATCAACGCAGTGATTAACTTCCTTATCATCGCCTTCGTTGTGTTCATGCTGGTGAAAGGCGTGAACAAGCTGAAGCGTGAAGCGGAAGAAGAGGTAGCAGAAACGTCTCCCGTTATCCCGGCAGATGTAGCCCTTTTGACGGAAATCCGCGACCTGCTGAAAAAGTAAAGAGATTTCATAAGTTATTAGAAAACGGGCTTCACAGGCCCGTTTTTTATGCTATAACCACTTTCATCCTTGAAAAAGGGCCCGTAGCTCAGCTGGGAGAGCGCTACACTGGCAGTGTAGAGGTCGGCGGTTCGAGCCCGCTCGGGTCCACCAATTCCCCTAGTTTTTCTTTTTGTCTGAAAAAACGATTTTGAACGACTGTGGCTTTGCCGGGGACTCAACTTCACCTTTTGCCCGGTTTTGCGCCTCATATTCTTCCGCCGTCAGTCCCGACATGGGGTTTGGACGGCTTTGAATTTCATTGGCAAGAGCAAAGGCATGCTCATATTCTGGGCCATTCAAGGCTTCTATTGCCTCTTCCAGCCGCTTGTTTTGCGACAAAAGCGATTCATAATGAATTTTAATCGTCGTCGGAATGGTTGTCAGGATATCCTCGATTTTATGCAGCTCGTCGGCAGACGTGCCGTGTTTCTGAAATTTATCCAGAATGTCATCCCACATGTTTTCATAGGACCGGACATTTTTCAAAACCGGCATATTGTCGTCAAAATCGTAGGCCTGACAGACTTTTTCAATGTCTTCAATGCTTTGGGCTGTTGCTTCTTTGGCTATTTCCAGTTTTTGGCGCACAACTTTCGTGTGCTTGAGGAAGTGTTCCAGCACAAGCTCCAGTGATTGCTGGACCTGATCCTGTTCCGGCCAGTCATACTGATCCGGGTGTGTTGTATCCGTGTAGCCAGCAGCAGCGGAATGCGCTGCGCAGTCTTCCATATCCTGTGGACCGTGATTCATGATTAAACGCCTTATACCCTGTTTCTATCTTGTTATATTAGAATAACACGAAATTGATATATGTAAATTAATTTTAGTTCAAATTTTATCTATTCTTTACGCTGTAATAACAGGATTTGTGTAAAAATTTATACATGACATATATATGTCAAAACGCGTTTTTGGGTGATAAGAATTGAGTAGTTTTAATCTTGAAATCGAAGCGTTGGGAAGCTTCAGCGGTGGCAACGCCCCGTTACTGGAAATCCTGATCGGCGGGATGGTCGTTTCTTCCGCTTCGATGACAACGTCCGCTGCCAGCTATACTTTCACCCTTGATTATACCGGTAATTATCCTTCATCTCTGCAGTTCCGGTTTAACGGATCGTCCGGTGATCCCGGCGATACAGTCACTCTAAACTCTTTCAAGGTAAACGGTCAGGTTGTTGATACATCCAACCTTTCCACCCTTCTGCTGAACCGCGGCGGATCATCGACCGTCAATGTTGGCGCTACGGATCATTTGTACGGACGCGTTGAACCGACATTATCTGATGTTGGCGCTACAACGGTAACCGGTACTTCCGGCAGCGATAATTTATATGGCGGCAACCAAACGACTGGCGATGTCATTGATGCCGGCGATGGTGACGATCGCGCGCGCGGACTTGGCAGTGATGACGCCATCTACGGCGGTATTGGAAACGACCGCCTTTTTGGTGAAGGTGGCAATGATGTTCTGTTGGGTGGTGACGGCAATGACCGCCTTTTTGGCGGGTCCGGCGATGATTTACTGCATGGGCAAGATGGCAATGACCGCTTGAACGGCGATGACGGCAATGATGTGCTGAACGGTGGCGCCGGCAATGACGGGCTGATTGGCGGCGATGGCGATGATATCATGTTCGGTGAAGGTGGCGCGGATTTCCTGCTGGGCGGATCCGGTATGGATACACTGTATGGCGATGATGGTAACGATAATTTATCCGGCGGTGACGGAAACGACGACATTTACGGCGGCAATGACGATGATAAAATTGATGGCGGGAGCGGAGATGATACGCTGTATGGCGATGCCGGAGACGACCTGATTGCCGCGGGAACAGGTAACGATACTGTCGATGGAGGCGCAGACAATGATTTCATTTACGGTGAAGAAGGCAATGATATTCTGTCCGGCGGAACAGGTAATGACAGCCTGTATGGCGGCGATGATAACGATACGCTGAACGGCGGCGATGGCATTGATATCCTGCGCGGTGAAGACGGCGTTGACACATTAAACGGTGATGCCGGAAACGATACATTGTATGGTGGTGATGGTGGTGACACGCTGAATGGCGGGAGCGGAGACGATACGCTGTATGCCTATGTGAACACGAACAATTCACAATTCCTGAGCAATGTAATCCTGAATGACAATCCTGTCGGATACTGGCGCTTAAATGAAACATCCGGAACAACTGCCGATAACCTTGGAACAACGGGTGCACCAATTGATGCCACGTTAAACGGCGGCGTGGCACTAGGCGCTGGCGCACTGTATGGCAGCGGTGATGTATCCATGCGTTTTGACGGCGTGAATGACGGTATCCGCGTGCCGGACAGCGCAGACATCAACACAGGGACGTATGCGGAACGTACTGTCGAGCTGGTGTTCAATGCTGATGACGTCACGACCAGGCAGGTGTTGTTTGAAGAAGGCGGTGCGACCAACGGTTTCACGATATATCTTCTGGGCGGCAATGTTTACGTTACAGGTGAAGATGACGGCGACTGGGTTGATGCCGATATTCATGCCGCCGTTTCAGTTGGAACGACCTATCACATCGCGTTTGTTTTTGACCAACCCAATAACATGT
>JAUHXT010000093.1 GCA_030426925.1 Alphaproteobacteria bacterium | reverse complement strand
GGGTTTTTATCCCGCACTACAACCGCAAACCCATGCCGTCCGGAGTGCCTATTTCGGTGATGAGCTTCTTCTTCCTTTACGCCTTGTCCTTTTCGGTGATCGCGGTCCTGTTGTCCTTGGTCGGGCTTGATTTCATCACCGCTATGTCCGGTGCCGCAACCTCAATCTCAAACGTCGGCCCGGGATTAGGCAGCATCATCGGCCCGGTTGGAAACTTCCAGCCCTTACCAGATTCTGCAAAATGGATATTGTCCGCCGGGATGCTGTTCGGACGCCTGGAACTGTTTCCGCTATTGATACTCATCTCTCCGGCATTCTGGAGACGCTAATCAAACCCTATGGGCAAAGAGCGAGTGACGCCGTTCAGTCAAAACGACCAGAGCCCTGGGCAAAGAGCGTTTTGACTGAACCAGGAACGAGGAGCGCAGTGTAGAAACCTACATAAGCGACGAGTGACGCCGTTCAGACATAACGATCAAAGCCCACGATCAAAGCCCCAGTTGTTCTTCGACGATAAGGCGCACCCGGTCATCCAGGTCATGGATAACATCGTCCACAAACTCCGTTTGAAGCCGCTCACGTTCGGCAATGGATTTACGCTGCGGAATAACCAATGTGCGGTCCATCTTAATGCTCGCACCTGGGCCGGAAAACTGGCCCGGCGTCACACGGTGAAGGCTGACCACGATAAAAAACCGGTATTCATCCTCATCGGCCATCCCGGTCCAGCTGACCCATTTATTGGCTTGCGGTATCACGCGCTTGGTGACGCTCGCCTGCTCCAGCACAAAACGGAAAATGTCCTGCCCGCCTTCAGCCATGTACCGGTGGGTGGCATAATCTATAATCGCAACATGCGGCGGTGTGCGTAAGGTAGGGGAAATATCCCCTTTTAACGCCATTGGGTCGTACACGCGCTCTATCTGAATGTCGCTGGCGGCAATCCCGTATTTCCCGACATGACTGTATGTCTGGCGGGCAACCGGCTTACCTTCCGGGTGCGGTGTTTCCGTACACGCACCAATACCCAGCATCACGCAAGCAATCATCGGTAATAATAGACGCACTCTCAAAGGTGTTTACTCCGCGCTGACGGGTTGTGTCATGTTTCTGATCTTATCCCTGAATGGCTTGTCGTCAAAGATATAATCTTTGCTGCAGAATTCGCAGGTCATAGTGATTTTGCCTTCAATGGCAATATGGTCCAGATCGTCTTCGCTCAGGCTGTATAATACCTGCTCGACTTTTTCGGATGAACACCGGCATTCGCGGATCACCGGTTCTGCCGAAAAAATCCGCACCCCCTCTTCATGGAACAACCGCAGCAAAAGCATATTCTCCCCAAGATCAGGGCTCAAAAACTCATCGCGCGTACAACTGTCGAGCAGGATCATCGTCCGCCGCCAGTCATCTTCATCCAGGTTACTGTGCCATCCTTCGCCGGAATCATCTTCTGGCATATGCTGCACCATAATTCCCGCTGCGCGCCATTGTCCGTCGCGTTTGCCGACGGCCATCTTGATCCCTGTGCCTATCTGCTCCGACTGCGTAAAATAATGCTGCACACAATCAACCAGCGACCCGCCCTTTAATTCGACAATCCCCTGATAACGGTCGGTTTTCCCGCCCTGATCGACGGTAAACGCTATGTATCCCTTGCCCAGCAATTGCGCCAGCTGGTTTTGTGAACGCTCGTCAACGGCCAGCGCAGACAGCTGCTCCATAGCCTTATCCAACCGCTCGTCATTAAAACTCGCACATCCGCGGATTTTCTTGTTCGAAGTAATATCCCCGACCAACATACCGATCGGCCCGTCCCCTTGCGCTTGCAACGTGAACACGCCGTCATATTTCAACATGGATGATAAAAGCGCGCTCAGCGTAATGGTCTCCCCCACCAGCTGGTTCACCGCATCCGGGTAATTATGTGCTGTCAGAATCTCTTCCAGAACGGATCCCAGCCGCACAATACGGCCGCGCAAATTGGATTGTTCTAACTGGAAAGGCTGAATGATATTGTCCGTGTTTTCCAACAACGGGTTGCCTTCTCCCTGCATCACATCGTCGCTCATACTGATATTATACCATAATTTATGTCTTAATTTTATACCCGCTGCGGATCATCTTCCACGTCAGCAAGGACAGAAGGATGTTCACGACGGTAAGCAATACCAGCCCAATCACAATATTTCCGTCCGCATGGTCGATAAACCCGTACCGGAACCCGTCAATCATATAGAAAAACGGGTTGAAATGCGCCAGTTTCTGCCAGATTTCTGGCAACTGTGATACCGAATAAAACGTCCCGGATAAAAACGTCATGGGGGTCACGATAAAATTGGTCACGGCCGCAATATGGTCGAACTTGTCAGACCATATCCCCGCCGCAAGCCCAAGACTGGACAGCAGCATCGTCCCCAAAACCGCAAACGCGATAATGATGCCCGGATGCGCCACCGGCAGGTCAACAAACAGGATGAGCGCAAGGCCGGTGGCCACCCCAACAGCAATCCCGCGCAGAATCCCGCCAACAGTGTAGCCAAGGTAAAACTCCATGGGCGATAAAGGCGGCATCAGGACATCGACAATATTCCCCTGTACCTTTGCAATCACCATGGAAGACGAGGTATTGGCGAAAGCATTCTGCACCATGGTCATCATCAACAATCCAGGTGCCAGGAATGTCATATACGGCATATCACCCACCAGCCGCTCAATCCCGCCAAAGGCCAGCGCAAAAACAGTATAAAACATCAGCGTGGTAATCACCGGCGCGACAATGGTCTGTGTGTACACATTCATAAACCGCCCAACTTCCCGCCGAACAAGGGTTTTCAGCCCAACAACATTGACCGACCCTATTGTCTTGGGCTTCAGCTTCTGTACACTATCATTGTTCATAATTATCGGTATCCTTGTAAAATGACTATAAAACATAGCGCCCGGCCATCAAATAACAAGAGCAAAGCGCCACGGCAAAAGCGCCCGCCAAAAAAAATAACGGAAACCTACCTGCACAACGCGGGCCTTGCGTACCTTCAGCGCTTTACCGCCAGTACCGAACATTTTCGCACCGTGATGCTACGAAAAATCCACCGCTCCTGTGCACATCATACTGAACAGTCTCACGAAGACTGCCTGCAAATGCTGCAAAATACGATTGAGAAGTTTCAGGATCTGGGTCTCTTGAACGATATCGCCTATGCGCGTGGCATGGTGACCTCCATGCGTCGCCGCGGCCTGTCGTCAAAAGCAATCCTGTTCAAATTGCTGCAAAAGGGCCTGCCCGAATATATGATAAGCGATGCGCTGAATATCATTGATGAGGGCAATAGCGAAGCCGATCTGTTATCCGCCCTGCGCCTCGCGCGCCGCAAAAAAATCGGCCCGTTTCGTACCATGGATAAAGGTGAAGAAAAAGAACTTGGTCAACTCGCACGCGCTGGGTTCGGCTATGATATCAGCCGTAAAATTCTGTCTATGACAACAGAAGAAGCTGAAGAGCTGATTAATTCTCACCCCTAGGAACAGGATGCACATAGCTTGCATGATGGCGCTGATGCTGGTCCTCCTGCGCGATCGCACTCCCGCCACGCTTTGATACGCGCTTGGCCGGGAAAATCAGTGTGGCCGTCGTTCCGATACCCTTCTGCGAAAACAGCTCCAGCCGTCCTTCATGCAACTTCACCAGCGCATCCACCAGCGTCAGGCCAAGCCCCGTGCCGGATGAACTTTTATTGTGCTGGTTCTCAATCTGACCAAACGGCGATAGCGCTTTTTCAATCTCTTCTTCATCCAGGCCGATACCCGTATCGGTAACGGATAGGCGAATTCCGCCTGAACTGTTAATTTCTGCTGATATCGTAACTCGTCCACCCGCTGGCGTATATTTTACCGCATTGGACAACAAGTTCATGACCATCTGCTTGACGGCCAGCTCTTCCCCGATCAGCGCCGGGAAATTATCCGGAACGGTATTCATGACAATCATTTCATTGGCATCAATTTTCGGCCCCATCAGGTCAATACAAGTCTGTGCCAGCGGCTTCAATTCAACAACACCTTCGTTCAGGATACGGTCACCCGTTTCAATCCGTGATACGTCCAGTATCTCGTTAATAACGTTCAACAACCGCTTACCGCCATTATGGATATCTTGTGCATATTCCATATATTCATCGCTGCCCACCGGACCGAATGCCTGGTTCTTGATAATCTCGGAAAACCCGATAATTGCGTTAAGCGGTGTACGCAGTTCGTGACTCATATTCGTCAGGAACTCGGACTTCGCACGGCTGGCCAGATCGGACTGTACTTTTGCTTCACGCAACTTCACTTCCACCTGTTTACGCTCGGTAATATCATTCATACTACCTTCGTAAAATATCAGCACACCGTCTTCGTCATAAACGGCACGCGCACTTTCAGTAACCCAGATAACGCTACCGTCCTGTCTGTAAATTTCTGTTTCGATCGTCTGCGTATCTCCAAAATCTTCGATGTCACGCAGGAACCGGATGCGCTTGCGTGGATCTTTATAAACCTTGTGATTCACATCGGATACGGACGCCATAAGCTCACCGGCGGAGCTGTAACCAAGTATTTTTGCCATCGCCGGGTTTGCACTTAAATACTTGCCATCCAGCGACATTTGGTAAATACCACCAGCAATATTCTCAACAATTGTACGGTATTTTCTCTCCGCCTCGCTCAACGCCTGCTCCGCTCGCCGGCGCTCTTCTACGTCTGTAATTGTTCCGACAACACGCATATTCTTGTTCTCGTCATGGCGAAGCATCGACACCCCCAATTCAACCGCACGATAACTACCATCAGAAGTTTTCAACCGGACAAAAGAACGGTATGCCTGTTTCTTTCCTCTTATAAGAAGCGAGAAATATTCTTTTTGTTCATCCCTGTCCTGCGGATGCAGGAAATCAAAAAGCTCCACGCCAACGGCTTCGTCCGGCTCCATCCCTGTCACATTATGCCACGCATGGTTTAGGAACAGGATATGCCCTTCGGCCTCTGTTTCAAAAATAATATCGTTCACAGAATCAAGGATCGCGCGGTTCTCACGTTCCGCTTTTTTCAGCGCCTTGTTCAAACGCTCCCGCTCCTTCACCTCAACACTCAGGTCAAAGTTCTTCTGCGCCAACGTCCGGTTCATAACGGACAATCTTTGTGACTGCCGCTGGTTGTTGCGCACATACAACGTACCGATCAAGGTCAGCGTTGATCCGAACACCAGCAACAAAAACGGGATATTTTTGATAAAATTTTCACGCTCGGTCATGGCAACGCCAAG
>JAUHXT010000019.1 GCA_030426925.1 Alphaproteobacteria bacterium | reverse complement strand
AAGGTGATTATGATACGTTTTCTTTTACTATTTTTTGCCGTTCAGGCAGCCTTTATCATGCCCTCTTTTGCACAAGACGGTGACAAGGGATATGCGGTTGTAAATGTCGACCGGGTGATGCTGACGACCAAAGCCGCGAAGAATGTCGAAAAGCAGCTGAAAAAGAAAACGGAAGAATATTCCAAGGAGTTTTCCTCACGCGAGCGCGAATTGCGTGAAGCACAGCAAAAGCTGATTGAGGAGAATAACAACCTTGGGAAGGATGCTTCTGAAGACAAAATCAAGGATTTCGAAAAGAAACGTCAGGATTTCGAAAAGAAGCGTTTTGAAACACAACAACTTTTCCAGAAACGCCGTGGCAGCCTGAGCGATGCGGTAAAGACGGCCAATGCGCAAATACAGAAAAGCATGTTTGAGTCGGTTGCCAAAATTGCGGAAGAGAGCAATTACAGTATTGTTTTCGACCGTAAAAGCGTTGTGATTGTGGAAGAGACCCTGGACATCACCGATGAGGTGATCAAGCGCGTCAATAAGGACCTTCCAGAAATCAAACTGGATATCAAAGGATAGAGCCGCCATGGCTGATCCGCGTTTTTTTGACCGCTCCGGCCCCTTTACCCTTCAAGCCCTTGCAGATGTTGCGGGCGCAGATCTGCAGGAGAGTGCACAGAGCGATCTTGAGATTTCCGACGTAGCGCCGCTGGACAAGGCCAGCACAGGGCAAATTACGTTCCTTGATAACGTGCGTTATAAAGACCAGCTTACATCGACAAAGGCGTCTGCTTGTATCCTTGATCCCAAAATGGCCGGACATGCCCCAGACGGGGTGCAGTTGTTGTTATCAAAATCGCCTTACAAAAGTTATGCGCTGATCGCGCAGGCGTTTTATCCTGCTACAAACGGCGAAGGCGGTATTTCAAAGGCGGCGCATATAGCGGCGGCCAGTATTGATCCTTCTGCAACAATAGAGGCGGGCGCCGTTATTATGGATGGCGCGACAGTCGGGGCAGGGGCCTATATTGGCGCAAACGCGGTTATTGGCAAGAATGTCGGTATCGGTGCTCATACACGTATCGGTCCCAATGCCAGTATATCGCACGCGATTATTGGCGATCACTGCTTTATCTATCCCGGTGTTTGTATCGGGCAGGACGGGTTCGGGTTTGCCATCGACCCTGCGGGCCATGTTAAAGTGCCGCAACTGGGGCGCGTCATTATTGGCGATCATGTTGAAATCGGCGCCAATACGACTGTCGACCGCGGGGCCGGGCCGGATACAGAGATTGGGTCCGGGACATGGATCGATAACCAGGTACAGATTGCACACAATGTTAAAATTGGCCGCGGGTGCGTGATTATCGCGCAAGCGGGCATTGCCGGCAGCACGGTGTTGGAAGATTTTGTGGTTGTCGCGGCAAAGGTCGGTGTCGCCGGACATTTGAAGATCGGTATGGGGGCGCGGATTGGCGCAATGTCAGGCGTTATGCGTGATGTCGCACCGGGTGAAGAAGTTTTGGGGCTGCCAGCCATGCCGGCCAAGGAGTTCATGCGGCAGGTTGCGACGATCAAGCGGATGACTTCCAAACGTGATAAGAATTGACGAACAGGCAAAAAACCGAATAAAACCATATAGCTAACTAATTTAGACCAAGGGACTTGAGAGATCGCATGGATATTCAAGAGATCATGAAAATGATTCCGCACCGTTACCCGATCCTGCTGGTGGACCGGTTACTGGACTATAAGGAAGGGGAATATGCGGTCGGTTTGAAGAATGTGAGCATGAACGAGCCGCATTTTCAGGGGCATTTTCCAGGCGTTCCGGTTATGCCGGGTGTTTTGATTATTGAGGCTATGGCACAGACCTCTGCGATTCTGGTCGTAAAGACTCTGGGCGAGGAAGCACAAGGGAAAATCGTGTATTTTATGACCATTGACGATGCGCGGTTCCGCAAGCCCGTTACTCCTGGCGACTCTTTACATATTCATGTGGAGAAGACACAAGCTCGCAGAAATGTATGGAAATTCAAGGGCGAAGCCAAGATCGGGGATACCGTCTGTGCCGAGGCGACGTTCAGTGCCATGATTATGGACGAAAAGGCCTCCGTCTAGAGCTTCCATCGTTTTCCTTCGGGCGTCGTCAAATATCGGCTTGTGTGCCATTTGTACACATCACCTCATTTTCCTAGCCGAAGAAAAACGCTGTTTGCTCTTGGTTTTTATACCAGAAAATCTTATCAAGCTGTAACAGAGTGAAAAAAGACGTGATTTGCGGAAAGGCCTGCTTTTCTGGCATTTTTTAAGGGTAGAAAAAGGAATTCCATGAGTACAAATATTCATCCAACCGCTATCGTTGAAGACGGGGCCGAGCTGGGGACGAATGTCTCTATCGGTCCGTATTGCGTTGTCGGTCCCAATGTTAAGCTGCATGACAATGTTCAGTTGAAAGCCCATGTCGTGATGGACGGGCATACCACCGTGGGCGAGAACACGGTTATCTACCCGTTTGCGTCGATCGGCCTTGCGCCGCAGGACCTGAAATACAAGGGCGAACCGTCCGAACTTATCATCGGGAAAAACAACGTTATCCGCGAACATGCGACCATGAACCCCGGCACGGAAGGCGGGGGTATGAAAACAGTTGTCGGTGACAACGGTTTGTTCATGGTGGGGATCCACGTCGCCCATGACTGCCAGATCGGAAACCATGTTATCATGGCCAACAATGCGACGCTGGCCGGGCATGTTGTGGTCGGGAACTATGTATTGATTGGCGGGCTGGCCGCTGTGCACCAGTTCATCCGTATCGGCGATTATGCTGTCATTGGCGGTATGTCTGCGCTGGGCAAGGACGTTATACCGTTTGGCCGGGTGAAGGGGGACCGCGCGTACCTTGACGGCCTGAACCTTGTGGGACTGGAACGCGGGGGATTTGAAAAAGACCAGATCCGCACACTGCAAAAAGCTTACAACGAAATGTTTGGCGGAGACGGTACGCTGGATGAGCGTATTGAAACCGTTGCCAAAGCCTATGCCGATGATCCTGTGGTGAAACAGATTGTCGCGTTTGCCCGCAAGAAAGATAAATTTCCGTTATGTCAGCCCAACCAGCGTCAGGTCGCATAAAACCAGATATCAAAGTATTGGGGATTGTTGCGGGTGGTGGAACGCTGCCGGGCATTTTGGCCGATGCGTGCGAAAAAGACGGCATCAAGCCGTTTATTGTCGGGATTGAAGGGCAGGTTGACCCCAATATACTAAAAGGGCGCGAGCATGTGATTTACCGGCTGGGACTGGCCGGACGCATGATTGAAAGCCTGAAGGCACATCAGGCATGGAACCTGGTGCTGATAGGGTCCGTCAAGCGTCCGAGCCTGCCATCACTGCGCCCCGACTTAAAAACGGCCACGTTTTTTGCCAAAATGGGATTGAAGGCGATTGGTGACAATGACCTGCTATCTGCCGTTCGCAGGGAACTTGAGCTTGACGGGTTCATTATTCACGGTGTCCATGAATTTATTGACGAGTTGCTGGCGCCGGAAGGGGTGATTGGCAAGCACAAGCCGTCGAAGCAGGACGAGATTGATATCGAATTCGGGGTCAAAGTTTCCCAAACCATCGGGCGGATGGATATCGGGCAATCGGCGATTGTCGAAAACGGTGTCGTGCTGGGCGTCGAAGCGGCGGAAGGGACGGACGCATTGATCCGCCGTTGTGGTGAGCTGAAGAAAAAAGACAAAAGCGGTGTTCTGGTCAAAACCTGCAAGCCGCAGCAGGACAGGGCGCTCGATTTACCGACGATCGGACCCGATACTGTGCGCGCGTGCGCCGAAGCGGGGTTTAGCGGCATTGCGATCCATGCCCGTCACAGCCTGATTACCGATATTGACGCGGTGCGCAGATTGGCCAATGAGCACAAAATTTTTATCACCGGGATTGAGTACCCATAAATGGCCGAACCATTCAAAATATATATCATTGCCGGTGAGGCATCCGGCGACAGGTTGGGTGCACAGGCGATGCAGGAACTTGCGCAACGTTATCCGGGAGCGCAGTTTTTTGGTGTTGGCGGCGCGGCAATCCAGGAACATGGGTTGAACAGCCTGTTCCCCATGGAAGAGTTATCGGTTATGGGCTTTGTCGAAATTTTGCCGAACCTGATGTATATTCTTAAAAGAATTCGGCAAACTATTTTGCATGTTGAAGAAGTTTCGCCTGACCTGTTGTTAACGATCGATTCCCCGGATTTTTGTTTTCGTGTTGCAAAAGGGGTTCAAAAACGCGGCAAAATAAGTGCAAAAAAAGTTCACCTGGTAGCGCCGACCGTTTGGGCATGGCGTGCAGGGCGGGCGAAGAAGGTTGCCGCGTTTCTGGACGGGATGTTGTGCCTGTTACCGTTTGAGCCGCCGTACTTCGATGAGGTTGGGTTGCAAGCTGCTTTTATTGGCCATCCGGTGATGCAAAGCGGGATTTTGGAAGCGCACGGCCAGATTTTTAGGGACGAAGCAGGAATTTCATCGAGGGAAAAGACGTTGGGCGTTTTTCTGGGCAGCCGCCGGTCAGAAATCAGACGACTGGGGCCTGTTATAAAAGAAGCGCTGGTGCGGCTGCATGATGAGCGTGAGAAGCTGCATTTGATTGTGCCGACGTTACCGCATCTGGAGCCTTTGGTATTTGCGACGTTGAAAGATTATCCGGGCGCGCTGCATATCACGGCGGAGGCGGACATGAAGTGGCATGCGTTTAAGGCATGTGATGCGGCCATTGCGGTTTCCGGTACGGTCGGATTGGAGCTGGCGATTGCGAACGTGCCGCACCTGATTGCTTTCAACATGACACCGTTTACGTGGGAGATTGTAAAACGTGTCGTGAAAGTGCGCCATGCGCATCTGGCAAATATCCTGCTGGATCGGGATGTCGTGCCGGAATTTATCCAGCCAAATTGCAAGGCGGAGTTGATTGCCGATGCGGCAGATCGCTTATTGCATGATGGAGAAGCGTGCGCGACGCAGCGGGAGAGGTTTGAAGAGGTGCGTCAGCTTATTCAGCCGCCGTCAAAAGCGCCTGTCGCAGATTTTGTCGAAAACGTACTGAAAGAGGCTTAGCCGCGTTTGTCCATCGGGATGAACGGACGTTCGGCCGGACCAGTATATAACTGTCTTGGGCGGCCGATTTTCAGGGACGGTTCTTCCATCATTTCTTTCCATTGTGATGTCCAGCCGACGGTTCGTGAAACAGCGAACAGCACTGTGAACATTTCAACGGGGAAGCCCATGGCTTTCAGGATAATGCCGGAATAGAAATCGACATTCGGGAAGAGTTTGCGTTCCTTGAAGTAGTCATCTTCCAGCGCGATACGTTCGAGTTCCATTGCCAGTTCAAGGCGCGGGTCATCGACGCCCAGAAGGTCCAGAACTTCGTCACAGGATTCTTTCAGCACCTGAGCGCGCGGGTCATGGTTTTTATAAACGCGGTGACCGAAGCCCATCAGTTTGAACGGGTCGTCCTTGCTTTTTGCGCGTTCAATAAATTCAGGAATGTGTTCCTTGCTGCCGATTTGATCCAGCATTTCCAGCACAGCCTGGTTCGCGCCGCCGTGGCTTGGCCCCCATAGAGATGCGATACCGGCGGCGATACAGGCGAAGGGGTTGGCTTGCGACGATCCGGCAAGACGCACGGTCGAGGTCGAGGCGTTTTGTTCGTGGTCGGCATGCAGGATCAGGATGCGGTCCATTGCCTTGGCCAGTACCGGGTTGACTTCATACGCCTCTGCCGGGACGGCAAAACACATGTAGAGGAAGTTTTCCGGGTAGCTGAGGTCATTGCGCGGGTACATAAAGGGCTGACCCATGGAGTATTTCATGGTCATAGCGGCCAGGGTCGGGATTTTTGCGATCAGGCGGTGCGCGGAAATCTCGCGCTGTTTCGGATCGAAAATATCCAGAGAGTCATGGTAGAACGCTGACAGCGCGCCGACCACACCGCACATAACGGCCATGGGGTGCGCATCGCGGCGGAACCCGCGATAAAAATAGTTCATCTGGTCGTGTACCATCGTATGGTAGACGATGTTGTGGGTGAATTCGTCCAATTGATCCTGCGTCGGCAAATCGCCGTACAACAGGAGGTAACAGACTTCCATAAAGGAACTTTTGGCTGCCAGATCCTCGATCCGGTAGCCGCGGTGCATCAGGATACCTTCATCACCATCGATATAGGTGATGCGCGATTTACAACTACCGGTTGCGGTAAAGCTGGGGTCCAGTGTGAAGTGACCCGTTTGACCATATAGCTGGCGGATATCAATACAATGCGGCCCGTACGTCCCCTCAACGATCGGCAGCTTGACCGTATCCCCGGTTTCATCGTTGCTTAGGGTGAAGGTTTTTTCATCCGGCGCGTTCGCTGCTTCTGCATTGCTCATGGGCTTGTATCCTTTATGCGTTGATTTTGAATCACGCATAGAGTGTATGCCTAAAACCCGTCTTTATCAATTCGCATACTGCAATGCGTCATTGTAGGCGGTCATTATTTGAATGCCTGAATGGCCTTTTGAATACGGGCGATGCTTTCGTCCTTGCCGAGGATAGCGGCTGCTTCGAAAATTGCGGGGGACTTATCGCTTCCGGTCAGGGCGGCGCGCAGGGGCATTCCGATTTTCCCTAACTTTCCGTCACGGATTTCCCCGGCAAGGGTTTTACAGGCGTCCATGACACTATCCGGTGTGACATCGCTTAAACCTTCCAGAACCGGGATGATTTTTTCGAGGACTTCGAGCCCGTCAGTGTCGAGGTTTTTCTGCGCCCCTTCGTTATAGCTGTCCGGAGCCTTGATATAGAATGCGGCTTCTTCGGCGAATTGTAGCAGGGTTTTGGAGCGTTTTTTCAGTTCCCCTATCCCTTCAAGCATACGCTGGCTTGCGATATTGGTCAGTTCTTCATCAAAAAAGGGGCGGGCGGAATCAATCAATGCGTTGGCTTCCATTTCGGCGATGTAATGCGCGTTGAGGTTTTCCAGCTTTGCGAAGTCAAAGTTGGCCGGACTTTTTTGAATGTGGTCGAGATTGAACCATTCCACGGCCTTGTCCGTCGGGATGATTTCATCGTCGCCGTGGCTCCAGCCCAGTCGCAGAAGGTAATTCCGCATGGCTTCGGGCAGGTAGCCCATTTCGCGGTATTCTTCCACGCTTTGTGCGCCGTGACGTTTGGAAAACTTGCTGCCGTCCGGGCCGTGAATGAGTGGCAGGTGTGCGTAAGTCGGTTTGTCCCAGCCCATGGCGTCGTAAACGACATTCTGGCGGAAGGTGTTGTTCAAATGGTCGTCACCGCGAATAACGTGCGTTACGCCCATGTCATGGTCATCGACCACGACGGCGAGCATGTAAGTCGGCGTGCCGTCAGAGCGCAGGATGATAAAGTCATCGAGCTGTTTGTTCTGAACCTCGACCTTTCCCTGAACCTCATCTTCCACAATCATGGAACCGTCCAGCGGCGCCTTGATACGGATAACGGGATCGACGCCGGCCGGTGCATCACTATCGTCCTTATCGCGCCAGCGGCGGTCGTAATAGGTGGGCAGGCCTTCGGCCTTTGCCTTTTCGCGCATGGCGTCGAGTTCTTCGGGCGTGCAGTAACATTTATAGGCCATACCCTTTGCCAGTAATTCATTGGCGATATCGATGTGGCGCCGGCGGTTGGCGAACTGGGATTCCGGCTCGTTATCGTAATCGAGTTCCAGCCATTCCAGACCGTTTAAAATAACCTGCACGGCTTCTTCCGAATAGCGTTCGCGGTCGGTGTCTTCAATCCGGACAAGGAATTTGCCGCCAGTATTCTTGGCGTACAGCCAGTTGAACAGCGCCGTGCGGGCGTTGCCGATATGCATAAAACCGGTCGGGGATGGCGGAAAACGTGTTACGACTGTCATCTTAAGCTCTTCTCTTCACTTTGACACACAGTTATAGTGGCCCACATTCCAGATACAAGAGGTTTTCATCGTCTATGACTGTTTCTGATGCCATTGAAAGAGGCAAGAACCTGATCCTGATGCAGGAGGGCAGGCTGTTTTTATGGTGTCCGGTCGTGTTTGCGGCAGGGATCGGGTTGTATTTCTCACTGCGTCATGAACCGAATCTGATACCGGCCTGCGTTTCTCTCGCTTTGTTTTCTGTTTTGTGGGGCATTAGTTGGAAGCATAAGGACGAGTCTGCCTTGCGGCATGTTTTATGGATTCTGGCGGGGGTGGTTTTTTTATTCAATGCGGGGATGGTGGCCGCGCAGGTACGGGCGCATATGGTCTATACCCCGATGCTGGATAAGAAAATCCGTGTGAGTGATGTGAGCGGCACGGTTGATGCCATCGAGATACAGGAAGCGGGACAAGGCAGCCGCGTGATCCTGAAGGACGTTAGCGTGAACAAGCTGTCAGCCGCGGAAACGCCGCGCAAAGTACGGTTGGTGATCCGTAAGGATGAGGAGTTGTCGGTCGGTGACAAGATTACGGTTCTTGCTGGTCTCAACCCACCGTCGCCGCCAGTTTCCCCCGGCGCGTTCGATTTTCAGCGCTATGCGTATTTTCAGGGGATTGGGGCGGTCGGCTTTGCGTACCGGGCGCCAGACATCCTGAGCCATTCATCGTCAGGGACATTTTTCAAGAGCCTGCAGGCGCGTATGTCGGCGCGGATACAGGACGTGCTCGATTTCCCCGAAGCCGCATTCGCGATGACGTTGATGACCGGGCAGCGCAGTGCAATTACGGAGGATGACCGGCAGGCGATGCGCGATGCGGGGCTCGCGCACCTGCTGGCCATATCCGGGATGCATGTGGGGATGGTTGCAGGCGCGCTGTTTTTTGCCGCACGGCTGCTGATGGCGTTGTGGCCGCGGATGGCGCTGTATTTACCGATCAAGAAAATCGCTGCGTTGTTCGCGCTGTGCGGGATTGTGTTTTATACCTTCCTTGTCGGGGCGAACGTGCCGACGCAGCGGGCGTTGATGATGACAGGGCTCGTGCTGATTGCCATTATGGCCGACCGGTCGCCTTTTACACTGCGGATTGTCGTGATTGCCGCGCTCGTGGTTTTGCTTATCAGCCCGGACAGCCTGATGAGCGTAAGTTTCCAGATGTCATTCGCGGCCGTTGTCGCGCTGATCAGTTTTTACGATGCGGTGCGTGACAAGTGGGGCGCGTTGTATGCGCAGCGGGGGTTTGTGCATCGTGCAGGTTTGTATGTCCTTGGCATAATTGTGACAACGATTATTGCGGAAGTAGCGATTGCGCCGTTTGCGTTGTTCCATTTCCAGCACCATTCGGTGTACGGGCTGCTTGGGAATTTGATGGCCGTTCCGGTGATGGCGTTTGTGGTCATGCCGTCGCTTGTACTGGCCGCGTGTTTGATGCCGATCGGGCTGGATGCGCCGGCGCTTTATATCTCGGGGTTCGGGATTGATCTGATGCTGAAGGCGGCCTACTGGACTTCGGGGCTGGAGGGCGCGGTCTTTAATCCGCCATCGTTTGAACCCGGCGCGTTGCTGATGGTTGTTCTCGGCGGGGTGTGTTTATGCTTTTTTGCGGGGCCTGCGCGGCTCGCCTGCCTGCCGTTTTTTATGCTGGGTCTGATCATCGCGTTTACCAGCCGTCATCCGGACATTCTTGTCTCGTCTACGGCGGATTTGGTTGCCATACGCGGGGCAGATGACAAGCTGGTGGTATCGACGCGGCGCAAGGACAAATACGCCGTTGAAAACTGGCTGCGGATGAACGGGCAGGACGGGGAGAAACCGGAGCGCTGGCCGTCCGAAGGGGAAATGCGGGGCATGGATTTACGCTGCGATGATGCCGGATGCCGGGGCGAAATAAAGGGATACAAGGTTGCTATTGCACATGAACCGTCTGCCTGGCAGGAGGATTGCGGCTGGGCGGATATCATTATTTCATCTGTGCCTGTGCAGGGATGCGGCGCACAGTTTGTAATCGACCGGTTCTCGGTGCACCGCGAAGGGGCACATTCCGTTTACCTTGATCAGGCTGTTAAAATCGAAACCGTCGAGGGGCAGCGCGGCGAGCGTATCTGGGCCGGATATTAGAGCGGCATCGTTCCCGTTCGGAGGCGTCACTGCGTCGTTCATGTAGGTTTTATCCGCATCACTCCTTGCTCCTGTCCGAACAAAAACGCAGCCACTCTAAGAGACTTAGTGGTAAGTGCGGAAAAGGCTGATGAGTTTGCCCTGAATGCGCACGCGATCCGGTTCCAGCACGCGGTCTTCATACGCGTCGTTTTCGGGAACAAGAACGACTTTGCCTTGATCGCGTTTGATGCGTTTCAGTGTCACTTCCTCTCCATCTACCAGCGCAACAACAATTGTGCCGTCCGGCGCGTTATCACATTTCTGGATAATGACGGTGTCACCGTCATTGATACCAGCCTTGATCATGGAATCGCCATCGACTTCCAGCGCGTAATGGTCGCCGCGTCCCAACATGGATGGCGGGATTTCCACTTGCCGGGTTTCATCGCGGATGGCTTCAATCGGCGTACCGGCGGCGATGCGCCCGTATAAAGGGATGCTTTGCATGGCGGCTATGGCGTACACGTCATTGGTCGCGCGGGTTGTATTGGCCGCCGGCGTGCTGTCATTTGAATCAGGAGCGTAGCCTTCGGGCAGTTTTTTGACTTCCAGTGCGCGGGCGCGGTGCGGCAGGCGTTCAAGATAGCCGCGCTCGACGAGTGCGGTCACCAGCCGGTGGATACCGGATTTGGATTGCAGGCCCAGCGCTTCGCGCATTTCATCGAAAGAGGGGGCAATGTCCCCGGTGCGCATGCGTTCGTGAATAAATAGCAGCAAATCCTTTTGCTTTTTGGTCAGCATAATGTTGTATCCCTCAATAAAAAAAAATCGTCCCAATTTGTGCCAGAAGGGCAAAATGTTCACTTATGTTCTATCTTAGTTCTGGTTTTGTGTCAAATCTCTGCCAAAAGTTTTTTTACGGCGGCGGCGATATCATCCTGGCGCATGAGGCTTTCACCGACCAGAAAAGCCTGAAAACCCTCGTCTTTGAGGCGGTTCAGATCATCATTCGTGTAGATGCCGCTTTCGCCGATTTTCATGACCGTGTTCGGAATTTTACGGGCCATGTTGATACCGTTTTGTAAATCAACCTCAAGCGATTTAAGGTTGCGGTTGTTGACGCCGATCATTGCGGGATCAAGCGCCAGTGCGCGGTTCAGTTCTTCGTCATCATGGACTTCGACAAGGACGTCCATACCGAGTTTGATGGATTCGTCGTAGAGTTCTTTTGCCAAAGAGTTGTCGAGCGCCGCCATAATCAGCAGAACACAGTCAGCGCCAAGTGCGCGTGATTCGGCAATTTGGTATGGGTCGAGCATGAAATCCTTGCGCAGGAGCGGGATGTCCACGGCCGCGCGGATATCGCGGAAATATTCATCCTTGCCCTGAAAATACGGTTCGTCGGTCAGGACGGACAGGCAGGCCGCGCCATTTTCCGTGTAGGTTTTTGCGATTTCGACGGGGTTGAAATCTTCGCGGATCAGCCCTTTGCTGGGCGAGGCCTTTTTGACCTCCGTTATCAGGGCGATTTTATTGTTCACATTGAATTCTGAAAGTCTTTCTATAAACCCTTTTGGTTTCACAGAATTTTTAATGTCTGATTCCAGATCGGAAAGTGATTTGACTTTCTTTTGCGCCTCAATATGGTCGCGTTTATCTGCGCAGATACGGTCCAGAACGTTCATGGCTACTTGCTCCCTTGTGTGAAAGCAGCGTAGCCTTCCAGTACGGCTTTGGCATTGCCGGAGTCTATGCTTTCCGAGGCTTTGGCAACGCCGTCGGCCAGGGTTTTGGCCTTTCCGGCTATCACAAGAACGGCGGCAGCATTAGCCAGAACAATGTCGCGGTAGGCAGAGGGCTGTCCATCCAAAAGTTCGCGAATGGCCGCCGCGTTCACTTTCGCATCGCCGCCTTTCAGATCTTCCATGTCCGCGACGGGCAGGCCGAAATCAGCCGGAGAGATTGTTTTGAATTTGATTTCCCCGTTTTCGTCCAGCATCGCAACATTGGTTTCAGCCGTGGTCGTAATTTCATCCAGGCCGTCCGTGCCATGGACGACCCATGCGCGTTTCGTCCCAAGTTCTTTCAAAACCTGCGCCAGAGGCAGCACCAGTTTATGATCGTAAACACCAATGAGCTGGTATTGCGTTCCGGCGGGATTGGCAAGCGGCCCCAGCACATTGAAGATGGTACGGAAGCCCAGTTCTTTCCGGATAGCGGCAACATTTTTCATTGCGTTGTGGTGATGGGGCGCCATCAGAAAGCAGAAGTTGAATTGTGACAATGCTGTTTCAAGCTGCTGTACGGATACGTCCAGATTAATTCCCAGTTCTTCAAGCACATCTGCCGCGCCGGATTTTGAGCTGGCAGCGCGGTTACCGTGTTTGGCAACAGGAATACCCGTACCGGCTGATACGAGCGCGACGGCGGTTGAAATGTTGTAAGTTCCCGACGCATCGCCGCCTGTACCACAGCAATCGACGGCGGTTCCCGGCGCTTTTATAGTGGACGTCATCATGCTTCGCAGAACTTTTGCGGCGGGTACGATTTCCTGCGACGTATTTCCGCGCATTGCCATGAGAGACAGGAATGATGCTGTTTGAACCGGGGATGCGTCACCTGATAAGATGGCCTGCATTGCCGGAGTTGTTTCTTCTTCATTTAAAACAACATCATCGAGTAATAAGTTTAGATATTTTTTTAAGTCAGTCATAGTATTTTCAGGAAGTTTTTCAGCATATCGTGCCCGTGCTGGGTCGCGATGCTTTCCGGGTGGAACTGGACGCTGTGGATCGGGGCGGTTTTATGGGCCAGACCCATGATAACGCCGTCTTCGGTTTCGGCGGTGATTTCAAGCACTGCGGGCAGTGTTTCCTTTTCAACGACCAGAGAGTGGTAGCGCGTGGCTTCGAACGGTGAGGGGATGTCCTTAAACACGCTTTTTCCTTCGTGGAGGACTTTGGAAACCTTGCCGTGCATGGGTTTTGGGCCGCGTATCACCTTGCCGCCAAAAGCCTGACCGATTGATTGCAGGCCAAGGCAGACGCCGAATAGCGGGATTCCCCGATTTGCGGCCAGCGTGATCATATCAAGGCAGATACCGGCATGGTCGGGGTCGCTGGGCCCCGGGGAAATGACAATCCCCTTTGGTTTCATGTCTGCGATATTTTCCGGTGTTTCCTTGTCATTGCGGATGACATGCGTCTTTTCACCCAGATCGCCCAGATACTGGACCAGGTTGTATGTAAAACTGTCGTAATTATCAATTAACACTATCATCAGGCATCTTTTATAAGGCTGTCACTTGCGGGAAGTCCAGCCTATTGATAGATTTGATCTATGAACCGACCGTTTTCTTTCCGCTTTTTTATTATTTTTGCCGTTCTTGCCGTGGCGCTTGTCGGGTTTATGGACTGGAAAATGTTCGGCAGTTCATCAATAGAGCCCGAAAATCAGGCGACCATGGCGATACAAGCGCTTAACGAGCCGGTTATGGCAGAGATTGAACCGGCTGCAGGTTCCGAAAGCGGTATGTTATCGGAAATCCCCGAACCCGTTCTGGTTTTGCCGACGAACGGGAGCGAGTATTTTGAAGCGCTGCTGGATAGCGAAGAAGCGGAAAACGAACCATTAGAACAAACGGGACAGGCGATCATTCGTCCTGCCGCACAGGTTCAGCCTGCTGCTGTCAGCGGAAGTCCGAAGATCGCCATTATTATCGACGATGTGGGCATGAATATCGGGGGCAGCGAAGAGGCGGTTGCCTTACCGGCGCCGCTGACCATCGCTATCCTGCCTTATGCCGAACGGGCCCAGCATTTTGCCGATGAGGCCAAAGGGAACGGGCAGGAGATTATTATTCATACGCCCATGGAGGCAATGAACCCGGATGTAGATTTGGGCAGTCTTTCATTGCTGACGACACAAACGGATGAAGAGTTCCGAAGCGAACTGGAGAAAGTTTTCGGCAGTTTTAGCGGATATGCCGGGATTAACAATCATATGGGCAGTAAGCTGACGCAGGACAGCAGTGCAATGAAGCGATTGATGGGCGCATTGAAAGAACGCGGGCTGTTCTTTGTCGATTCCAGGACTATCGCGGCCAGCGTTGCGGCGCAATCAGCGCAGGATGCGGGTGTCCCTTTTGCGTCCCGTGATGTTTTTTTAGACCATGAAGACACGCCGGAGTTTGTGCATGCGGCGCTTCAGAGATTAGAGCGAACAGCGCGGGAGAATGGAAGCGCCATAGCTATTGGCCATCCAAAACAGGCAACACTGCAAGGATTAAAAACATGGATACCGGACGCGAAGGCGCGCGGGTTTGAATTTGTTCCTGTGAGTGCGCTGCTTAAACGGCCTTCTGCCCAGCCGCAGGATTTGGGTGCCGTGATGCCTGCTCCAGCGCAATCTCAGCCGCCCGGATGATCGCCTTGGCCTTGTTGCAGCTTTCCTGATATTCGAATTCCGGGTCGCTGTCCGCGACTACGCCGCCGCCAGCCTGAACGTAGGCTTTGCCATTTTTGACCAGCGCGGTACGCAAAGCAATGCAGGTATCCATTTCATTGTTTGCCGACAGGTACCCGACGCATCCGGCATAGAATTTCCGTTTCACGGGTTCGAGTTCATCAATGATTTCCATGGCGCGGATTTTCGGTGCGCCGCTTACCGTTCCTGCCGGGAAACCGGCAAAGAGAGCGTCGAGCGCATCAACATCGCCTCGCAACTGTCCTTCGACGTTCGAGACGATATGCATAACATGGGAATAATATTCGACCGTGAATTGTTCTGTTACTTTTACCGAACCGTTTTCGGCAACCCGCCCGACATCGTTGCGGCCAAGGTCCAGCAGCATGAGATGTTCGGCGCGTTCTTTCGGGTCCGATAACAAATCTTCGGCCAGTGCCTTGTCTTCCTCATCCGTTTTGCCGCGTTTGCGTGTACCGGCAATGGGGCGGATGGTGACTTTACCTTTACGGACACGCACCAGGATTTCCGGGCTGGAGCCGACCAAATGAAAATCCCCGAAATTGAAGTAAAACAAAAACGGGGAGGGGTTCAGGCGGCGCAGAGTGCGGTAGAGTTCAAAAGCGGGCAGGTCAAAATCAAAGGAAAAACGCTGGGACGGAACGACCTGAAAAATTTCCCCGGCATTGATGTATTCAACGGATTTTTTGACCATGTCGTGGAATTGTTCGCGCGGCATATTGGACTGCACGTCCGTTTTACCGCCCAGCGCAGAGGATGGCGGCGGGCTGGTCAGGGGCAGGGCGAGTTTATCCAACGTTGTCTGAATACGTCCGACAGCCTTATTATATGTTTGTGACGCGCTGTGTTCAGAGTTTTTTGCGTGACTGTAAACCGGTGTGGCGATGCAGATTTCATTTTTTACATTGTCGAAAATTACCATGACGGTCGGGCGGATCATTAACCCGTCCGGAATATCCAGCACATCCGGGTTGCTGTCCGGGATATCTTCGATCAGGCGGATCATGTCGTATCCCATCATCCCGAACAGGCCTGAAGCCGCCATGGGCGGCGCTTCGCCGGGGATATGGTCGATTGCACATTGTGCCAGCAGGTCACGCAAGCTGTCGAGCGGCGCGGCATCAACGGTTTTCTTTGCATTGCTCTCTTCGAGTGTGACGGTCTCGCCGCCATAGCGCCAGACCATATCGGGTTCAAGACCAATAATCGAATAACGGCCAAGGGAGACGCCGCCTTCCACCGATTCCAGCAGGAAGGAATGTTCCTTGTCAGCGGCAAGTTTCAGATACGCCGATACAGGTGTTTCCAGATCAGACGGGATCCACTGCGTTAAAAGCTGGGTTTTTCCGCTGGCATAGAGCGTTTCAAAAGCAGAAAAGTCCGGAACAATGGCGGTCATCAGCTTCCTTCATTGTTGACGCCATACATCTGGTCCAGAAGGCGGCGGTTGATTTTTACCTTTTCCTTCTGGTTCAGGACGTTCATGTATTGGTTGAAAGCTTCGGTCGGCAGTACGCGCAAAAGTGATTCTTCTATCGTTGAAATGCCTTCGGCATCGGCCTTGGCGAAGTCAGGAAGGTTCACAGCGGACACGTTTAAAAGGATGTAACCATCATTGTAAGGGGAGAGGAGGGTTTCCCCTTCCGGTAATGCAAATAGCTGATCCAGTGCCTGGATCGGCAGTTTGGTATCACCGGGATCGCGGCGCTTGACGTCTTTGTAGGTTTTGATGCTGACGCCAGCTTTTTTCGCCGCTTCGCCAAAATCCAGACCGTCCTTGATTTCTGCCAGCAGGTCCTGCGCCTGCGCCTGATTGGTCAGGGATTTTTGCTGATCGATCCATTGTTTCGCCAGTTCGTCTTTGACGCTGTCATATTCTTCATAGCTTTGCGGGGTTACGCTATCCACGCGCACAGCGATGTAGTTGCCGTCCTGCAATTCCATGACGGGGGCCGTTTCGCCCGCATCGAAGGAAAAGGCGGTATCCAGTATGTCCACGCGATCCTGTTGGTATGATTTGAGCAGATCATCTTTTTTATCGTCCGGCGTTACGCCGGTTTCTTTCATCGGGCCGATTTTTTCCGTGGTCAGACCCATGTCAGCGACGATTGTTTCCAGTTCTTCACCCCCAGCCAGACGGTCGTCCATTTCATTCGCCGTGTCCATCAGGACATCGGTCAAACGGCTGCTCAGCAGGTCGTTTTTCAGGTCGTCTTTTACCTGATCAAACGGGATGCTTTCCGGTGCGATAATTTTTGTGACCTGCAGGACATGCCAGCCGAGGGGCGTTTCAACCGGCCCAACGGGTTCGTTTATTTTTGCTGTGAAAACAGGCTGCGCCACATCTTCGAGCAAGCCGCTTTGTTCAAACTCGTCGAGGGCCTGATACGCGCTTTCGTCTCCTGTTACGGCTTTGGTGGCTTCGCGCAGGGTTTTTCCCGATTCCATTTCAGCCAGAATCTTTGTCGCCTGTTCTTCGTTACTTGCGACGGTTTGTTCGATCAGGCGGCGTTCGGGCACGGTGAAGGATTCGATATTTGCTTCGTAATCCTGCTGCAATTCTTCATCGGTGATTTCGATGCGGTCTTTTACCATTTCTTCGTTCAAGGTCGCGATTGTAATGGTCCGGGTTTCGGGGATCAGGAACGAGGCCTTGGTAGCTTCGTAATATGATTGAAGCTGTTCTTCCGTCGGTTGTTCGACGTCCTTAATTTGGTCATTGGTCAGGATAATTCCGCCTGCATCGCGGGTTTCGTTTTCATATTGGTAGAGGATGCTTGTCATTATGCGCGGGACAATGCCCGTTCCACCCAGCAAGGCGTTTTTAAACAGGCTGTTGGAGGTTTCCTGACGCAGTGAGCGCAGGAATTCCTTTTCGCTGATGCCCTGTTGCTGGAGAATTCTTTGCAGGGCCAGTTTGCGGCTTTCTTCGCTTTGCGCCATTACCTCTGTCAGTTCCATCAACTCATGTTTTAATTGTTCATCACTAACTTTCAGGCCGAGTTCGTGGCTGTTGATGGTTAGCAGGCGGGCGTTAATTTCGCTTTCCAGTAGCTGGTCGATGATACCGTAGCGGTAGGCCGCTTCGGGGCCGACGCCCTGCTGCGCGAGATAACGGCGGACATTACGGTCGAATTCACGTGCGGAAATTTTTAGTTCACCGATTTTCGCAACATCATCCGCCGCGACACCGCCACGGAAGAAGCCGCCGACATCTGTCAGTACAAGGCCACCACCGGCCAGCACCAGAAAGCCCAGCAAAATGTACTTCAAAAACCCATGTTTGGCGCCATCGCGCAGTGACCGGAGCATCCAGATCCTCTCTTTTCTTTTTAAATCTTACGCACTATAAGGATTGGCGGAAAGCGGAGCAAGAGCGCACGAGGAATTTTACTATGAAAAAACTGATAGCCGGAAACTGGAAGATGAACGGGACACTGGAAAGCGGTGTCGGGCTTGCCTCATCTATTAATGCGGCGGTGAATGAAAACAGCGCGTTGCTGGATGCTTGCGATTTTCTTATATGCCCGCCGTTTGTGTTTCTGCAATCGGCCAAAGCGGCCATCGGCCCTGCGGTCGCGCTGGGCGGGCAGGATTGTTCGCCGTTCGATAATGGGGCTTATACCGGCGATATATCCGCGCCGATGCTAAAAGATATGGGGGCGGGGTATGTGATTTTGGGACATTCCGAGCGCCGGCAGTATTACAAGGAAACGGATGCGTTGATTGCAGAAAAGGCGAAAAAGGCGCATGACGCCGGTTTGATAGCGATTGTTTGTGTGGGGGAAACGGAAGGCGAGCGCGATACCGGTCAGGAGCAAGAGATTGTCGGCAGTCAGCTTTTGCGTAGCCTTCCGGATACCACAACAGCCGAAAATACAGTGATTGCGTATGAACCTGTCTGGGCGATTGGTACTGGAAAAACTGCCAGCGCGGACGATATCAGGGACATGCATGCCTTTATCCGTGAAAAGCTGGACAATAACGGCGATTTCCGTATTTTGTACGGCGGTTCCGTCAAGCCCGGCAATGCAGCCGAGATTTTCGCCATTCCGAACGTGGACGGGGCGCTGATTGGCGGGGCATCGTTGAAGACGGAAGATTTTTTAGGGATTGCGCAAGCCGCATAGAGATTGATATAGGAAAGACATGGAAGAAGTCATACTCGTAATACATTTGATACTGGCCCTGGCCATTATAGCCCTTGTCCTTTTGCAGCGCTCTGAAGGGGGCGGTCTGGGTATTGGCGGCGGCGGCGGTATGGGCTCCCTGGCCGGTGCGGCCTCTACCAAAAACCTGCTGACGCGGGCGACTGCGATCTGTGCTGCCTGTTTTTTTGCGACCAGCCTGACGCTGGCTATCCTGGCGGGAACGCACACATCTTCAACCAGTATTCTGGATTCTTTGGATAACGCTCCGGCCGCTGTTGACGCAGAAGCCGATAAAGCCGAAACTGAAGGTGAGCCTGAGGCAGAAACGCCAGCGGTTCCAATCGCAGAATAATTCACGGATATTTGTTTCGGAAATTGAGGGGAAATATAGAAAACCCCCTTGTGTTTTTATTGTAATCCAAGTATCTAATAATCCCGGTTGATTATCATGACACGATTTATTTTTATCACCGGTGGCGTTGTATCTTCCTTAGGGAAAGGTCTCGGCTCCGCCGCCCTCGGAGCATTGTTACAGGCGCGTGGCTATAAGGTTCGCCTGTGTAAACTTGACCCTTATCTGAACGTTGACCCCGGCACAATGAGCCCGTTCCAGCATGGCGAAGTCTATGTGACCGATGACGGGGCGGAAACAGACCTCGACCTTGGCCATTACGAGCGTTTCACCGGTAATCCGGCCACGCAAAACGACAACACGACAACCGGACGGATTTATACCGAGGTGCTGGCCAAAGAGCGCCGGGGCGATTATCTGGGAGCAACCGTTCAGGTTATTCCGCACGTCACCGACGAGATTAAAGATTTTATCCGCGAAAAAGACGGTACGGCGGATTTCGTATTATGCGAGATTGGCGGGACCGTCGGTGATATTGAATCCCTGCCGTTTATGGAGGCCATCCGCCAGTTCGGTAACGAGATGGGCCGTGAGCGGGCGTTGTTTATTCATGTGACCTTGTTGCCATATATCCCGGCGGCGGGGGAACTGAAAACCAAACCAACCCAGCACAGTGTAAAAGAGTTGATGGGGATGGGGATACGTCCGCGTATCCTTTTGTGCCGCGCGGACCGCGAAATTGCCGAAGACGAGCTGAGAAAAATTGCGCTGTTCTGTAACATCGACGAAAACAAGGTTATTCCGGCGCTGGATGTATCATCAATTTATGAAGTGCCGTTAAGTTATCATAAGGAAGGGCTGGATACGCAGGTTCTGGACGCGTTCGGAATCCATGATGCGAAGGAGCCGGACCTTTCTTCGTGGGAGGAAGTTGTTCGCCGTGTGAAAGAACCGGAAGGGTCGGTCAAGATTGCGATTGTCGGGAAGTACACGAACCTGACAGACAGTTATAAATCGCTGAATGAAGCGCTGATCCATGGCGGGATTGCCAACAACGTCAAGGTGAAGCTGAAATTCGTCGAATCCACCATCTTTGACGGTGACAATGACGATATTACCCATGAGCTGCAGGGCGTGAACGGGATTCTTGTGCCCGGCGGGTTTGGCGTGCGCGGCGCGGAAGGTAAGATCAAGGCCGCGAAATATGCGCGGGAAAAGAACATTCCGTATTTCGGAATTTGTTTCGGCCTGCAAATGGCGATTTTGGAAGCGGCGCGGAATTTGTGCGGCATTACGGACGCCACGTCATCAGAATTTGAAGAGCAGCAGGGAGAGTTGCTGATCGGTTTGATGACTGAGTGGACGAAGGGCAACGCAACAGAAGTGCGCAGACAGGACGAAGATCTGGGCGGTACGATGCGTCTCGGTGCGTATCCATGTAACTTGAAGAACGGCTCAAAAGTAGCTGAAATATATGGAAAAAATGATATTTCGGAACGTCACCGTCACCGCTATGAAGTGAACATCAATTTCAAAGACCAGTTGGAAGAAAACGGGTTTGTTTTTTCTGGCCTGTCACCGGATGGCGGCTTGCCGGAGATCTGCGAGCGCAATGACCACCCGTGGTTTATCGGCGTGCAGTTTCACCCGGAGCTGAAATCCAAGCCGTTTGACCCGCACCCGCTGTTTGTTTCCTTTATCAAGGCCGCGATTGAACAAGGGCGGCTGGTTTAAAGCACGAACAGGGCCGCTATTGCGAACAGGAGTATTCCTGCCACTATAGCACCTGTCAGGGGCATCCAGGGTTGGCGTTTACGGGCGTCGCGATCCGTTTCATGATCCGGATGAACCGCGTGATCTGCTACTTTTTTGATTTCTTCTGTTACTTCGTTCATAAATAAACCTCCTTATAAACATTCAACGCAGGACGGAGTAAAAAGTTCCATGATTTAGTGGATATGGCGGCTTAATAAAGGTAGATAATGAAGATATGAAAACAGTAAAGATACAAAACATTGATTGTGCGAATGACAGGCCGTTTACGCTGATTGCCGGGCCATGCCAGATGGAGAGCCGCGAGCATGCGTTTGACATGTGCGGGGCGCTGGTTGAATTAACTCAAAAGCTGGGGATTCCGTTTATCTACAAGACGTCGTTCGACAAGGCAAACCGGACGAGCGTGTCCGGTGTGCGCGGCATGGGACTGGACGGGGCGTTACCGGTTTTTGCCGATTTGAAAAAGGAATTTGGTGTGCCGATGCTGACCGACATTCACGCGGATTACCAGTGCGAGCCGGTGGCGGAGGTCGTTGACGTGTTGCAGATTCCGGCGTTTTTGTGCCGCCAGACTGATTTGCTGCTGGCTGCCGGGAAGACGGGCGCGGTCATCAATGTGAAAAAGGGGCAGTTCCTGGCGCCATGGGACATGAAAAATGTGGCGGAGAAAATCGCGACAACCGGGAATGATAAAATATTGCTGACGGAACGCGGGGCGAGCTTTGGTTACAACACGCTGGTATCGGATATGCGGTCGCTGCCGATTATGGCGCAAACCGGGTATCCGGTGATTTTCGATGCAACCCATTCGGTGCAACAGCCGGGCGGGCAGGGGACGTCATCCGGCGGGGACCGGACCATGGTGCCGGTGCTGGCGCGGGCGGCGATTGCGGTTGGTGTTGCCGGGGTGTTCATGGAAACGCATGAAGACCCGGACAATGCGCCGTCAGACGGGCCGAATATGGTGAAGCTGACGGATATGGAGGCCTTGCTGGGCAAGCTCAAAGCGCTGGATGACGTGAGCAAGGCGTAAAATATTTATTCTTTGATAACTTTTGTTATGATAGAATTAATGTGAAGAAATCTGTTTGCAAAGGAATTGCATATGCCGACGATTGCAGGAGCATCGCAATATCTCAACGCTGCTACCTATTCCAACCTGACGGGGCGTGCCGCGCAGGGTTCCAATCTCATTGGTAATCTCGGAACGGTAGATTTGCTGGATGTTGCGCGTTCCAACAACAATTCCGGTATTGGCTTGTCTTCCCGCGCACGGGCGCTCAACAAGCAGTTCCTTCAAAGCACCAGTTCCAACTACAATTCCTTGTTTTCTTCGACCAATTCGGCGTACCTATCTGTTGAACAATTGCAGCAGCAGGTTCTGGCGCTTCGGGCGAGCCTGCCGGATTCTTCTATTTCAAAAAGTGCCAATGCGTTCGGGCAGGACGACGGCAGTGTTGCCGAGTCCGACACCGGCACGGAAGTCGATATCGAAGCATAATTAAACCTTTTACCGCAGGCGGGTTTTTGCTAAATCCTTTCATGTACTTTGAAAGGATTTTTTTATGACCGCAATTCTGGACATTCGTGGACGGCAGGTTTTTGACAGCCGTGGAAACCCAACCGTTGAAGTGGAAGTTATTCTTGATAGCGGGGCGTGGGGGCGTGCCGCTGTTCCTTCAGGAGCTTCAACCGGCGCGTATGAAGCGGTTGAATTGCGCGACGGCGATAAATCCCGTTACCTGGGCAAAGGGGTAGAGCGCGCGGTATCATTCGTCAATAACGACCTTGCTGATGCGCTTATCGGATTTGATGCGGAAGACCAGTTGGGGCTTGACCAGTATATGAGCGAGCTGGACGGCACGGACAACAAGTCCAAGTTCGGAGCGAACGCCATTTTGGGGATTTCACTGGCAGCGGCCAAGGCCATGGCGGATGAAACAGGTATGGGGCTGTTCCGTTATCTAGGCGGGCCATTTGCTCATGTTTTGCCGACACCGATGATGAACATCATCAATGGCGGTGCGCATGCCGATAACCCGGTCGATATTCAGGAATTCATGATTATGCCGGTCGGTGTGGAAAGCTTCACCGAGGCGATGCGCTGCGGCACCGAAATATTCCACGCGTTGAAAAAAGAGCTGTCGGCGGCGGGACATAACACCAACGTGGGCGATGAGGGCGGGTTCGCACCGAGCATCAAGTCCACCGATGACGGGCTGGGTTTTATCATGAAGTCTATCGAAGCGGCCGGATACAAGCCGGGTGAAGACGTTATGATTGCGCTGGATGCCGCATCAACGGAATTTTTCAAGGACGGGCGCTATCACCTTGCCGGTGAGGACAAGATTTTGTCGTCAGCCGAGATGGTACATTATTACGAAGATTTGTGCCGCCGTTACCCGATTTGTTCGATTGAAGACGGCATGGCGGAAGATGACTGGGATGGGTGGGCCGCGCTGACTGAAACCCTGGGTGACAAAGTGCAGATGGTGGGTGACGATTTGTTCGTGACCAATCCGAAACGGCTGGCGCAGGGGATCGACCAGAAAGCAGCCAATGCCATTTTGGTCAAAGTGAACCAGATTGGAACTTTGAGCGAGACTTTAGAGGCAATTGAAATGGCGAAGCGCGCGAGCTTTGGCATCGTGATGTCGCACCGTTCGGGTGAGACGGAAGATTCAACGATTGCGGATTTGGCCGTGGCCACAAATGCAGGGCAGATCAAGACGGGATCGCTGTCACGTTCCGACCGTATGGCGAAGTATAACCAGCTTTTGCGGATCGAAGAAGAGCTGGGCGATACGGCCGTGTATTCCGGTGCATCGTTTATGCGCGCCAAACCGGAAAAGGTGGGCAAGAAAAAAGCGGCATAGCAAAAAACCGAGTCAAAAGAATCGGTTAGCTGCTGTGTTCCGCTTATGTTCCATTTAAGTTACTGAATCTATTGTATTTTTACGATTGACCCGGTGATTCGTTTATGATTCTATGAAGATATGAAGTCGCTCATCGCCAAACGCTATATTATTCGCCAAAATATGATTGCTATCATAGGGTTATGCCTTAGTCTTTACTTTGGTTATCACCTGATGGCGGGCGAGCGTAGCTATTGGCAACTTTCTTCGCTTGAGACGCAAGTCACTAGTGTTGAGCAGGATCTGGCAGTTCTGTCCGAGCAAAAAGCGAATATTGAGGAAAAAGTCGTGATGATGCGCCCCGGTTCCATAAACCGCGATTTGCTGGAGGAGCGGGTGCGATCCGTGCTTGGATACCGCTCTGCCGACGAAACCGTTATTATACAGAATTAGAAAATCATTCTTCCGTTTTGATACGCGCTTTTATAATTATAGTTTGATTTCAATATATTGCGCCGCACAAGCGGCCATTTTTCTCTGGAAAGCGCGCGTTCGATGCGCTAAATCATGTAACTGTTATTTTGTGAAACGGGAGAAATGCCTTGGCGTCCGCCGGAAAAGCATCAAAGAAAAAACCGAATTTGAAGGCCGTGAAGAAAACCAATCACGACCCAAATGAACTGAAAAAACTTTACCGCGATATGTTGCTGATCCGCCGGTTCGAAGAAAAAGCCGGGCAGCTTTACGGCATGGGTTTGATTGGTGGTTTCTGCCATCTTTATATCGGGCAGGAAGCTGTTGTAACAGGGATTACATCAGTGCAGAAAGACGGCGATACGGTTGTGACCACTTACCGCGACCATGCGCATATGCTGGCTTGCGGTATGGACCCGAAAGGGATTATGGCGGAGCTGACCGGGCGGGAAGGGGGCTATTCCCGCGGTAAGGGTGGTTCCATGCATATGTTTTCAGAAGAAAAGAAATTTTACGGCGGCCACGGGATTGTGGGGGCGAGTACGTCTATCGGGACGGGCCTTGCGTTCAACCACAAATACCGGAATGACGGCGGCGTTGCCATTTCCTATATGGGGGACGGTGCGGCCAACCAGGGGCAGGTCGCTGAATGCTACAATATGGCGGCGCTGTGGAAACTGCCGTGCCTTTACGTGATTGAAAACAACCAGTACGGCATGGGCACGTCTGTGGCACGGTCATCCGCCGGGCAGTTATATGCGCGCGGATCCGGTTACGGTATTCCGGGTGAGCAGGTGGACGGTATGTGTGTCTTTTCGATGCAGGACGCGGCGCGCAAAGCGCTGGATTATATCCGCGCGGGGAACGGGCCGTATATTCTGGAAGTCCTGACCTATCGCTACCGCGGGCATTCGATGTCAGACCCGGCCAAGTACCGGACGAAAGAAGAAGTCACCGACATGAAAGACAACCGCGACCCGATTGCGAATTTGAAAAAGATTATCCTGGAGGATGTCGGGGTGGCCGAGGACGAGATCAAGGCGATAGATAAAGAAATCAAAGAGATTGTGACCGAGGCTGCGGATTTCGCCAAGGAATCCCCCGAACCGGATCCGGCCGAACTTTGGACCGATGTGCTGGTGGAGGTGTAAGAAATGACGATTGATGTATTGATGCCGGCGCTGTCGCCAACAATGACCGAAGGAAACCTTGCCAAGTGGCATGTCAAGGAAGGCGACAAGGTCGAAGCTGGTGACGTGATTGCCGAGATTGAAACCGACAAGGCGACCATGGAAGTGGAAGCGGTCGATGAAGGCACGATTGGAAAAATCCTGATCGATGAAGGCACGGAAAGCGTGGCGGTAAACACCAAGATTGCCGTGTTGCTGGAAGAGGGGGAGAGCGCTTCTTCTATTGTCATTCCGAGCGCAGCCGAGGAATCTGGACAAAACGACACGAAAGAAGATTCTTCGACTGCGCCTGAACAGAGTTCAGGCTTCGCTCAGAATGACATTGTGGGGCAGCCCGCTGGCGCCGATGTCGATAACCGCGATATTTTATATGCGCAAGGCGTTGTCATTGAACCTCCTGTGTTCGATGAAGCGGCCTTTTTTGCCAGCACCAAAGAACAGACGGTGCGGGAAGCCCTACGCGATGCCATGGCCGAGGAAATGCGGGCAGATGGCGACATTTATGTGATGGGCGAGGAAGTGGCTGAATACCAGGGAGCGTACAAGGTGACGCAAGGACTGCTCGATGAATTCGGCGACAAGCGTGTGATCGATACACCGATTACCGAACACGGATTTGCGGGGATTGCGGTTGGGTCTGCCATGAACGGACTGAAGCCCATTGTTGAGTTTATGACGTTCAATTTCGCGATGCAGGCGATTGACCATATTATCAATTCCGCTGCCAAAACATTGTATATGGCGGGCGGGCAGCTTGGGTGCCCGATCGTGTTCCGCGGACCGAATGGTGCGGCGGCGCGCGTGGCGGCCCAGCATTCGCAATGTTATGCCTCATGGTATGCGCATGTGCCGGGATTAAAGGTCGTGGCGCCGTGGTCGGCATCGGATGCGAAGGGACTGTTAAAATCTGCTATCCGCGATCCGAACCCGGTTGTGTTTTTAGAAAACGAAATTATGTACGGGCAGAGCTTTGACGTGCCGACGGACGAAGATTACGTGATCCCGATCGGCCGTGCGAAGATCGAACGTGCGGGTAGCGATGTTACGATTGTCGCGTTTTCGATAATGGTGGGCAAGGCGTTGCAGGCGGCAGAAAAGCTGGCCGAAGCCGGGATTGATGCGGAAGTGATCAACCTGCGGACCATTCGCCCGCTGGACCGTTATACGATTTTAGAAAGCGTGAAGAAAACCAACCGGATTGTCGTTTGTGAGGAGGGGTGGCCGTTTGCGGGGATCGGGGCGGAAATTGCCGCGCTGATCGGGGAGCATGCTTTCGATTTCCTGGATGCACCGCTGAAGCGCGTGGCGTCTGCCGATGTGCCGTTGCCGTATGCGGCGAACCTCGAAGCCCTCGCTTTGCCGCAAGTCGATGAGATCGTCCACGCGGCAAAGGAAGTTTGTTATAAGGGGTAGCTATTTCGTCGCCAGGCCCAGTGTAGGGGTCGATGATTGCGGCACGGATAGAATGACGCCGGCTTCTGAAGCTCTGGTTATGATGTCTTCCGCCACACCCCTTCTTTTTTGGCTGCCGAGCCCCGACACAGGTATGCCTTTTACAGCATCGCGAAAGATCTGTTGTCGAAGACCCAGCGGTTTTCTTTCGTTGCTTTCGACAAGCCCCGCTCTCTTCGCTTGTAGTACCATTCCTCTAAAACCCCCTTGTCCGGAGTTTAAATAGGTTGCTGCTGCAAGCGCTGCAGTCAGGATCCTGTCCCGTTTTGAACCGTGTAAAGCCATGATTTTACCCTCTTAAAAAAACTATGCTGCGAGACGCAGGCCAAATTTGTTAGCCTTTGCGATGGCACGGGTCTGGCCAGCCTGAACCAGCGCGCGTTTTTGCTCGCTTGTCAGAGCGACAATATCGTTACCCTTGGCATTTGGATTACCGATAGCATTAAACGCGGCTTCGGGTTGTTTGCCTTTCAGGCCAATTGCTTTAAGGTCTTCGATCGTAATAACACCGATCACCTTCAATTTATTGGCGGCATCTTTGAAACTGCCACGATTTCTGTCTTCGCTTCCACTGTTCAGGAATTTGCCTGCACTGATAACAGCAGCCTGAATATTTTTGACCAGTTCTGCGTTTTCGCCGCCACGGTCTCTGTTGCGATGTCTGGATTGTCTTGCCATTTTACCCTCTTAAGTATTTACAAAGTTAAAATTTAAGTTCGGGCAAGCTAGGCTATTATTCATATTACATCAAGGAAAAAATCAAAAAATCTGCGTTATTTGAAATAAAATTACAAAATAGTGGGGAAGGGCGCTGTGAGACTGGGGCAGCGATCCGGATACTATGATGTGCACTGAAAGCAGGGACAATCCGTTTTGCGTGCGGATAGTTCGCCGGCCAGTACCCTTGTCATGCGGGCTTCATCTTCTTCCGACAGAGGTTCTGTTACAGAAAGCCCGTTTTCTTCAAAAATCGAACGGACGATTTCCTGACCTTCCAGCAAGCCGAAGTGGCGGAACTGGAATTTTATTTCCTCCAGATTGTCCGGCGGTGGTGTCATTATGCCCATATTCATTCTCCCGATTATTTTTATAATATGGAATTAAATATAGTGCAAAAGGGCTAGTTCCGCAAGTCACGTGCGGTTGCTATGCTCTTAGGGTGTGGGGTGTGACCATGGTGAAAGGCAATGATAATTCCAGTCAAGTTAAAGCGGCCAACTAATGGCTCGGCTAATAGTGCTTTTACACCTTTTTGAATTTTTCGTGCGTCCTGACTGGTCCAGTCGTTTTTCCTGAAACCTTTTACATTGCTAACTTTTAAGTGGGATGCGCGGGCGACATAGCCGAACAGGTCCAAGCCGCTTTTCTTTTTTACTTCTTTCATCGTGCTAACCATCTGGAAGATAGAGGCTGCGCGGTGTTTTAGTTGGGTGCGTCTGTGCGCGTCAACTTCCGGGCTATCCTCATTTTCTGGCAGAGGTGTGACTAAGGCATAGGCAACCATCTGAAAGTCCGCGTGAAGGTCGGCAAGATCGTTATTGGAAATGGGGGAGTAGTGCTTTCTTTTTCCCTTCTTTCTCTGTCCGCCTTTTGAATGATTTCCGTTTTTTCTCGCCATAAAATGCTTTACACAGTTACTTGAATTTAGGGCTGGGCTTTGGGGCCTTGCTCCTTTACATTTTATAGGCTTTCTATGAAATTATTTGTCTTATGGCAATACATTTTTATAGAAAACAAAGCAAAACAGGTAAACCAGCAGGTAGAGTGATATAACATGCCGATCAATGTGTTAATGCCAGCGCTATCCCCGACCATGACCGAGGGCAACCTTGCCAAATGGCTGGTGAAGGAAGGGGACGCGGTCGAGGCTGGCGATGTGATTGCCGAGATTGAGACCGACAAAGCCACTATGGAGGTGGAAGCGGTCGATGAGGGCACGATTGGAAAAATCCTTATTTCCGGCGGGACGGAAGGCGTAGCGGTGAATACGCCGATTGCGGTTCTTTTGGAAGAGGGGGAAAGTGCGAATGATATTGGTGATGTGAGCGCGGAACCACCGAAAGAAGCGCCAAAGAAAGCAGAGGCCGCACCAAAGGCGGACGCTCCCAAGCCGGCCGCTCAACCCGCACCTGCAGCGACGCAAAGTAATGGCAGCCGGGTTTTTGCATCACCGCTGGCCAAGCGGATCGCGGCGGACAAGGGAGTGGACCTGTCGTCCGTTAAAGGATCGGGCCCGCGCGGACGGATTGTGAAGGCCGATGTGGAAGGCGCGAAGAGCGGAGCAGGGGGCGTACCCACGTCTGCTACTGCTGCCGACGTGCCGCAAGGGGATGAGCGGATCAACGAATACGGCATGATCTATACCGCCGTTCCCAACAACAATATCAAGAAAATCACGGCCAAGCGTTTGCTGGAGTCCAAAACCACGGTTCCGCATTTCTATTTGACGGTCGAGTTCCAGATCGACGCGCTGCTTGCTGCGCGCAAGCAGATTAATGATCAGGCAAACGGAGACTACAAGCTGTCCGTCAATGATTTCATCGTCAAGGCCTGTGCAAACGCCCTGCAGGCTTACCCGGCGGCGAATACGCAGTGGACGGATGACGCGGTGCTGCAATTTAAACATTCCGACATTTCTGTTGCCGTGGCGACGCCGAACGGGTTGATTACGCCGATTGTGAAAAAGGCGGAAACCAAGGGGTTGCGTCAGATTTCAGCCGAGGTCAAGGAACTGGCCGGAAAAGCGCGTGACGGGAAGCTGAAGCCCGAAGAGTTTCAGGGCGGTACGTTCTCCGTTTCCAACCTCGGCATGTACGGAATTGATGACTTTACGGCCATTATTAACCCGCCGCAGAGCTGTATTTTGGCCGTAGGGGCGGGCAAGCAAAAGCCGTATGTGGTGAATGGCGAGGTTAAGATCGGGAATTTCATGACCTGTACGCTTTCGACCGATCACCGGACGGTGGACGGGGCCGTGGGGGCGGAATTCCTGCAAATCCTGAAGCAATATATTGAAAACCCGGTCAGTATGCTGGTTTAGCAGTGAATTGCCCAAAATAGTTCGTATGAGTACGGGGAGTAATAATGAGTGCAGCTGTCGCAGTAGATTATGTAACCATGTCCGCGTCATTCAATGCGCGCGGTTTGTTGCAAACAGTCAGGGCGCGTCTGGGCGGCCCTTTTAATTTTGCAAGTGGGGCTGCTTTTTGGGATGCCAATAAAATAGTGCAGATTTTCGCTGCAATAGATCGTTACACACCATTTTAAAATCAAGGAACATTATGGCTGAGCAAAATTTTGATGTGATTGTTATTGGTGGCGGGCCGGGCGGATATGTCGCGGCGATCCGCGCGGCGCAGTTGAAGATGAAAGTGGCGCTTATCGAGTCCGAGCACCTGGGGGGTATTTGCCTGAACTGGGGCTGTATTCCGACCAAGGCGTTGCTGCGGTCCAGCGAGGTGCATCATTTGATACAGCACGCAGACCAATTTGGTATATCTGTCAAGGACGTATCGTTTGACCTTAAGAAAGTGGTTGAACGGTCGCGCGGGGTTGCGAAGCAGCTTTCCGGTGGGATCGGGCATTTGCTGAAAAAGAATAAAGTCACGGTATTTGACGGGTACGGCAAGCTGCTGGGCAAGGGCAAGGTTGCCATCGAGGGTAAGTCCAAGGAGACAATTTCCGGTAAGCATATCATCATCGCCACGGGTGCGCGTGCGCGCGTGCTGCCCGGATTGGAACCGGACGGCCCGACGCCCGAAGGCTCTGGGCCGCAGGGCGGCAAGCTGGTGTGGACGTACAAGGAAGCTATGGTGCCGGATGTTATGCCGAAATCCTTGCTGGTGGTCGGGTCCGGTGCGATCGGGATTGAGTTTGCATCGTTCTACCGCAATCTGGGCGCTGAGGTTACCGTGGCCGAGGTAGTAGACAAGGTTTTGCCGGTCGAGGATGACGAGATTTCAGCGTTCGCCCAAAAACAGTTTGAAAAGCAGGGGATGAAGATTCTGACCGGGGCGCAGGTGAAGAAGCTGGATAAGTCCAAAGACAATGTTACAGCGCATATCGAGGTGAAGGGCAAGACGGAAAAGATTGTCGTCGACCGTGTGATTATGGCCGTGGGGATCCAGGCGAACACGGAAAAGATCGGCCTTGATGCCGTTCCCGGCGTCAAGCTGGATCGCGGGCATATTGTCACGGACGGGTATATGAAAACGGGAGAGCAGGGGGTCTACGCTATTGGTGATGTGGCCGGGGCCCCGTGGCTGGCGCACAAGGCGTCGCATGAAGGGATTATCTGCGTTGAGAAGATTGCGGGATTGAAGGACGTGCATCCGATGATCAAGAGCAATATTCCGGGATGCACGTATTGTACGCCGCAGGTGGCCAGTGTCGGTCTGACCGAGAAAGCGGCCAAAGAAGCCGGATACGACATCAATGTCGGGCGCTTTCCGTTTATCGGTAACGGCAAGGCCATCGCGCTGGGCGAACCCGAGGGTATGGTAAAAACGATCTTTGACAAGAAGACCGGCGAGTTGCTGGGCGCACATATGGTCGGCGCGGAAGTCACGGAAATGATCCAGGGGTATGTCATTGGAAAGACAGCCGAATTAACCGAAGCTGAATTCATGCATACCGTCTTCCCGCATCCGACGTTGAGCGAGATGATGCATGAGAGCGTTTTAGACGCG
>JAUHXT010000092.1 GCA_030426925.1 Alphaproteobacteria bacterium | reverse complement strand
CACAGGAAATTTCCAGCATGGCAGAGCAGGTGGCAGGACATTCCGGCACCATCGGTGAACAGATCGAAACCCAACAATCAAAGCTAAAAGATCACATTAATACCACCAAAGAAGATATTGATAATATTGTTAAAGTTATAGATGAAAAAACCAAGTCTATTGCTGATATCAGTGATCTTGCCGTTTCCAAAATCTCCGCTGCCAGCGACGAAATGGAAGCCTCAAGCGCCAAACTCAGCAGCAAAACAGGATCCGTTCATGAGCAGCTGAGCGCCCTTAACCTGTCGATTGAGAACAAGGCCATGTCCTTGGGCGATCAGACAGCGCAAATGCTGACCGGCCTGCAGAACATCCGCGAAGAACTGAAGCTGAGTGCGGACGGAATTGAGCCTCTGTACGAAAAAGTCAGTGGCAAAACGGATGAAACCCGCATGCGCTTTGAAGGACTGAAAGAAAGCCTGGAAACGATTTCCGACGGCAGCCTGTCGAGCCTGAAGCATGTTGGTGACGTCTTTGACGAACGTCTGGAAAACTTGCGCGCCGGGGCGGATGATGCATCCCGCATCCTGAATGAAAGCAGCGACAAGATGAAGGCACGGGTCGATGACATCGAAACAGCGGCGAAAACCGCGCATGAAACCATGCGGGAAATCGAAAGCACGCTGGAAAACCAGTCATCCGATATTCACCTTGCCACAGACCAGGCGCTGTTGAAGATTGAAAACGTACAGAAGGCCGTGAACACGCAGTTTTATGAACTGACATCGTCTGTCGGACAGGCCGTGGCACAACTTCAGAACGCCGGACAGGAATTTGCCAGCCATTCAGAACTCATCAACACGACCGCGAACAAGGTTGTAACAAGGTTCGAGGAAATCGGCACCAAAGTCCGCGAAGAAAACCGCTTGATGAGCGACGCCGTCAAACAGGCAGCAGACCTCACCGAACAGCTTGTGACACACGTCCGCACCGAGTCAGGTAACCTTGTTAAAGCGTCCGAGGACAACTTGTCGTCCCTGAAGAAAATCGGCGACGGTTTCAGCCTGCGCTCCAAGGAAGTGGCCGAGCACATGAAAGCGTCCTTGCAGACATCAAAAAGCTACACCGAAGAACTGGCCGTACAGGCGAAGAAGGTTGCGGAAAGCTCCAGCCAGTCTGCCGACGAAATCAGCAAGGCCACAAGCGTTATGAAGGCGCAGTTGGGAGATATCAGTAAGAGCACGGAGCAGTCTGTGGTCACGATCGACAAAGCGCGGGATTCCCTCGACAAGCAGGCCGAACGCCTGCTGGTTACCTCCAAGGAAACCCTCAAATCTGTCGATCACGCAGCGTCCGACTTCGGTCGCCAGTCTACGGCCCTGTTCAAGGCGGCTCAGGACGCCGACGCGCTGGCCGAAAAAATCCGCAAGGCCGAATGGCGTACACAGCGCGATGCCTTTATGGGCTCCGCCAAGTTCGTCATCGAGAGCCTGCACTCCCTGTCCGTGGATATCAGCCGTATCCTCGACAAGTCCTTGCCGGAAAAAACATGGAAAGCTTACCAGAAGGGCGATGTGGGTATCTTCACACGCCGTCTGGCCGAAATGGGTGATGAATTCCCGCTGGAGAAGGTACGCGACAAGTTTGCCTCTGACAGCGAATTCCGTACCTACGTAAACCGCTTCATCCGCCAGTTTGAGGAAGTTTACGATCAGGCCGGCAGCAACGACCATGGCGGCCTGTTGGAAGCAACCTTCATGTCCAGTGATATCGGCAAGCTCTATGAGCGCCTGTCACAGGCAGCCGGACGACAGCCAAAGACGGCGGCCAAGAAAGCCGCCTAAAAGGGACATCCCTGTAAGTTGCCGCTTGATTGATTATGGTGAAGTCTTCATAATATCAGCGGTTTTACAGGGGTGAGTCCCACAAGACGTCTTTTAAGGTTATCTATGGCAAAAACAAAGTTCTGCGCCGGTATTTCAGACATTTCCGACAGCTACATGGGGATGATCATCGATCAGTGGGGTGTCCTGCATGACGGGGACGAAGCCTTTGACGGTGTGCCTGACTGCCTGAAAGAGCTCAAAGAGCGAAAAAAAACGATTATATTACTCTCCAACACCATCAACCGCGCGGCTGAAGCCAAGGCCGAACTGAAGAAAATGGGCATCGGGCCGAGCCTGTATAACTACATGCTCACCACCGGGGAATTGATTTGGGAAGGCCTGAAGGACCAGAAAGGCGTATTCGAAGGAATAGGCCGTCAGTGTTACCTGCTGTCCAAAGATGGCACAAGCCCGCTGGTAGAGGACAATGACATCGAGGTCGTGAGTGAGATCAGCGAAGCCAGCTTTATCCTTGTCGCCGGTATGCCCAAGGGCGCTGATTTGGCAGAGCTGGATAAAATCCTGCGCAAAGGGATACAAAAACGTATCAAGATGATCTGCGCCAACCCGGACAGCCGCGCGCTGATCACATCAGATTATTTGATGGGCCCTGGTCTTCTGGCCCGCAAATACCAGGATTTCGGCGGGATCGTCCATTATATCGGGAAACCGCACCAGCCGATTTTCCGCCACTGCATCGAATATTTTCAGGGCAAGGAAATCTACCCCGCGCAAACCGTTGTGATAGGGGACACATTCGCCCATGACATACTTGGGGGCAATGCGGCCGGCATGGATACCTGCCTTGTTAAAACCGGTATGCACATGGCCAATTTCGCCCATTGTGAAAACCTGAAAGATGTCGATGTCGCGCTCAAAAACCTGATGGCGCTGTATAACAACGTGATGCCGACCTATCTGGTGGATGAGTTCAAATGGGGTATGGCGTTGCCCGACCGCAAGCATAAAAAGCGCAAACAACCGGGCAAATAGAATTAGTTTTCCACTTCAACCAATTCTACCAACCGTTTCCATTCATTTATTTTTTTGCTTTCGCCTGCACCGCGTTCCAGTGTGATAAGTCCTGTATAAAGCCCCGGTTCAAACAGCCCGTTGCCGCGATCATGGCTGATGGTAAAAAAGGACTTCGTTTCCGCCATGTCTACCGTTGTGCGCTGACGCGCCAGTTCCTGCCCATCCGGCGCAGTAATGCTGAGGGTTGCCACATCGCCGGGCTGCATGCCGAAAGCGTACGACCAGAAATGAAGCGCCTGAATATCTGCGGATAACCGCCTTGGCTTGGCGAATGTGCCGAGGTCTATCTTACCCACATCCGGGGCAGTGCTGGAAAAACCAAGATTAAAAATTGAAAACGGGTGATAGGGATATTGCTGCGCATCGGCCCACAGGGATTTTGGCGTCAGGCCGCACCCTTCCATGCCAAGGCGCCCGCTGAACGGGTCATAAAATTTGGCGTTCCGCAAAACAGAGAATGCAAGGTGCGGCCAGGATGTAGCGCCGGACAGGCCGATTTCAGCTAGCTTGTCTCCGGCCTTCACCGTTGTCCCGCGCGTCACGGTCAAACTGTTTTCCTTTAAATGGCAAAACCGTGTTTCCCATCCGCTGTCATGCAAGATCACCAAACCATTACCGCAAGCGGAGGTCTGTGTCCCTTGCTTGTAAATTTCATCAATAACGTCGGAGCGGGCATAGACAACGCGCCCGTCGGCAGGGGCGATAACGCTCACGCCCTTTTGCGCGGTTTTCAAATCCCGCACGGCGATATCAATGCCTGTATGCGTGTTGTAAGTACGCGGCCCGCACATAAAGTCCTGCGCCCGTACATCGTTACCGGCGGCATCCATGTAATTCAGAATCCAGCAGCTTTTTCCAAGGTCACATTGAACAGGAAATAACAATTTAAAATCAGAAGCATATGCCGATGAATTAAACAAAAATATCAGGAGTAAAAGTGCTAAAATTCTCATGATTGTGGCGGGATATCCAGTAAGTCCTGTATCTGGTGGGACGGCAGCAGGACACGCATTGCGGCCTCAATTTCCGGCATTGAACGCTCGGCTGCTTCCTCGCCCAGCTTTATCAGTTCTTTCGCTTTTTCAAACTCCAGCAAGCCGATATGTCCGATTTGCGGTTTGATGTGTACGTCCGGCGGGTCGCCCGCCAGCCGCGAACGCGTCAAACGGTCCTGAATAATACCAAGGGCGGAAACCATCACCCCGAAAAGGCTGGGTGAATTTTCCGCGCGGCGGAACAGCCTGCGGGTTAAACCGCTGGCAAATGATTTTTGTGTTTCCAATGGAACATCATCGGTGTTGAGCGGATCGAACCCGGCGACCGTCTGGTATTTCTGGCCGGGTTTTGTGGCCTTACCAATCAGGTCAGCGTGCAGGTCCACGGCAATCGTCATACGGGACCCAAAGGCCTGACATACCGATACGGGCAGGGGGTTCACCAGCGCCCCGTCCACAAGCATGCGGTGGTTCAGCTCCACCGGCGGAAAAACGCCCGGCAAGGCAAAGGACGCACGGATAGCATCAATAAACGATCCCTTGCGCAGCCAGATTTCATGCCCGGTCGTCAGGTCGGCTGCAATCGCAATAAACGGCTGATCCAGATCTTCGATATTCATGCCTTTGAAATGTTCTTCCAAAATACCCAACAGCTTTTCCCCGCCGATGAGACCCGCACTACGGACACGGAAATCGAGATACGAAAAAATTTTCATACGGTTCAGGGACAACGCCCATTCTTCCAGTTCATCCAGTTTATCGGCAAGGTAACAACCGCCAACAAGTGCGCCAATCGATGTTCCGGCTATGATACGCGGGAAGATTCCATTTTTTTTGAGAACCTTTAAAACACCGATATGGGCGAAGCCGCGGGCCATCCCGCCGCCAAGCGCCAGCCCGATATCCCGGCCGACAGGCTTTTCCAGTGGAATATCATCGTGGTTGGACATAGACATACATACCTTTCATGGTCTATTTTAACACAAAATGAGTGAAGAAATTAACACTAACCTCTTATCAAAAAAGAAAAAATCAGCAACATGGCCGCTGGTCTCGCGGCTTGTGAAGGGATATTTGCGTCCCTACGTGGGCCAATTGGTATGGGCAATTGCTTTCATGCTGATCGCCGCCGCCATGACTGCGGCCTTCGCAGCCCTTGTCCAGCCTGTGATTGACGATGTTCTGGTGGCCGGACGGCAGGGGCGTATTCTCGGCCTGTCCACTGTCATCATGGTTTTATTCCTTATTCGCGGTGCAACAACCTATTTTCACACCATCACGATGAACACGATCGGCCAGTCGATTGTTGCAGATGCACAAAGAAAGCTGTTTGCGCATTTTATGCTGCTTGATTTGCGCTTTTTCCATGACCACCCGAGCGGCGAATTGCTGTCCCGCGTCGTGAACGATGTCAACGTCATGCGTATGGCCGTGACCGAAGTGCTGACCAGCATCGGCAAAAGCCTGATTACATTTATTTTCCTCGCCGGCGTGATGTTTTATCAGGACTGGAAACTGGCTCTGGCGGCGTTCACCATCTTCCCGGTTGCCGGGCTGTTCGTCGTCTGGAT
>JAUHXT010000018.1 GCA_030426925.1 Alphaproteobacteria bacterium | reverse complement strand
GGGTAAGAAAAAGGGTGGGTAAGGGAGAGTGGTGGGTAAGAAAAAGGGTGGGTAAGGGAGAGTGGTGGGTAAGAAAAAGGGTGGGTAAGGGAGAGTGGTGGGTAAGAAAAAGGGTGGGTAGTGAATCTGGTGAGTAACCAATCTGGTGAGTAATAAAACTGTGAGTAACCAATCTGGTGAGTAAGCCATCTGGTGGGTAAGCCAGTGGGGGTTTTACCGTCTGGTGGGTTAGCCAGCGATCCAGCCGCTGCCCATCATCGCCTTCCGATACCGTGACATGACGTACCTTGCTCATGATGCGAAATGCCTTACCAGCAAAAGCCCTGCGAACAGGCCTGCGATTGATAAAATCACGGAGGCCGTGATGTAAGCGGCAGCGGCCAAAACAGCGCCGCGTTCATACAGGGTCACAACATCCAGAGAAAAGGTTGAAAAGGTAGTAAATGCGCCCAACACACCGACCGTTAAAAACGCCTTGATTTCGGCAGGCGGCTGCCAGACATGGGCAAACAGGCCAACCATTACCCCCATCAAAAGGGAACCAATGACGTTGATGCTTAATATTCCGTAGGGAAAACCGGAGGTTACCTGGTGCATGATGGCATTATTGGCGAAATGCCGCATCACCGCCCCCGCTGCCCCGCCGGCCGCTATAGCCAAAATTATCTGCATGTTATTTGTCTCCAACCCCAAAAATCCACCCTTCCCGGCTGGCGGCTAAATCGTCCAGCATTGGCGGATGGGCAATGTTATCAGGCACTGTTTTACCTGACCCGCATAAAAACCGCAATCCGGCAGCGGAGATGAGCGCATCGGCGTCGTGGTCGGTAATGTCCGCACCTTTGACTTCCGCTTTCTCTGAACCCAGAGCAGTCATAGCTGTATTCAGCTCCGCCATCGTCCGTACCTTGGCATTACCATGTCCGGCACGGCGCAGGAACTGGCGCGGGTAAATCTCGCTCATAACTATGACTGCATCATCCGTATCCCGTTCAAACGGCCAGATGGCGATTGCACTGCCCAGCTTTTCCTTCAAATCCAGTGCCATGCGCATACCCGCCAGACCTCCTTTACCCACCTGCTTGGCACCTATCAGCTTAAACGGGCTTTCGGGCCAGCCATACCCCGCCTGCCCGCAAGTGGTTTCGGTCAGCCGTTTGGGCATGGTAAAACCGTCCGGCATTTTGCCTTCCGTCCAGAAATACGGTGCATAGGACGCGTTTTGCCAGTATCCACCGGCGAAATAGTTGGCTTCATTCTGATTGGCCGCTTCCACAGCCTGCCAGAGATCACGGTAATCATAGTCCGGTCCGAACTGCCGTACCCCGATTTCCTGCGCGTAGCCGAAATTACAATCGATGCCGACCAGCATGCGCTTGCCCTTTTCGGCCATGGCCACCAGCCAGTCGGCAACCTTTTCACGCGACCAGATTTTGCCGGAAGCATGGGGCGCTTCCCTGTCCGGCCAAGCCAAGGCCACAGCAATCGACTTTGTGTTGACCGGTGTTTTGGCCCCGCTCCAGTCAATTCCGCAGAATAGTTCATAATTTTTCATATTGACGTCTCGTGTTTATTTGCTATAAAGCCGCATGTCAGAAAATACCATAATAACCGTTGAGGGGTTTAGCTTAAAGCTTGTCTTTAGAGAGGCCGGTCGGGCAAACCATATCAATAGTGACGGTACACCGCGCATACATCATGGCGTTGTGTGTTACCAAGAACAAGAGGTTCGCCTGCGCGCAATGCCGACACGCCTGTTACAGCTTATACTCGAAGCTGATAATCACAGCGTTTCAATGCGCCATCTTCAGGACAGTCTGTTCCCGAGAATTCCTGATGACGATGCCCGAAACAGAATACGGGTACATATGTCCGTTCTGCGTAAAAGTCTGAAGGGCATTACTTTGGGTGACGGTAAAACTGGCTACAATTTAATAACACCGGGGTGGGGTGGAAGCTTCCGTTTTGAAACCAGCTTATTGCGTATTCCTGCCCCGCAACTTTGACCAGTATTCCAGACGTTTTCTGATATCCCGTTCAAAACCGCGTTCAGGCGGATCGTAAAATTCCACGCGGCCCATTTCTTCGGGGAAATAATCCTGCCCGGAAAATCCTTCGGGCGTGTCATGGTCATAAATGTAGCCATCGCCATAATCCTGTTCCTTCATCAATTTTGTCGGGGCGTTCAGAATATGTATAGGCGGCATCAGCGATCCCGTTTCCTTCGCCGTTCGCATGGCGGCTTTATAGGCCATATAAGCGGCATTTGATTTCGGCGCCGTCGCTAGGTGGATGAGTGCCTGCGCCAGTGCCAGTTCCCCTTCGGGCGAGCCAAGCCGTTCATAGGCGTCAGCTGCAGCCAATGTCACCGCCAAGGCCTGCGGGTCGGCCAGACCGATATCTTCGGACGCCATACGGATCATGCGCCGTGCCAGATAGCGCGGGTCTTCCCCGCCCGCCAGCATGCGCGCGAACCAGTAGAGCGCGGCATCGGGGTCAGAGCCGCGCACGCTTTTATGCAGCGCGCTTATTAAATTATAATGCCCGTCATCGCTTTTATCGTAGAGCGGTGCACGTTTTTGCAGCAGGCCCATCAGGCCTTCCCGGTCCAGCGCATCATCATGGGCAAAGACCTGTTCGGCCAGCGTCAGGACATAACGGCCATCGCCATCGGCCATCGCCTTTAATGTTTCGCGCGCTTCTTCATCCAGCGGCAGGGCAGCGCCAATCTCCTCTTCCGCTCTTTTTAACAAGCTTTCCAGCCCGGTTTCGTCGAGGCGTTTCAGCACGAATACCTGGGAGCGCGACAACAAAGCGGCGTTTAATTCGAACGAGGGATTTTCAGTCGTTGCGCCAATGAGCGTAATCGTGCCGTCCTCCACCACCGGCAGGAACGCATCCTGCTGCGATTTATTGAAGCGGTGGATTTCGTCGACAAAGAGCAATGTTCCTTTGCCCTGTTCGCGTCTGGCGCGGGCGGCATCGAATGTCTTACGCAAATCCGCCACGCCGGAAAAAATGGCGGACAGCATTTCAAAATGCATGTCGGTATGGTCGGCCAGTATTTTGGCCAGTGTGGTTTTCCCACAACCGGGCGGTCCCCACAATATCATGGATGCAAGCTTGCCCGATGCGGCCATTTTCCCAATCGGGCCATCCGGGCCGACCAGATGATCCTGCCCGACGATATCAGCCAGCACCTTCGGGCGCAGACGGTCGGCCAGCGGACGCGGCGCATCTGCCGATAAATTGGCGCTTTGGAACAAATTGGCTGTCATACCTACTGTTTAGCAGGAACGAGCCGTTTTTTCATCAAAAGAAGATATAAAAAGACAAAGTAGAACAAGAACTGTTCTTCGCTTTCCGCCCCCCGGCCGAAAATGTAGTATTCGACCGCGTCCCCGACTTTATCGGCGATTTTGACGAACAGGCAGATAGCGGCGCAGATAAAGAACTGCTTTGTCGGGAAAATAACTGCAAAACGCTCAGGCAGCAGGAGCGGCTTCTTTTCCAGCAGGAACGGGATAATCAGGCCGCCGACATAAACGCCGACCGATAATAACAGGCGCGGCTTCTGGTCTAGCCATGACGAGGTGTTGTGAAGGTTGGTTTCATTCTGGTCGTTGATCGTGCTCCAGAATTCGGGGGTCGTCCAATCCAGAAAATGCTGGCCCCAGCTTATCTCCTCGCCCGCCACATATATACAGCACAGCGCCGCAAGGACAATCCAACCTGTTAAGGGCTTGTTTGAGCGATCCATATGCACCAGCGTGTAAACTGCCAGAGTTAGCGCCACGAGCAGTATCAAAAATTCCAGGGTTTCATACGGGCCGTTTTCCGCAACCACCCAGTCCATATAATCGCGATACAGGAAATTCTCCCCCACAACCTGGAAGATAAACATCCCTAAAGGGATCCATAACCATAACGCTTTCGGCAGTTGTTCGTTTGTCTTGTGCATATAGTCCTCGTACAAACGAACATTTTAGCGTGTCGATTTCAGGAAAGAAAGCAGATTAGCGGATAACGATCTGTGTCTTACGGCCGGCACGTTCGATCAGCAAGGCCCAGCCATCCCTGCGAGCCCCCTGCTTCATTTCGCGTTCCAGGTCTTTTACATCCTCTATCTCATCTTCGTTGACGGACAGGATGATATCTCCCGGTCGAACAACTCTGAAGCTGGAGCTTCGCGGATTTGTCGCTATTACCGCTACGCCGCCATGTTTATCGGCGACACCAAGTTCTACGGCCACTGCCGGGTTCATGTTTGATACCTGTACGCCGTTTAATGGGTGCGGCCCTTCCAGAACACGTTCATCACGGGCGGGTATTTCCGGCGGGGCCATGGCTGTCATCAGGGCAGTTTTCTTTTCGCCTTCGCGTAAGTATTCCAGATTAGCAGCCTCCCCCAGGGGGACAGTTGCCAGCCGGAAACGCATTTCCGCCGGGTCGCGGACTTGTTTGCCGTTGACGGCAACAATCACATCGCCGGCCTTTATCCCGGCTTTCTTTGCCGGGCTGACTTCGTGCAGATCTGCTATCAGTACGCCGGAGGGGCGATTCAGGCCCAGACTGTCGGCAATATCGGCGGTCACGGCCTGTGCGGTTACGCCGATCCACGGACGTACAACGCCCTGTTCGCCCATGCGGCCGCTTTTTGCGGCGGCAATTACGGTATTCACCATCTCTGATGGAACGGCAAAGCCAATACCCAGTGAACCGCCATCGCGGGAATAAATCGCGCTGTTAATGCCCACAACCTGGCCGTCCATCGCCACCAGCGGTCCGCCGGAATTTCCAGGGTTAATCGCAGCGTCGGTCTGGATAAAGAAGTTGAAATCATTGATGTTCAGGGATGAGCGCGCCAGAGCGGAAACAATACCACTGGTTACCGTCTGTCCTACGCCGAACGGGTTGCCGATTGCTATGACAATATCGCCAACTTCCAGCGTCTCACTGGGGCGCAGCGATACATATGGCAGTTTCTCGCCTTCCGTTTCCATCTGAAGGACAGCCAGATCGGACGGTTCATCCAGCAAGGACAATTTTGCATCAAATTCGCGGCCATCGGACAGAACGACGGATATTTCCTGCGCGCCCTTAATCACATGGGCGTTTGTGACGACCAGCCCGTCGGATTCCACGATCACGCCGGAGCCAAGGGAATTCTCAACCTGCTTGCGGGACAAGCCTCCCATACCCCCGCCAAAAAAGCGGTCGAAGAACGGATCGCTCATAAACGGGCTGTAAGATCGTGTTACAACACGCTTAGTGTAAATATTGACAACTGCCGGGGATACGCGCTTGACGACGGGTGCGTAAGACAACATGACCTGTTCGCTTGACGACGGAGCTTCACGCGGCTGCGCAAAAGCCGTTGCCCCAAGGGCAATCAGAAATACTGCACAAACCTGTAGAATCAAACGCGTCGTCATAGCGATAAAAAATCTAGTGCGCGATCACGGCACATTCAAGACGCAAATGTGGCTGAAATGAGGATATACCTAAAGAATATGAACTGAGGGCACTCGATAGGTTTTAATTATATGTCTGAGAGCGCCAAGATTTAGATAATCAGCATTTTCCAATTCTATTTTTGGTCTGTTTAAAACCAAATAGCTGGCATATGTTATCGCATAATTCAGCTCGCCTGCAAATGTCGCGTAATTGTTAACATACTGGAATTTGTCTCTTTCAATGGCCTCAATAAACTCGGCTTCTTCCGACACCATCGTATCCTCATCGAATGCTTTTGTGATGGACAACCCTTCGGCCATAAACTCTAATAAACGCTCGTCCGTTGAGATCGTATTTTTTAACCATTGGCTCAGTTCTCCAAATTCATGTCTATCAATTGGTGATATCTCTGTAGAATTTTGAAGAACATAATCGAAGGCTTGTGCAGCCAATCTGAATGCCCAGCGGATGTTAGACTTACTGTGGTTAAAAAGCTCATCAGATTCCATGTCTGCGGCCAAACGGGTCCAAAACATATGTAACTCCTATATCAAGACACAGAACCGATTTATCTTATTATGTATAATATTGTAAGCTTTTTTGTTGCCCTTATGTCCTGTTCCGGCTATCCCTGTCCCATGCGTAAAACAGTCCTGAATATAGCCGAAGCCAAGGGTGGAACGCCCATCGTCTGCCTGACCGCGTATACGGCGCGGGTGGCACAAATACTGGACCAGCATTGCGATTTGATGCTGGTGGGGGATTCCATGGCCATGGTGCTGTACGGCATGGACGACACGCTGGGCGCCGATTTGCCGATGATGATCCGTCACGGGCAGGCCGTTGTTCGCTCATCCCAGAATGCGCTGGTGGTCGTGGACATGCCGTTCGGATCGTACCAGGCATCGCCAGAGCAGGCGTTTACCAACGGCGCGCAAATCATGAAAGAAACCGGCTGCCAGGCCATCAAGCTGGAAGGCGGGGTGGAAATGGCCGAAACGGTCGCCTTCCTGACACAGCGCGGCGTGCCGGTCATGGGGCATATTGGCCTGCGCCCGCAAGCAGTGAATACGCTGGGCGGTTATAAATCCCGCGGCCATGATAATGCCGAAGCCGAAGCCATTATGGACGATGCGCGCGCCATAGCACAGGCCGGAGCCTTCGCTATTGTGGTTGAGGGCGTGAGCGAGCCGCTGGCCGCCGCCATCACTGCCGCTATTGCCGTTCCGACCATCGGGATCGGGGCGTCCGCCGCATGCGACGGGCAGATACTGGTCACCGAGGACATGATGGGGATTACGGACGGGCGAAAGCCGAAGTTTGTGAAGCCTTACGCCAATGTGTCACCAATCATGGAAGACGCCGTCAAAACCTATGCGGAAGAAGTGCGCGCCCGCGCTTTCCCGTCCGCCGATTTCGTTTACCAGCAGCGCAAAAAATCCGCTTAATCCCCCTTGTGTTTCCTTGCAAAGAGCTTTTTCTATTCACAAGGAATAAAGAGTGAAGCCTATAAGACATAGGCGAACGATGCGATGACGCAATGAACAGGAAAAGATCGCAACAAGAAAAAAAGCGGGCCCGCCGTGAACCCGCTTTCTTACCCGTCCCGGACATCCGCCCGGGAACAGATAAATTCTTTATTTTATTTTGAGATTAGCCTGCGGCGACTGCCTTTTGCTCTTCTTCTACGAATTCGTCTTCGTCGTCCCAAACCGGACCGCTGTCCTGACCTTTTGCGTCTTCGTCACGGTCAACCAGTTCGATCACGGCCATCGGCGCGTTGTCACCATAACGGAAACCGGCCTTCATGATGCGGATGTAACCGCCATCACGATCGGCGTACCGATCTGCCAGAACGTCAAAGATTTTCGCGGCCTGAGTTTTATCGCGCATTTTGGACAAAACCACGCGGCGGTTTGCCAGAGCCTTATCCGGGCTGGCTTTTGCCTTCTTACCCAGCGTGATCAGTTTTTCAACGAACGGACGAAGCTCTTTGGCTTTCGGCAGTGTCGTTGTGATCTGCTCATGCTTGATCAGAGACGCTGACATGTTGGACAGCATCGCTTCCATATGGGCCGATGTGCGGTTCAGTTTTCTTTGTTTTACACCATGTCTCATGGCTTGATCCTCTCGCGTTTAATTTAGGCGCTGAACGGGTCGTCCAGTCGTTTCGCCAAATCTTCAATATTTTCCGGCGGCCATCCTTCGACCTGCATACCAAGGTGCAGACCCATGTTCGCCAGAACTTCCTTAATTTCGTTCAGCGACTTACGACCGAAGTTCGGTGTACGCAGCATGTCGTTCTCGCTCTTTTGTACCAGGTCGCCAATGTAAACGATGTTGTCGTTTTTCAGGCAGTTGGCAGAACGGACAGACAGTTCCAGCTCGTCCACTTTGCGCAACAGGTTGCGGTTGAACGGCAGGTCGTCGCCTTCTTCTTTTTCTTCCTTCACGTCCGGCTCATCAAAGTTGACGAAGACCTGAAGCTGATCCTGAAGAATACGCGCGGCCAAGGCCACTGCATCTTCGGGTGTGACGACGCCGTTTGTTTCAACAGACAGTGTCAATTTATCGTAGTCTGTGATCTGACCCACACGTGTGTCTTCCACATCGTATGTGACTTTACGAACCGGTGAGAACACAGAGTCGACCGGGATCAGGCCAACAGGGGCTTCTTCCGGACGGTTATGTGAGGCCGGACGGTACCCCTTACCCGTGTTCACTGTCATTTCCATGTTCAGTTTCGCACCCTTGTCCAGTGTACAGATCACCAGTTCAGGGTTCATGATTTCGATGTCCGCGCCAGCTTCGATCATACCGGCCGTTACTTCGCACGGGCCTTCAGCAGCCAGGCGCATTTTCTTCGGACCTTCAACATGCATACGAACGGCAATGGCTTTCACGTTCAGGACAATGTCCGTTACGTCTTCGCGCACACCTTCGATGGATGAAAATTCGTGCTGAACACCATCAATCTGGATCGCTGTTACGGCAGCACCCTGCAGTGACGACAGAAGGATACGGCGCAGCGCGTTACCAAGCGTCAGACCGAAGCCACGCTCCAGAGGTTCCGCAACGATTTTGCCGATTGTTTCCTGAGCACCATACGCAATATCAACTTTGGATGGTTTAATCAGTTCCTGCCAGTTTTTCTGTATCATCTAGTTCTTTCCTTTCACGTCATCCGGGTCTTAACCGGCCTCTGGTGGTTAAAATAATTATTATACGCGGCGGCGTTTGCGCGGACGGCAACCATTGTGCGGGATTGGCGTCACGTCTTTAATGTTACGGATTGTGAAGCCGATTGAGCTCAACGCACGCAGGGCTGATTCACGTCCGGAGCCCGGTCCTTTGACCAGTACGTCCAGTTCCTTCATGCCGTGTTCCTGTGCCTTGCGGCCTGCATCTTCCGCAGCAACCTGCGCAGCGTACGGCGTAGATTTACGGGATCCTTTGAAACCCATCATACCAGCGGAAGACCATGAAATGGCGTTTCCTTGTGCGTCTGAAATCGTGATCATCGTGTTGTTGAATGATGAATCAACGTGCGCGACACCGGATGTGATGTTTTTACGGACAACTTTTTTCTTACGAATTGCTTTAGCCATTGGTCATACCCTCCTTACTTCTTCTTACCGGCGATCGGTTTTGCCGGGCCTTTACGGGTACGGGCATTTGTCTTTGTGTTCTGACCGCGGACGGGCAGACGGTTACGGTGACGCAGGCCACGGTAGCATTTCATGTCCATCAGGCGTTTGATGTTCATGGACACTTCACGGCGCAGGTCCCCTTCGATTGTGTATTTGTCTGTGTCGACTTCCGCACGAATCTGGTTCAGTTCGTCTTCTGTCAGGTCGAACATGCGCTTTGTGCGTTCAATACCACAAGCATCCAGAATTTGACGTGCTTTCGCGCGGCCAATTCCGTGAATATATGTCAGTGCAATCACTGCACGTTTCTTATCGGGAACGTTTACCCCGGCAATACGAGCCATTGACGGTCTCTCCTTTTATCTAATATCAAACCAAACCGTAAAACAGCCATGTTTTGTCGACTTAACTGCGCCGGTTTGTAAACCAAACAAAAGCCTTGGAAAAACAGTGCCTTAGATAAGGCGTTTTATGCTCTTTGGGGCTTAAGATGGCCGCATTATAGGCATAATGCGGGTCCTGTCAATGCTTTATTTTACAATGTTTTAGGCTGCTTTGGCCTTATCCAGAATAGAGGCAACGGAGGCCGAGACTTCGTCAATCGAAGCCATGCCATCCACGCGGGAGAGCATATCCTCCGCTTCGTAATATGGAATGATGGGCGCTGTCTGATTGCGGTAGACCTGCAGGCGGTTACGCAGGGTTTCTTCGTTATCATCCGCACGCACCTCCTGCCCGGCCGCTTTTGCCTGTTCCACGCGGGTATTCAGGCGGCCAACCAGCTCTTCTTCGTCCACTTCGAACAGGATGACGGCGGCCAGCGGGTTGCCCTTTTCCGACAGCATGGAATCCAGCGCCTGCGCCTGATCGACCGTACGGGGGAAACCATCAAAAATGACGCCGTTTTTGCAGTCATCGGCTTCCATGCGGGATGCAATCATATCAACGATCAGGTCGTCGGGGACCAGGTCTCCACGGTCCATGATGTCCTTGGCTTTTTTACCGAGGTCGGAACCGGAAGCAACTTCCGCGCGCAGCATGTCACCGGTGGACAGCTGTTTCAGACCGTATTTGTCTTCCAGAATCTTGGCCTGTGTTCCTTTTCCAGCGCCCGGGGGGCCTATCAAAATCAAGTTCATGGTCAGTTCCTTATGATTATGTGTTAGCGGCGGCCACGCGTGCCACGCAGTTTTGTCTTTTTGATCAACCCTTCATATTGATGGGCGATCATGTGCGAATGCACCTGCGCGACGGTATCCATTGTGACGCTCACCACGATCAGCAAACTCGTTCCACCAAAGTAAAACGGAATGGAATAATGGGAAATCAGGAATTCCGGCAGCAAACAGATAAACACGAGGTACAGGGCACCAAGCGCCGTGATGCGTGTTAAAACGAAATCCAGGTATTCAGCCGTGTTGTTACCGGGGCGAATGCCGGGAATGAAACCGCCATATTTACGCAGCATGTCTGCATTTTCCTGCGGATTGAATACGATCGCAGTGTAAAAGAACGCAAAGAAGATAATCAAACCACCGAACAGCAGCATGTAAGCAGGCTGGCCATGCGCAAGATAGCGGGACAGGAAGTCCGCGACTTCCGACAACATACCGCCACCTTCCGCATTAGTGAAGTTCGCGATGGTCAATGGCAGGAACAGCAGGGATGATGCAAAAATCGGCGGAATAACGCCAGATGTGTTCAGTTTCAACGGCAGGTGGTTTTGTTCGCCGCCGCTCATCATCCGGCCCCCGGCCATTTGCCGTTTAGGGTATTGAACCGTTACGCGGCGCTGTGCGCGTTCAACATATACGATGAAGGCAATCACGCCGGCAACCAGCGCCAGCAGGGCGATCATTTCCAGCGCATTGAATTGCCCCTGACGCCCCAGTTCCAGCAATGAACCAAACGCACGCGGCAGTTCGGCCACAATACCGGCGAAGATAATCAGGGAAATACCGTTCCCGATCCCGCGCTGTGTAATCTGTTCGCCTAGCCACATCAGGAAAATTGTACCGCCAACGATTGTGATGACCGTGCTTAAACGGAAGAACAGGCCCGGATCAATGACAGCCGGACCGGTTGAGCCCTGCATGCCTTCCAGACCGACGGCCAGACCATATGCCTGAATGGATGCCAGAAATACGGTCAAATAACGCGTGTACTGGTTGATTTTTGTGCGGCCGTGCTGCCCTTCTTTTTTCAGGGCTTCCAGATCCGGCGACATCGCTGTTGCCAGTTGCATAATAATAGAGGCCGAGATATACGGCATGATGTTCAGGGCGAAAATGGTCATACGCTGTAGCGCGCCGCCGGAGAACATGTTGAACATATCGAGGATACCGCCGCCCTTTTGTGAGTAAATCTCCCCCCAGATGTGCGGATCGATGCCCGGAACAGGGATATATGTCCCTATGCGGTATACAATCAATGCGCCGAGGACGAACATAATCCGTTGCTTCAGTTCCGTGGCCTTTGCCAGCGCACCCCAATTCGCGTTTTTCGCAAGCTGTTCAACAGCAGATACCATATGAAAAATTCCTTATAAATGAGTCTATTAGATGTAGAAAAAACCAGCCGCTCTGGCAAGTCATACAATGCATAAATCCCATAAACAAAAAGCCTGACACGAGCGCCAGGCTGTTTTGATGATTTAAAACAAAAGCTTACTTCTTGGCTTTTTTAGCTTTTCTGTCTGTTTTTTTGCCTTCTTTTTTCGGCAGTTTGCCTTCCGGCTTCGGCTTGACTTCGATAATGTCGATTTTGCCGCCAGCTTTGGAAACGGCTTCTGTTGCCGGACCGGTTGCCGCAGAAATTTTCAGCTCAACCTTGGCTTTCAGTTCGCCTTTGTTCAGCAGCTTGATGCCGTCTTTTTTGCTGCTAACCACGCCTGCTTTTACCAAAGCGTCTTCGTCCAGCGCGCCTTTGGCATCGATCAGTTTTTTGTCAATCGCGGCCTGCAGCTTGCCCGTTGTCAGTTCAGCAAATTTTCTTGCGAAGATATTGTTGAAACCGCGCTTCGGCAGACGCATGTACAAAGGCATTTGACCGCCTTCGAAACCCTTGATCGCAACACCACGGCGGGACTTTTGGCCTTTTACGCCAACGCCGCATGTTTTGCCCTTGCCGGAACCGATGCCGCGGCCTTTACGGGTGCGTTCTTTCACTGCGCCTTCATTTGGCTGTATTTCGTTGAGTTTCATCGCTTTATCCTCTTAAAACCTTTAATTACGCGGCTTCGTCAATTTTCACCAGGTGATGAACCGCACGGATCATGCCGCGTACTGCCGGCGTGTCTTCCAGTTCTTTTGTCCGGCCAATCTTGTTCAGCCCCAGACCGATCAATGTCGCGCGCTGGTATTGCTTGCGGCCGATCGGAGATGCCACTTGTGTCACGGTAATTGTTTTACCGGACGGCTTCTTGGCAGCAGCCTTTTTCGCCGGAGCTTTTTTCTCAGCGACAGGTGCTTTTGCTTCAGCAGCTTCCTTTTTAGGAGCGGCCTTTTTCTCAGCGGCAGGCTTTTTTGCTGCTGCTTTCTTGGCCGGTGCCTTCTTTGTCGTTGTCTTTTTCTCTTCAGCCATAGTTCTTACTCCTCAGCTGCGGCTGTTTCATCTTCAGAAACCGTAGAGTGTGCCGATTCACGGTTCGATACGATATCAGATACTTTCTTGCCACGGCGGGATGCAACCTGACGCGGGCTTTGCATGTTTTTCAGCGCTTCGAATGTTGCGTTGACCATGTTGTATGGGTTTGATGTGCCAATAGATTTCGCCACAACGTCCTGAACACCAAGACAGTCGAAAATCGCACGCATCGGACCACCGGCAATAACACCGGTACCTTTTGGAGCGGAACGCAAGGACACTTTACCAGCGCCATATACACCCTTCACATCGTGGTGCAGTGTGCGGCCTTCACGCAAAGGTACGCGGATCATCTGGCGTTTGGCCTGATCCGTTGCCTTACGGATTGCTTCCGGCACTTCCTTGGCTTTACCATGGCCAGTCCCAACGCGGCCACGGCCGTCACCGACAACAACCAGCGCTGCAAAACCGAAGCGACGTCCACCTTTCACCACCTTGGCGACACGGTTAACGGCAACAAGCTTTTCATGCAGTTCCGGCTCGTCGCTTTCGCGCGTGCGGTCTCTATTCTGTTCTTGTGGTTTCGCCATTTTCAAAATCTCCTAAAACTGTAATCCACCTTCGCGGGCGCCATCGGCCAGAGCCTTAATACGGCCATGGTACAGGAAGCTTCCGCGATCAAATTGTACTTTTTCAACACCGGCTTTTTTCGCACGCTCTGCTACCAGTTTACCAACCTTGGAAGCTGCATCCGCGTTTCCGCCGTTCTTGATACCCAGGTCTTTGTCCAGGGTAGAAGCGGCCGCCAGTGTTACGCCCTTAATATCATCAATCACTTGCGCGTAAATTTCCTTGTTTGTGCGGTGTACGCTCAAACGCGGGCGAACTTCACGAACGGCATTGCGCTCGATGTTCACCTGACGCAGTTTTGCGCGGTTTCCGAATTTACGTCTTTGTACTGGTGTTAATCTTTTCTTGCTCATGGCCCGATTCCTATTTCTTCTTGCCTTCCTTCTTCAGGATATATTCGCCTTTATAGCGGATACCTTTGCCTTTGTATGGCTCAGGACGCTTAAAGTCGCGGATTTTAGCGGCTGTTTCACCAACCAGTTGCTTGTCGATGCCTTCAACGGCAATCTCCGTCTGGTTTTCAACGGCAACCGTTACGCCTTGCGGTATATCGAAACGTACCTCGTGGCTGTAACCAAGCTGCATCACCAGCGTGTTGCCCTGCATGTTTGCACGCAGACCAACCCCGTGGATTTCCAGTTCTTTCTTGTAACCTTCCGTTACGCCGACAACCATGTTGTTCACCAGCGTACGGGTGGTCGGGTACAAAGTTTTTGCCAGGCGGCTTTTTGATTTCGGCGCGAATTTGATTCCGTCGTCATCCTTTGTGACGGCAACTTCATCATGCACGATAATCGCCAGTTCGCCTTTAGAACCTTTGACCTTGATGTCCTGACCATTGATGTCAACCGTGACACCGTCAGGAACTGCAACCGGGTTTTTACCAATACGAGACATTGTTCTCTTCCTTAATTAAAACACCTGACAAAGAACTTCGCCGCCGACATTCTCTGATCTCGCGCGGTGGTCGGCCATAACACCATGCGGTGTAGACACGACAGCCACGCCAAGACCGTTGTAGAACGGCTGGAACTCTGTCACTTTTTGATAAACACGACGACCTGGCTTGGATACGCGTTTCAGTTCGCGGATCACCGGCTGGCCGGATTCGTATTTCAGTTCAATACTCATTTCTCTTTTGTTGTTTTCGCCATCGACGACTTTGTAGCCGCGGATGTAGCCTTCATCCTGCAATACCTTGCACACGTTTTCGCGCAGCTTGGACCACGGGCAAGGAATAACCGCCTTGCGTGCGCCCTGACCATTACGAATGCGTGTCAACATATCACCCAGAGGGTCGCTCATGCTCATCTTATATCGCTCCTCTTACCAACTTGATTTCGTTACACCGGGCAATTCGCCACGGGATGCCAATTCTCTTAACGCCACACGTGAAATCCGGAATTTCCGGTAATGCGCGCGTGGGCGACCTGTCAATGCGCAGCGGTTGCGAATGCGGTTCTTTGCAGAGTTCCGCGGCAGTTCCGCCAAAGCCAGAACAGCGGCAAAACGCTCTTCCATGCTTGTTTCCTTGTTCTTGATAACGGCCTTTAACGCTTCACGCTTGTTGCCAAGGCTTTTGGCCAGCTTGCGGCGCTTCTCGTTTCTTTCCACTGAACATTTCTTAGCCATGTTATTCTCTAGCTCCTTTAATTCCGAAACGGCAGTTCAAAGCCGCGCAGTAATTCTTTTGCTTCTTCATCATTTGCCGCAGTCGTGCAGATAATGATGTCCATACCCCGGATCTTGTCGACTTTGTCGTACTCAATTTCCGGGAACACAATTTGTTCGCTCAGACCGAATGCGTAGTTGCCACGGCCATCAAAGCTTTTGCCATTGATGCCACGGAAGTCACGCACACGCGGCAACGCAATTGTTACCAGGCGGTCCAGGAATTCGTACATACGTTCACGGCGCAGTGTGACCTTGCAGCCCATTGCCATGCCTTCACGTACCTTGAAGGACGCGTTGGATTTCTTGGCGTGTGTAATCACAGGCTTCTGACCTGTAATCAGCATCAGGTCGTTGGCGGCGTTTTCGGCAGCCTTACGGTCCTGTGTTGCATCACCAACACCCATGTTGATTACGATCTTTTCCAGTTTCGGGATCTGCAGGTCATTTTTATAACCGTACTTTTCCTTCATCGCCGGGATGAGTTCGTTTTCGTATCTTTCTTTAAAACGCGGTTGCATTTCACTTCTCCGTTATTCAATCGTTTCGCCGGACTTTTTGGCGACACGTACTTTTTTTCCGCCTTTCAGCTCCTTGTACCCTACGCGTGTCGGCTTGTCCGTTTTCGGGTCAGCCAAGGCCACGTTGGACACATGGATGGACAATTCCTTTTCCTCGATGCCGCCTGCGCTGAATTGTGTCGGACGGTTGTGTTTTTTCACAACATTCACGCCCTGAACAATCACGCGGGACTTCGTCGGCAGAGCTTTCAGCACTTCACCTGACTTGCCCTTGTCTTTTCCGGCAATCACGACGACCTTGTCGCCCTTTTTAATTTTCATCTTCGCCTGTGTCATTTTACAGCACCTCTCCAGCGAGTGAGATAATCTTCATGTAGCCTTTCCCACGCAGTTCACGTGTCACAGGCCCGAAAATACGTGTACCGATCGGCTCACTGTTGTTGTTGATCAGAACACATGCGTTTGTGTCAAAACGGATTTTTTCACCGCTTTCACGTTTCAGGCCATGACGTGAGCGCACGATAACGGCCTTACGCACATCACCTTTCTTAACCTTGCCACGCGGAATAGCTTCTTTGATAGAAACAACAACCACGTCACCGATATTTGCTGTACGGCGCTTGGATCCACCCAGAACCTTGATACACTCCACGCGGCGTGCACCAGAGTTGTCAGCGACATCCATGCTGGATTGCATCTGAATCATGGCTTATTCCTTATCCTCTTTTTTCTTTGTTGTCTTTTTCGCAGCTGTTTTCTTGGCTGCCGGCTTCTTGGCCGTTTCTTTTTTGTCTTCTTTTGCTTCGGCTTTTTTCGGAGCGGCTTTCTTTGCCTCTTCCTTCTTGGCCGGCGCTTTGGCCTTTGCTTCTTTCTTGGCCGGTGCAACAGCAGCTTCGCCGCCTTCTAAAACAGTCCAGCGCTTACGCTTGGAGATCGGCGCACACTCAATGATCTGGATCTTGTCGCCAGGCTTGTATGCATTCTTTTCGTCATGCGCGGCGTATTTATCCGTGCGCTTCACGTATTTTTTGTAAACCGGGTGCATGAAGCGGCGCTCAACAAGAACAGTCACTGTCTTGTCCATTTTGTCGCTTGTTACTACACCTTCCAAAACGCGGCGTGGCATGTCTCTTCTCTCCTCTTAAGCGGCGCTGCGGGACGCTTCGTCCTCGCGGCGTTTCTGGTTCATAAATGTCTTCACACGGGCGATGTCACGACGGATCTTCATTACCTGATCCGTTTTTTCAAGCTGACCGCCTGACTGTTGAAAACGCAGGTTGAACTGCTCCTTACGCAGATCAAGCAGCATCTTGTTCAGTTCATCAAAGCTTTTGCCTTTTAAATCGTCTGCTTTCATCGTCCCAATCTCCTATTCACCAACACGGGTGATAAATTTTGTTGCAATCGGCAATTTCGCCGCGGCCAAATCCAGGGCTTCACGTGCCAGATCATGCGGCACGCCTTCCAGTTCAAACAGGATACGGCCAGGTTTTACGCGCGCAGCCCAAAATTCAACTGAACCTTTCCCTTTACCCTGACGAACTTCCAAAGGCTTTTTGGAAACCGGCACGTCCGGGAAAACGCGGATAAACACTTTACCCTGACGTTTGATGTGGCGTGTTATCGCACGGCGGGCTGCTTCGATCTGGCGGGCCGTAATACGGTCCGGCGCCATGGCTTTCAGTCCACAGGAACCGAAGCTCAGGGATGTTCCACCTTTAGCGTTCCCATGGATACGGCCTTTGTGCGCTTTTCTAAATTTTGTCTTCTTTGGTTGTAACATCGTTTTATACCGTTTTTACATAAAAATTTCAATTAAAATCCCTATTGGCCCTGTGCTCCGCGCGGTGCACCGCCTTGAGCGTCAGCCAGGCGTTTATCACGGGCATTCGGGTCATGCGCCATAATGTCGCCCTTGTAGATCCAGACTTTTACGCCAATGATCCCGTAAGTCGTTAAAGCTTCGGCAAAACCGTAATCCAGGTCAGCGCGCAGAGTATGCAGCGGAACACGGCCTTCGCGGTACCATTCCGTTCTAGCAATATCCGCGCCACCAAGACGGCCAGACACGTTCAGACGAATACCCTGTGCACCAAGGCGCAGAGCGCTTTGTACAGCGCGCTTCATCGCACGGCGGAAAGACACGCGGCGTTCAAGCTGCTGGCATACGCCCTCAGCAACCAACTGGGCATCAATTTCCGGCTTGCGGATTTCGATAATGTTCAGGGCGACTTCGCTTCCTGCACGCTTGGACAGTTCGCCGCGCAGTTTTTCAATGTCAGCACCTTTTTTGCCGATGATCACACCGGGACGAGCCGTGTAGACAGATACTTTTGTATTCTTGGCCGCACGTTCGATAATAACCTTGGAAATACCAGCTGCTTTCAGTTTTTCTGAAATGTATTTTTTCAGTTCCAGATCCTGAATCAGTTTGTCAGCATAGTTCCTGTCATCAAACCAGCGGGAATCCCATGTCCGGTTGATACCAACGCGCATACCAATTGGATTAACTTTCTGTCCCATTCTCTATGCCTTCTCTTCCTTGGATTTGCTTTCAGCTTTTTTCGCAGCTGGTTTTTTGTCTTCTGTTTTCTTGGCTTCCTCTTTTTTCGGAGCAGCTTTCTTTGCCGTGTCCTTTTTCGGGGCGGCTTTTTCCGGCTTTGCCGGAGCTTTCTTTACTTCCGCTTCTTTCTCACGGACAATGACCGTGATGCGGCTAAATTGCTTTTCAATACGGGACGCACGGCCACGGGCACGGGCACGGAAACGGCGCATCATAATGGACTTACCAACGTGGGCTTCGGCAACGTAAAGCTTGTCTACGTCGAGGCCGTGGTTGTTTTCAGCGTTCGCAACAGCGGATTGCAGAACCTTTTTTACGTCCTGCGCTATGCGCTTGTTGCTGAAATCCAGGTCGATCATAGCCTTGTCCGCCTTTTTACCGCGGATCATCTGCGCAACCAGATTCAGCTTGTACGGAGAAGTACGAACATACTTCGCCATAGCCATCGCTTCATTTTCTTTTACGCGTCTTGCGTTTGCTGTCTGTCCCATTGTTTTCGTTCCTTAAACTAAAACCTTACTTCTTGGCTTTCTTATCCGCGCCGTGACCGCTGTATGTGCGGGTCGGGGCGAATTCGCCAAATTTGTGACCGATCATCTGGTCTGACACCAAAACAGGAATGAATTTTTTCCCGTTGTGGACACCATATGTAATACCAACCATCTGCGGCAGAATCGTCGAACGGCGTGACCATGTCTTAATCACTCCCTTGATTTTTCCTTCGCGGTGATCTTCCGTTTTTTTCAAAACGTGACGATCAACAAACGGTCCTTTCCAAACACTGCGTGCCATATCCTAATGCTCCTACTTCTTCTTGCGTCTGCGGATAATGTATTTATCCGTCGCTTTGTTCTTACGTGTTTTGTAGCCCTTGGCCGGAACACCTGTCGGTGACACCGGGTGACGACCACCGGATGTACGGCCTTCACCACCACCGTGCGGGTGATCGACCGGGTTCATAACTACACCACGAACGTGCGGGCGTTGCCCTTTCCAGCGTGCGCGGCCGGCTTTACCCATGTTTGTGTTCATGTGGTCCGGGTTAGAAACGGCGCCAACGCTGGCGATACATTCCTGACGGACAACACGAAGCTCACCGGAAGCCAGTTTGACCTGGGCGTAGCCCTGATCACGACCAACCAGCTGGGCGTAAGTTCCTGCGGAACGGCAAAGCTGGCCGCCCTTACCCGGCTTCATTTCCACGTTGTAAATGATCGTACCAACCGGCATGGATTTTAACGGCATCGCATTGCCCGGTTTTACGTCTGCTTTTTCATCAGCAATAACCTTGTCACCAGCCTGCAGGCGTTGCGGGGCCAGGATATAAGCCTTTTCGCCGTCTGAGTACTGGATCAGCGCGATAAACGCGGAACGGTTCGGGTCGTATTCGATCCGTTCAACCGTGCCTTCCACGCCGAACTTGTTACGTTTCCAGTCAATGACGCGGTAACGCTGCTTGTGACCACCACCGATATTGCGGTTTGTCACACGGCCTTTGTTGTTACGGCCACCGGATTTCTTTTTACCTTCAGTCAGGCTCTTCTCAGGGGAGCCCTTCCACAGGTCTTTACGGTCAGTGATAACCAGCTGACGCGTACCCGGGGTTCTTGCTTTAAATTTCTTCAGTGCCATTTTCTCTTACCTTTATGCTCATTCTCGGCGAAGCCGCCATAATTTATCCCTTAATTAAACACCTACACCAACGTCGATTGTCTGACCGTCTTCCAGGCTTACAATCGCTTTTTTCATGTCGCTGCGCTGACCGACATGACCGCGGAAACGCTTGGCCTTGCCTTTTTGACGCAGTGTGTTCACGCCTTTAACTTTTACCTTAAAGATCGTTTCCACAGCTTCCTTTACTTCCGGCTTGGTTGCCTTCAACGGAACGTTGAATGTCACCTGACCGTGTTCGGAACCCAGCGTTGATTTTTCAGTCACAATAGGGTTACGGATGATTTCATACATCCATTCCTGTGCTTCTGTTTTTTCTTTTTTCTTCGCAGCCATTGTCTTAGCCCTTCAGTTTTTCTGTGAGATCTGCAACCGCGTCCTTGGTCATAACCAGCGTGTCGCGACGCAGAATGTCATATACGTTCGCACCTTGTGACGGCAGAACATCCACCAGCGGAATGTTGGCTGTCGCGCGGGCAAAGTTCACATCAATTTCCTTACCGGCAACGATCACGGCAGAGGCAACACCCAGTTTGTTCAGGTTGGCCGCCATGGCTTTCGTTTTGTGGTCTTTTGCTTTCGCGTCATCAATGATGATCAGCTTGCCGTCTTTTGCTTTCGCAGACAGAACCGATTTCATTGCAACCTTGCGAACACCTTTGGGAAGGTCTGTTGCATGGCTGCGGACGCGCGGGCCATGTACAACCCCGCCACCACGGTCGATGTTACGCTTGTTGTCACCGCGACGGGCAGATCCCGTTCCTTTTTGACGGAACGGCTTTTTACCTGTGCCGGACACTTCATGACGTTCTTTGGCTTTGTGGTTACCGCCGCGACGCTTGTCGAGCTGGTAATTCACCATCTTGTGCAACACATCCGTGTTTACATCGACACCGAAAATCGCATCATCCAGCGTAATTTCGCCAGCATCTTTGCCTTCAATTGTTTTGACTGCAATTTTCATTGTTAGTCTTCCTTCTTCTCTTCAGCTGCTTCCTGTGCAGGAGCGTCAGCTTCTTGTGTCGCTTCGGCAGCCGTTTCAGCTTCAGCCTCTTTCGGGGCTTCTTCCGCTTTCGGTGCATTCTTTTCGATCAGGCCGGCAGGCAGAGGAATATCAGCATGCGCCTTTTTCTTCACAGCGTCTGTCAGCAGGATCCATGCGTTCTTGCTGCCCGGAACTGCGCCTTTGACCAGAACCAGGTTGTCCTGTTCATCGATCGCAACGACTTCCAGGTTTTGTGCCGTTGTTGTCTTGTTACCCATTTGACCGGCCATTTTCTTGCCTTTGAACACCTTGCCGGGGTCCTGACACTGACCGGTAGAACCGTGTGCACGGTGAGAGATAGACACACCGTGTGTCGCGCGCATACCGCCGAAATTGTGACGTTTCATCGCGCCGGCAAACCCTTTACCGATTGATGTGCCCTGTGCGTCTACAAACTGGCCGACCACGAAATGCTTTGCGGACAGTTCCGCGCCGATTTCCAGAGCATTGTCCGGAGACACACGGAATTCCGCGACCTTTTTCTTCGGCTCAACTTTTGCCTTGGCATACACGCCGCGCATCGCCTTGGATGTGCGGTTGATTTTCGCCGTACCTGCACCAAGCTGAACAGCAATGTAGCCGTCCTTTTCTTCCGTGCGGTTGCCAACAACCTGGCAATTGTCGATTTTCAGCACAGTCACAGGAACCTGACGCCCATCTTCTGTGAAGATGCGGGTCATACCTTCTTTGCGTGCTATAACTCCGGTTCTCATTTCTTTTTTCCTTTTTCCAGAGGTGGATCAGCACTATTGCTTTTCCACGTAGATCCCCGCTTCCGCGGGGACTGCGATTGTCCAAAACCGGCTACGCCGCCATTTGTCCAATCTTGATTTCAACGTCCACACCGGCAGCCAGATCCAGCTTCATCAACGCGTCCACCGTTTGTGGTGTCGGGTCGACGATGTCGATCAGGCGCTTGTGCGTGCGCATTTCAAATTGTTCCTGTGATCCCTTGTCAATGTGCGGGGAACGCAGAACACAAAACTTTTCAACGCGGGTCGGCAGCGGAATAGGACCGCGGACATTTGCCCCCGTTCTTTTGGCTGTATTCACGATTTCGCCCGTAGACGTATCAAGGATACGATGGTCAAAAGCGCGAAGGCGGATGCGAATTGTTTGTTCTTCCATAGTCCTAATCCTTACCTTTTATCCCTACTCGATAATTTTGGAGACGACGCCTGCGCCGACGGTGCGGCCACCTTCACGGATCGCGAAGCGAAGACCTTCGTTCATCGCAATCGGGCAGATCAGCGTGACTTCCATCTCACAGTTATCGCCTGGCATCACCATCTCTGTGCCGCTTGGCAGTTCAACTTCACCCGTCACGTCCGTTGTACGGAAGTAAAACTGAGGACGGTATTTCGTGAAGAACGGCGTATGACGACCACCTTCATCCTTGCTCAGGATGTAAGCTTCCGCCTTGAACTTCGTGTGCGGCGTAATAGAACCAGGCTTACAAAGAACCTGGCCGCGCTCCACTTCCTCACGCTTCGTTCCACGCAGCAGCGCGCCGATGTTATCGCCCGCTTCACCGCGATCCAGCAGCTTGCGGAACATTTCAACACCCGTCACAATCGTTTTTTGCGTGGGCTTGATACCAACGATTTCAATCTCGTCGTTCACGTTCACTACGCCCTGCTCCACACGGCCCGTACATACTGTTCCGCGGCCAGAGATTGAGAACACGTCCTCAACCGGCATCAGGAACGGCTGGTCCACTGCACGTGTCGGCTGCGGAATGTATTCATCCACTGCCTTCATCAGCTCTTCGATCTTTTCCTTACCGATATTGTCATCACGGCCTTCAACGGCTGCCAGAGCAGAACCCTTGATGATCGGAATGTCATCGCCAGGAAACTCATAAGATGACAGAAGCTCACGCACTTCCATCTCAACCAGTTCCAGAAGCTCTTCATCATCCACCTGGTCAACTTTGTTCAAGAAGACCACAAGCGCAGGAACTCCAACCTGACGCGCCAGCAGAATGTGCTCGCGTGTCTGCGGCATCGGGCCGTCAGCCGCGTTCACCACCAAAATCGCTCCGTCCATCTGCGCCGCTCCCGTGATCATGTTCTTCACGTAGTCCGCGTGGCCAGGACAATCCACGTGCGCGTAGTGACGGGCATCCGTCTCGTACTCAACGTGCGCTGTCGAAATCGTAATACCGCGCGCTTTCTCCTCAGGAGCCTTGTCAATCGCATCAACTGACTCACCAGCCCCGAAACGCTGCGCTATCGCCGCTGTCAACGTCGTCTTACCATGGTCAACGTGACCAATCGTACCGATGTTCACGTGAGGCTTGTTTCTTTCAAACTTTTCCTTAGACATTTTTCTTCGTCCTTTTCCTTAAAATAAATTTAACCTGCTAATTTCTCTTTGACTTCTTCAGCCACCTGCGCCGGTACCGGCTCGTAATGGTCGAATTGCATCGTGTACTGCGCGCGGCCCTGGGACATAGAGCGCAATGTATTGATGTAACCGAACATGTTTGCCAGAGGTACAAAGGCCGTTACGACTTTCGCGTTACCGCGGTCGCTCATTTCGTTGACCTGTCCACGACGGGAGTTCAGGTCACCAATGATGTCGCCCATGTATTCTTCCGGTGTTACAACTTCAACCTTCATCATCGGTTCCAGCAGTTGAACGCCCGCTTTCGGCATAACTTCACGGAACGCTGCACGAGCAGCTGTTTCGAACGCCATGACGGAGGAGTCAACATCGTGGTAAGAACCGTCATAGAGGTCTACTTCGAAGTCGATTGTCGGGAAGCCGGCGATAATGCCGTTTTCCTTGGCCATTTCCAGACCTTTTTGAACGCCGGGGATGTATTCCTTCGGAATGTTACCGCCGGTGATAGAGTTCGTGAACACGAAACCTGAACCAGGCTCGCCCGGCTTGAATTTCATCTGAACCTTCGCGAACTGACCGGAACCACCAGTTTGTTTCTTGTGGGTGTAGTCAATGTCTGCTTCTTTGGTGATTGTTTCACGGTAAGCAACCTGCGGGGCACCGATGTTTGCTTCCACCTTGAATTCACGCTTCATACGGTCGACGATGATGTCGAGGTGAAGCTCGCCCATTCCTTTAATGATTGTCTGGCCACTTTCATGGTCAACAGATACGCGGAATGACGGGTCTTCAGCAGCCAGGCGTTGCAGGGCTGTCGACATTTTCTCCTGGTCAGCCTTTGTTTTCGGCTCAACGGCGATTTCGATCACCGGCTCAGGGAATTCCATACGTTCCAGGATAATCGGCTTGGCCGCATCACACAGTGTGTCACCAGTTGTTGTGTCTTTCAGACCAACGAAGGCCACGATGTCACCAGCGAATGCTTCCTGAATTTCTTCGCGGTTGTTGGAGTGCATGAGAAGCATACGACCAACACGCTCGCGCTTTTCTTTCACTGTGTTCTGTACGTAAGAACCGGATTCGATTTTACCGGAATAGATACGTGCGAATGTCAGGGAACCAACGAACGGGTCGTTCATGATTTTGAACGCCAGTGCAGAGAAGCCTGCATCGTCTTTCGGCTCACGTGAATCTTTCTTTTCAGGGTCATCGACACTCACGCCGTTCACAGCGCCAACATCCAGCGGAGACGGCAGGTAGTCAACAACCGCATCCAGCATTGGCTGAACGCCCTTGTTTTTGAAAGCGGAACCACACATTACGGGAACGAACGCACCTTTGATTGTTCCTTTACGGATACAGGCTTTCAGAGTTTTCTCATCCGGCTCATTTCCTTCCAGGTACGCTTCCATTGCCGCATCATCTTGTTCAACGGCCAGTTCAACCAGTTTTTCGCGGTATTCCGCAGCCTTGTCAGCCAGATCAGCCGGAATGTCTTCGTATGAATAAGACGCACCGAGCTGCTCACCATCCCAGACGACAGCCTTCATTTTCACGAGGTCAATGTTACCCGCAAAATCACTTTCAGCTCCGATAGGGAGCTGAATAACGAGCGGCGTAGCGCCCAGACGGTCAATAATCATTTGAACCGTGTTAAAGAAGTCCGCACCAATCTTGTCCATCTTGTTGACGAAACACATGCGCGGCACACGGTATTTGTCGCCCTGGCGCCAAACTGTTTCCGTTTGCGGCTCCACACCGGCGTTTGCATCAAAAACAGCGATTGCACCGTCGAGCACGCGCAAAGAGCGTTCAACTTCAATCGTGAAGTCAACGTGGCCCGGTGTGTCAATGATGTTCAGGCGGTGGCGGATGCCTTCGAAGTTACCATCTTTCGGTCCATCCCAGAATGTTGTCGTAGCAGCAGAGGTAATTGTAATACCGCGCTCCTGCTCCTGCTCCATCCAGTCCATGGTCGCAGCACCATCATGCACTTCCCCGATTTTGTGTGACTTACCGGAGTAGAACAGAATACGTTCCGTTGTTGTGGTCTTACCCGCATCGATGTGCGCCATAATCCCAAAGTTCCGGTAGTCCTTAATTTCAACTTCTCTTGCCATTCTCTATTACTTCTCTTGCTCTATCTTGTATCCTAACAATTCCTACCAGCGGTAATGGGCGAACGCCTTGTTGGCTTCGGCCATTTTGTGCGTGTCATCACGTTTCTTCACAGCTGTTCCGCGGTCGTTGGCAGCATCCAGCAGTTCACCGGCCAGACGTTCCACCATTGTGTTTTCGCTACGGGCGCGCGCTGCATCAATGATCCAGCGGATTGCCAGAGCCTGTGCGCGGTCGTTACGCACTTCAACCGGCACCTGGTAGGTAGCACCACCAACACGGCGGGAACGAACCTCAACCTGCGGGCGGACTTTTTTCAGCGCACGGTGGAAGACTTTCAGGCCTTTACTGCCTTCACCCTTACCGTCCGTATCTGTTTCATCGTCGAAGTTTTCATTGGCCGCTTTGGCATCCAGCATTTCCAGTGCGCCGTAAACGATTTTTTCGGCGATGGATTTTTTACCGGCCAACATGATGTTGTTCATAAACTTCGAAAGGATCAGGTCACCAAAAACCGGATCCGGAAGAATTTCACGTTTTTCTGCTCTATGACGTCTAGACATTGATAATAATCCTTACTTCGGTCTCTTCGCACCGTAACGGGAGCGGGCTTGTTTACGATCTTTCACACCTTGTGTATCCAGTGTTCCGCGGATGATGGTGTAACGCACACCGGGAAGGTCTTTCACACGGCCGCCACGAACCAGAACAACGGAGTGTTCCTGAAGGTTGTGGCCTTCACCGGGGATATAGCAAATCACTTCGTACCCAGTTGTCAGGCGAACCTTCGCCACTTTACGCAGAGCGGAGTTAGGCTTTTTCGGTGTCGTTGTGTACACACGGGTACAAACGCCGCGCGCCTGCGGACACGCCATTTTGGCCTTGCCGCGCTTCAAAGCACCACGGTTGTTTGTTTTCATCGCCTTTTTGCCGCCTTTTGCGCGGGGTTTGCGGATAAGCTGTTGTATCGTTGGCATGTACGTGCCTTCCTCTTTTTGTACAAAATGTTAACGGATGAGTGTTTTAGCGCAGAAAAAGGGCATTGAGATTTTTTTAGGGCCTCAACACCGGGTCAGTTTTCTACATACTAAAGAACGAGAGCTGCGTCTAAGCCATTGTTTTTCAACGCTTCGGCCTACAGCCAACTCATCCGATTCCTTAAATCTGGCCGGACTATAAGGTTAAAACCCCCGTTACGTCAAGCACTTGTTTACTATTTTTTTAGGTTTTCAGGATCAAGCCCGGCGGGAGTTTCTGACCTGTCTTCAGCGCTATTTTAATCATTTGGGTGCGCATGTCTTCCGGCTCTTCCTGTTCTGGCGCCTCTCTGGTAAAGGCGGAGCCTATTCCAAACTTCCTATCGCCTTGTAATTCCTGCACTTTTGGTTCGTATTTCGAACGGCTTTGCGCTTTCGCCGCACAGGCGTCAACGAAGGCCTGTTTTTCCTCATCCGTATGGAGCACAGATACACCTGAAGCATGCAAAGCTTCCAGATCCACACGCGTTGTCTCATCCGGCCTGGGGAAGAACGGGTTGTCCCGCACGGCTCGGCTAAAAGCGGTTGATAGCTGCACTTCATCCGGTCTGGATGGCTGATCTGCCGTTGTCAGCAGTGCCGGAATTCGCACCAGTTCATCGATCGTTGCATTGATAGCGGAAACGACCTGCTGTCCGATCCTGTCTGCGCAAGTGCGGATGGCCGGTTCTCCGTCAGCCTTCACAATCAGTCCTGATGCGCCGTCTTTGGCAACCGGATCGGCTTTTGGCCGCTCGACGGTTAAATTCCGGTTGGGCGGGCATATATACACGGCATCCGTCAATCGTTTGCCTGTTGCACTCAGATGGCTTGTTTCTGCCAGCGCCAGCAGGCTAACGGCCGTGTTCCCGTGAATATCGGGAAAGACAGATTTAATATAGAGAAGAGAATCTATTACCGAAGCAGTCATACACTTTACCCTCTGCAAAAAATTGGAGAACGTTATTAAGTAAAATTGATGGGTGTTCGTCAACAAAAAAACGGGCCTAAAGCAGCCCGTTTTTGAAAATTTATTTTAGGCCTTTAATTTAGCCGTTGGCTGCTTCCTTGGCCTCTTCTGACTCGCCGTCCGTCAGAGCGGCCTGTTCTTCCGCCGCAACAGCTTCCATTTGCTGCTGGCTGGCCAGGGCAATTGCATCGCGGTCAGCCGCCAGTTTGCGCAGCTGGTTCACATACGCGCCCGTACCGGCCGGGATCAAGCGTCCAACGATGACGTTTTCTTTCAGGCCGTGCAGTTCGTCCATTTTTCCATTCACGGCTGCATCGGTCAGGACACGTGTTGTTTCCTGGAAGGATGCAGCGGAGATGAAGGAACGGGTCTGCAAAGAAGCCTTCGTAATACCCTGCAGCAGCGGTTTTGCTTCTGCCGGACGTTTACCGTCATCTTTGTATTTCTGGTTGATGGCTTCGTATTCTTCGCGATCAGCATGTTCGCCGATCAGGAATGTCGTATCACCAACATCCGTGATTTCCACTTTTTGCATCATCTGACGAGAGATCACTTCGATGTGTTTGTCATCGATTTTCACCCCTTGCAGACGGTACACGTCCTGGATTTCGTTCACGAGGTATGCGGCCAAAGCCTCAACGCCCAAAACATCCAGAATATCGTGCGGAACCATCGCTCCATCGAGGATCGGGTCCCCAACACGGACATAGTCCCCTTCCTGAACGGCTAGGTGACGGCCTTTCGGGATCAGGTATTCTGCCGGTTCCAGGCTCTTGTCTGTCGGGTTCACGATGATACGGCGCTTGGCCTTGTAGTCCTTACCGAATTCAACCTGACCGTCGATCTCACTGATCACAGCAAAGTCTTTCGGACGGCGGGCTTCGAACAGTTCGGCCACACGCGGCAGACCACCGGTAATATCCCGTGTTTTGGATGTTTCACGCGGGATACGTGCGATGATGTCACCGGCCTTTACCTCCTGCCCGTTTTCAACAGACAGAATGGCATCCGTGGACATGTAGTAGTTGGCATCCAGACCATTCGGCAATTTCAGGACTTTGCCGGACGATCCTGTCAACGCGATACGTGGTTTCAGATCGCCGCCTTTCGGCTGTGAGCGCCAGTCGATAACAACTTTGGAAGAAATACCGGTCGCTTCGTCTGTCCGGTCGGCGACAGAAACGCCTTCCACCAAGTCATAGAACTTCGCGATACCGTCTTTTTCCGTGATGATCGGCAATGTGTACGGATCCCACTCAGCCAGTTTGTCGCCAGCCTTGACCTTGGCACCGTCTCCCACCAGAAGACGCGCACCATACGGCACGCGGTGTGCCACACGTTCCTTGCCCTGCGCATCCAGCAGAACAACTTCCGTATTCCGCCCCATGACGATATTCACGCCATCGGAGTTTTTCACGACGTTCTGATTGCGCACTTCAACCTTGGCATCCAGAGTTGCTTCGTAGGATGATTTCTCTGCACCACGCTGGGCCGCACCACCAATGTGGAAGGTACGCATGGTCAGCTGCGTACCCGGCTCACCGATAGACTGGGCGGCCATAACACCAACGGCTTCGCCAATATTCACCGGTGTACCGCGGGCGAGATCACGACCATAACAGGTCGCGCACATGCCGTTGCGGGTTTCACAGGTCAGGGCGGAGCGTACTTTTACCGTATCAATACCGGCGGTTTCTATCGCTTCGGATGTTACCTCGTCGACCAGCTCACCAGCTTTTACGATAACCTTACCGGACAGCGGGTCCTTGATGTCTTCGGCAGCGGAACGTCCCAGAAGACGTTCAGCCAGAGACACAACAACATCCGCACCGTTCATCACGGCTGTCATGCTGATACCGTTTTCGGTTCCACAATCGGTTTCCACGATCACGGCGTCCTGTGCAACATCCACCAGACGGCGTGTCAGGTAACCGGAGTTCGCTGTTTTCAACGCTGTATCAGCCAGACCTTTCCGTGCACCGTGCGTGGAGTTGAAGTATTCCAGAACTGTCAAACCTTCTTTAAAGTTAGAGGTAATGGGGTTTTCAATGATTTCACCGGATGGTTTAGCCATCAGACCACGCATACCGGCCAGCTGACGGATCTGCGCTGCAGAACCCCGCGCACCGGAATGTGCCATCATGTAAACGCTGTTCAGTCCCACTTCTTCAATATTGGAAATATGGCTCATCATCGCGTCGGCAACGTCGTCTGTCGCCTTTGACCAAATGTCGACAACCTTGTTGTATTTCTCACCTTTGGTGATCAGGCCATCAAGGTATTGCTGTTCGTATTCGGCAACCTTTTCTTTGGCTTCACCAACCAGCTTTTCCTTTTCTTTCGGAATAATCAGGTCGGCTTTACCGAAGGAAATACCGGCAACACACGCGTTTCTGAAACCAAGTTTCATCATACGGTCACAGAAAATCACAGTCTCTTTCTGACCGCAGTGACGATATACAAGGTCGATCAGGTTCGTCAGTTCTTTTTTCGTCAGAACCCGGTTGATTGAATCAAACGGTACTTTCGGGTGACGTGGCAGCAGGTCGGAAATCAGCATCCGGCCAGCCGTCGATTCCACCAGTGTTGTGACCGGCTCGCCATTTTCATCAACACCGCGGTAACGGCATTTGATTTTGGCGTGCAGTGACAGGTGGCCTTCTGTAATCGCGTGTTGGATTTCACCAGGCCCGCGGAAGATCATGCCTTCACCAGGCTCACCATCCCGTGCAATAGAAATATAGTACAGACCCAGCACAATGTCCTGAGACGGTACGATAATCGGCTTACCGTTCGCAGGGGACAGGATGTTGTTTGTTGACATCATCAAAGAGCGGGCTTCTAATTGTGATTCAACGGACAGCGGCACGTGAACGGCCATCTGGTCACCATCAAAGTCAGCGTTAAAGGCGGTACAAACCAGCGGGTGAAGCTGGATCGCTTTTCCTTCAATCAATGTCGGTTCGAATGCCTGAATACCCAGACGGTGCAGTGTCGGCGCACGGTTCAACAGAACCGGGTGTTCGCGGATCACTTCTTCCAGAATGTCCCAAACTTCCGGACGCTCTTTTTCCACCATCTTCTTAGCGGCCTTTACAGTAGAGGCCATGCCGTAGATTTCGAGCTTGTGGTAAATGAACGGCTTGAACAATTCCAGCGCCATTTTCTTGGGCAGACCGCACTGGTGCAGTTTCAGTTCGGGGCCAACCACGATCACGGAACGACCGGAATAGTCGACACGTTTACCAAGCAGGTTCTGACGGAAGCGACCTTGCTTCCCTTTCAGCATGTCTGACAGGGATTTCAGCGGACGCTTGTTCGCGCCGGTGATGACGCGGCCACGGCGACCGTTATCAAACAGTGCGTCTACAGCTTCCTGCAGCATCCGTTTTTCGTTCCGGACAATGATGTCAGGTGCGCGCAGTTCAATCAGGCGCTTCAGACGGTTGTTCCGGTTGATCACGCGGCGGTACAGGTCGTTCAGGTCAGATGTCGCGAAACGGCCACCATCCAGAGGAACCAACGGGCGCAGTTCCGGCGGCAGAACAGGAACAATGTCCAAAATCATCCATTCAGGACGTGTGCCGGATTCGATGAAGGCGTTCAGAAGCTTCAGGCGCTTGACCAGTTTCTTACGCTTGGCTTCAGAATTTGTTTCGGCCAGGTCTTCTTCGACCTGTACGCGCTGTTCTTCCAGGTCAACCTGGGACAGGATTTCCTTCATGGCTTCGGCACCGATGCCGGCACGGAAGTTTTCTTCGCCGTATTCGTCTTGGGCGTCCATGTATTCTTCTTCGCTCAGAAGCTGGTATTGCTTCAGCGGGGTCATACCCGGTTCGATAACGATATAGCTTTCGAAGTAGAGAACGCGTTCCAGATCCTTCAGCATCATGTCCATCATCAGACCGATACGGGACGGCAGGGATTTCAGGAACCAGATGTGTGCAACCGGGGCGGCGAGTTCAATATGCCCCATGCGTTCACGGCGGACTTTCGTCAGCGTGACTTCAACACCACATTTTTCACAGATGATCCCTTTGTATTTCATGCGCTTGTACTTGCCGCACAGACATTCGTAATCCTTGATCGGACCGAAGATGCGGGCACAGAACAGACCGTCTTTTTCCGGCTTGAACGTCCGGTAGTTGATCGTTTCCGGCTTCTTCACTTCACCGAATGACCAGCTGCGGATTTGTTCCGGCGACGCGATTGCGATCCGGATGCTGTCAAAAGACTGCGGGCCTTGTGGCTGCCCAAAGAGGTTCATCAGTTCATTCATAGTTTTCTCGCCTTTTTAAAATCTGTTCCTATCTCATCCCATTTACGCCGGAGGCGGGCTCAATCGTGTTGAAGAAGTTGATATTTCTGGCGCTGTTTGAGGCCTTACCGTGCATATACATTGCAAATAGACCGAACAGCAAAAACACCCAGAGTATCTTTGTATTCTTCGTAAACACCTATCTCATTCCACTCCGTTTTAGATCCCGGCCTTCGCCGGGATGACGGGCTGGCTAAGCGCGGCTATTGCTGCGCCAAGCATCCCGTCATTTTGTACCGCTCTGCTTCATATCGACATTCAAGCCCAGTGCCTTCAGTTCTTTCACCAGAACGTTGAATGATTCCGGCACACCGATTTCGAAGTTGTCTTCACCGCGAACGATGCTTTCGTAAACCTTTGAACGGCCGGCCACGTCGTCGGATTTCACCGTCAGCATTTCCTGCAACGTGTAAGCCGCACCGTAAGCCTGAAGCGCCCAGACCTCCATCTCACCGAAGCGCTGGCCACCGAACTGGGCCTTACCGCCAAGCGGCTGCTGCGTCACAAGTGAGTATGGTCCAATTGAACGGGCGTGGATCTTATCATCGACCAGGTGGTGCAGTTTCAACATGTAGATGTATCCAACTGTTACCGGACGTGCGAATTTTTCACCCGTACGACCGTCGATCAATGTGACCTGACCTGTTGTGTTCAGCCCGGCTTCTTCCAGTAGTTCGTCGATGTTCGCTTCGTTCGCGCCATCGAAGACAGGCGTTGCCATCGGCACACCACCGCGCAGGTTGTCGGCCATTTCCACGACCTGGATATCTTCAAGCTTGGAGACCTTGTTCTTCCACTCATCATCGCCGTAAACAGCTTTGAGCTTCTTCTTCAGGCCATCGACTTCCGCTTTGGTGATTGCGTCCGGGTCCTTGAAGCTGTCGATGATTTCACCGATTTGCTGCCCCAGTTTCGCAGACGCCCAGCCAAGGTGCGTTTCCAAAATCTGTCCCACGTTCATACGGGACGGCACACCCAGCGGGTTCAGCACGATATCAACCGGCTGACCGTCCTCAGTGTACGGCATGTCTTCCATTGGCATGATCTTGGAGACCACCCCTTTGTTACCGTGACGACCGGCCATTTTATCACCGGGTTGCATTTTGCGTTTGATCGCAACGAAGACTTTTACCATCTTCATCACGCCCGGCATCAGCTCATCACCGCGTTGGAGTTTTTCAACCTTGTTTTCAAAACGCTCTTTCAGATCGTCCACAGCGTCATCGAATGTTTTGGACATCGCTTCGATTTCAGCCATGACTTCGTCATTGCCAAGGGCAATCTGACGCCATTGACCGCGCTTCATGTCGTCCAGAGCGGCAACAGTAACCGTATCGCCTTTTTTCAGCGGCGCACCTTTCGGAGCGGATGCCACTTTCTTACCCTGAAGCAATTCGCGCAGGCGGCCGTAGAAACCGTCTTCCAGAATCTTACGCTCGTCATCGCGGTCTTTCGCCAGACGTTCGATTTCCGCACGTTCGATATCCATCGCACGCTCGTCTTTATCAACGCCGCGGCGGTTGAATACGCGAACTTCAACGATTGTACCGTTCGCACCCGGCGGCAGGCGCAGAGATGTGTCTTTCACATCAGCGGCCTTTTCACCAAAGATGGCACGCAGAAGTTTTTCTTCCGGTGTCATCGGGCTTTCACCTTTCGGTGTCACCTTACCGACCAGAATGTCACCCGGAGCCACTTCCGCACCAATGTGTACGATACCGGCTTCATCAAGGTGTTTCAGCGCCTCTTCCCCGACGTTCGGGATATCGCGTGTGATTTCTTCCGGTCCCAGCTTGGTATCACGCGCCATTACCTCGAATTCCTCGATATGGATGGAGGTGTATACATCGTCGCGCACAATGCGTTCGGACAAAAGGATTGAATCCTCGA
>JAUHXT010000091.1 GCA_030426925.1 Alphaproteobacteria bacterium | reverse complement strand
CCCGCGTCTTCGCCGGCAATCACGTAATCCGTCTTTGTGGAAACGGAGCCGGAGACTTTCGCGCCCATGCTTTCCGCCTTTGCCTTGGCTTCGGAGCGTGTCATCTTTTCCATCGTGCCCGTAAACACAATGGTTTTTCCTGCAACGGGGCTGTCTTGTGTATCTGGTTTTACATACGGCTCAATCGTCAGTTCTTTTTCCAGCGCATCAAGAATGGACAGGTTGTGCTCTTCGGCAAAAAAACCGCTCAAATCATCTGCCATCGCCATGCCGACGCCATCCAGCGCGCATAAATCAGCATAGGCCGGGCCGATATTTTCCGGTTTTTTATGTTCGTCCGGATTGTCCTGACGTTCCTGCGCGGCCTGTACCATCTGTGCGCGCCAGTTTCCCATCGTTTCATAATTCTGCGCCAGTATTTTTGCCGTGGCTTCTCCGACCTGACGGATACCCAGCGCATAGATAAAGCGGTTGAAGGCGATGGTGCGCTTATCCTCGATCGCCTGAAACAGGTTTTGGGCGGACAGATCGCCCCAGCCTTCCTTGTTTTTCAGCGGCGTGAGCGATGATTTGTCGCATTCGCGTAACGTAAAGATATCAGCCGGGGATTTGACCAACTCATCAGCCCAGAATTGTTCGATCACCTTCGCCCCCATGCCGTCGATATCGAACGCCCCCTTGGACACAAAATGCTTGAGGCGTTCCACCGCCTGCGCATCACAGATCAGGCCCCCGGTGCAGCGGCGCACGGCTTCCCCTTCCTCGCGAATTGCCAAAGAGTTGCAGACCGGGCAATGATCGGGGAATGTATATTCCTTTTCCTTGCCCGTTCGTTTGTCGGTGAGGGCCTCCACCACCTGCGGGATGACATCACCTGCACGCTGGATCACCACATGGTCGCCAATGCGGATATCCTTGCGTTTAATCTCGTCTTCGTTATGCAGCGTGGCGTTGGAAACCACCACACCGCCCACGGTGATCGGCTCCAGCCGTGCGACGGGGGTCAGCGCGCCCGTGCGGCCAACCTGGATATGAATATCGTTGATGATCGTGATTGCCTTTTCCGCCGGGAATTTATGCGCCGTAGCCCAGCGCGGGGAACGGGAGACGAACCCCAGCCGTTCCTGCCAGTCCAGCCGGTTCACCTTATAAACCACGCCGTCGATTTCGTATTGTAAATCAGGACGTTCGCGTTCGATTTTCCTATATAATTTCAGGATATCTTTTACGCTTTTACAAAGCGCTGACGGTTTTGCCTCCGGAAAACCCCACCCCTGCAACTTTTCACGAATGCCCCACTGCGTATCCGAAATCTGTTCGCTTACCTGCCCCAAGGCATAACCGAAGAACCTGAGCTGACGCGACTCTGTGATTTTTGAATCCAATTGCCGTACACTTCCGGCTGCGGCGTTACGGGGGTTGGCGAATATCTGCTTGCCCTCTTCTTCCTGTTTTTTGTTCAACGCCAGAAAATCATCGCGGCGCATGTAAATTTCCCCGCGCACTTCCAGGACGTCTGGCGCGTCTTTGGGTAATTCCTGCGGCACGTCCGAAATGGTTCGTACATTCTGCGTTATGTCCTCACCCATCATGCCGTCGCCGCGCGTAGCGGCCATGATCAGCTTTCCTTTTTCATACCGCAGGGAACAGGACAGACCGTCAATCTTCGGTTCCGCCACGATGTCTATGGCTTCATCATCGGGCAAGCCAAGGAAACGGCGGATGCGGTCGATGAAATCCTCCAACTCCTCTTCACTGAACACATTGGACAGGGACAGCATCGGCACGGCGTGCAGAACCTTTTTGAATCCGCGGGCAGGTTTGGCGCCGACAGTTTGCGTCGGGCTGCTCTCGCTCACCAGTTCCGGGTATTGTTCTTCCAGCGCTATCAGCTCTTTACGCAGCGCATCGTAATCGGCATCCGAAATCTCGGGATTGTCCTGCGCGTGATATAGCTCATCATGCTTGCTGATTTCCTTTACCAGCTTCGCATGCTTCGCCTTCGCGTCTTCGCTATCCAAATCAAATAATGCTGACATTTACGCCGCCCTGCCTTCGAGGAGTTTATTGGCCGCTGCCCTGGCCTCTTCTGTGATTTCCGCGCCGCTTAGCATACGGGCGATTTCTTCCCTGCGTTTATCGAGTTCCGGTAAGGCGAACACATTGGTTTTTACATCCTTGCCGCCGCCCTTGGCGACAATCCAGTGATGCGATGCCCGCGCCGCCACCTGCGGGGAATGCGTGACCACCAGTATCTGGCGGTGACCTGCCAACCGGGCGAGGCGTTCGCCCACCGCGTCGGCCGTTGCGCCGCCAATGCCGCTATCGACTTCGTCAAACACCAGTGTGCCGGCCACGCCGACTTCGGCCAGCACGACTTTGAGCGCCAGCATAAAGCGCGCCATTTCACCGCCCGATGCAATTTTGTTGAGCGGCCCGGCTGCAGAATTCGGGTTGGTCGCCACCAGAAACTGTACACGCTCCGTCCCACGCGGACCCCAGTCCGGTTCGTCCAGCGGTTCAATCGACGTTTCAAATCTGGCCTTGTCCATTTTTAGGGGCGGCAGTTCTTTTGCTACCAGCTTATCCAGTTTTGCGGCTGCTGTTTCACGTGAAGCAGTGACTTTTTTTGCTTTTAAAACATATGCTTCTTTTGATTTCTGAACGTCTTTTATCAAACCTTCCAGAACATCATCCTGGCACTCGATCATGTTTAGTTGCGCGGCCAGTTCTTCGCGTTTTGCGGCCAGTTCATCAATTGCGCAGCCATGTTTGCGCGCCTGTCCCTTTAAGGCAAAGAGACGGTCGTCAATTTCTTCCAGTGAATATTCGCTTTGTTCGAGATCTGACGACAGGGCGGCGATGCCGGACAAAACCTCCTGCATTTCCGCCGATGCCCTGTCCATGCCTTCGGTTAAATCCTTTGCGTCCGCGCCCAGTTTATTGAGGGCACGCCATCCCTGCCCCATTGTGCTTTCGGCTTCATCCAGAGCGTTTTGCGCGGTGTTCAGGGCATCGAGATATTGTTCGCGCTTCATCAACCGTTCACGCAAAAGGGTCAGCTTTTCCTCCTCCCCTTCCTGTGGGGAAAGTTCATCCAGATCTTCCACCGCGCCGCGCAGATATTCTTCATCCGCACGCGCCTTGTCCATCTGTTCGCGTGCCTTTATCAGTGCGGTTTCCTTTTCTTTCCATTCATCCCAGGCATCTGCTACAGCGAGTGTGTCTTTGGCGCTGACCCCGTAATCATCCAGAAGGCCGCGGTGAACTTTCGGGTTCAGCAGGCTTTGCGTATCAAACTGCCCATGGATTTCAACCAGCATTTCGCCAACCTGTGCCAACAGGCCGATGCTAACCGGCTGGTCGTTTATATATGCCTTGGAACGCCCATCCGCGCCCACGGAACGGCGCAGAATCAGTGATGTATCAGGGGGGAGCTCCATATCCTGTAGTTTTAAGAAGGTAAAAACATCGTGATCAGTTGGAAGTTCAAACTCTGCTGTTACACCTGCCTGCTCAGCACCTTTTCTCACCAGCGCGGAATCGGATCGCGCGCCCAGCGCGAGGCCCAGGGAATCCAGCAAAATAGACTTACCCGCGCCGGTTTCCCCGGTCAGCGCGCATAACCCTTCACGAAATTCAATTTGCAGATGATCGATCAGAACAACATTTTTAATGGTTAAAGATGCGAGCATCGCCCCGCTTCCTCATTAATCCGGGCGGAACAGGGAATCGACGGTTTTATCGACAAACGAACGGTCGTCCATTATCTGTTTCCGCAATTCCGGGTCCAGGATTTTGAAGCTGTCTTCATACCATTTCGAACCCGGATAGTTATACCCTAGTACGGCGGCAACACGTGTTGCCTCACTCTTTAAACCAAGCGTCATATAAGCTTCCACCAGCCTGTGCAAAGCTTCCGGCACGTGTGTGGTGGTCTGGTAATCTTTTACGACTGCCCGAAATCTGTTCATTGCTGCATTGATATGACCGCGCGCCAGGTAATAGCGACCGATTTCCATTTCCTTGCCGGCCAGGTGGTCGAGGGTCAAGTCGCGTTTTAACGTAGCATCGCGGGCGTAGCGGCTATCCGGAAAGCGTGTTGTCAGAGTATTCAGAGAATCCAGCGCCAATTCAGTCATCATCTGGTCGCGGGCGACGTCTGAAATCTGTTCATAGAATGACAGCGCCTTCAGGTAATAGGCGTAATCAATGTCTTCGTTGCCGGGGTGCAGCTGGATAAAGCGATCCAATGAGAGGATGGCTTCGTCATAGCTTTTATCCTTATACGCCGCAAAAGCGGACATAAGCTGTGCCTTCGTCGCCCACTGCGAATACGGGTGCTGGCGTTCAACCTCTTGGAATTCGCGGCTGGCCTGCCTGTAACGCTCTTCATCCAATGACCGTGCGGCTTTGTTATACAAGTCCTCTACCGGAACCTGTTCACGCCCTTCGGACGCCGATGTTTCGACATCATCGCCATCCTCCCCGTCCGAGGAGCAGGCCGTGAGTGTGAATGATCCGCCGATCAGCAGGCATAGCAATAAAAGCGAATAAAATCTCATAGTAGAGTCATAGCGCTGTAGAGAGCAGATTGAAAGAGCAAAGCGCGATACAATCCCCGTAAAATCAGGCGATTGCCGTTTCGAGTTTTGATTTTTCGGAAGTAGCCATAACGTCCTGCATATCAATGGATTCCCAGTTGGAATCATCGGCAAACAAGGCGTGCAGGATGTCATTATTCATCGCATGCCCGGCACATTGACCGTCATACGCGCCAAGGATCGGCGCACCGGCCAAATACAGGTCACCAATCGCATCCAGCAGTTTGTGGCGGATGAATTCGTCATCATGGCGCAGGCCGTCCTTGTTCAGGACTTTATCATCGTCCAGAACGACCGCATTATCAAGAGAACCGCCAAGTGCCAGACCAGCGGCGCGCATTGCTTCCACATCACGCATCAAGCCAAATGTGCGGGCATCGGCGAGTTCATGACGGAAATTACCGTTCACCAGCTGCATAGCATGTTCCTGCGTACCGATTACCGGGTGGCTGTAGACGATTTTTCCTTTGAATACGCTGTCTTCAGACGGGCTTAGCGTGACGCGCTTGCCGTCCTTTTCAACGCTGACTTCCTTCAAAACGCGGATTGCCTTGCGTTTTGTGTCCTGATCCAGGATACCGGCCGCGTCGATAGCTTCCACAAATGCCGCGGAACTGCCGTCCATCACCGGAACTTCCGGTGCATCCAGTTCAACGATTGCGTTATCAATACCACAGCCGCGCAGGGCCGCCATCAAATGCTCAATTGTGCCAACAGTGACGCCAGCTTCGTTGCCGATCACCGTACACAGGCGTGTATCCACGACATTGTCCCACAAGGCCGGAATGACATTGTTACGGTCTGATACGTCCGTTCTGATGAATATAATTCCGGCATTGGCGCCCGCAGGCTTTACGACCATGCGCACCATATTTCCGGAATGCAGCCCTATATCATTGATTTCAAATGATTTTTTGAGTGTTTTTTGCATAAATTCAGCGGCCTTTCTTGCAGTATCAATATAAGAAAAGCCGCTGTCATCCTCAAATCACCCTTTGTTACGCTTTGTAACAAAAAATCGTTATAACGCCTTATCAGCGATCATATAGCCTGCGAGTGTACTGATCAGCACGGCCGTGCCGGGATTATCCCTTACCAGGGCACCTAGCTCTTCGTCCGCGCC
>JAUHXT010000017.1 GCA_030426925.1 Alphaproteobacteria bacterium | reverse complement strand
GTAAAGTCATAAGCCAGTTTGGGCTTACCGCCACGGTCCAGATATTGCGTCATATTTCACTCCTGATCTTGCCTTGATTTTCTTTTCGTTTTGGCTTCCCTGTGCTATGACATTTGGAAGTTTTAATATCCTATGATTTCAAACAGACATGAATAGCTCAAGTCAAAAACAACCCGTAGTCATACAGGTCATCCCCGAACTGAGCGCGGGCGGTGCCGAACAGGGCTGCATTGATATCGCTGCGGAACTGGTGCGCTCCGGCGCAAAATCCATCGTCGTGTCAAATGGCGGCAACCGTGTGCATGAACTGGCGCGTGCTGGCGCCACCCACATCAATATGCCTGTTCATTCCAAAAATCCGATCGTGATGTGGAACAACATCCACCGCCTGAAAGCCCTGATCAGCAAGTATAACGCCGATATTGTCCATGCCCGTTCCCGCGCACCGGCATGGAGCGCGTATAAAGCTTGCCAGGCGACCAAAACGCATTTTGTAACAACTTGCCACGCACCATATAATATACAAAGCGAAGCCAAACGTTTTTACAATTCTTCCATCGCAAAAGGGGACCGCGTAATTGCGATTTCCCATTACGTGGCTGATTACATACGTCATCATTATAAAATAGACCCGCAGAAAATCCGTGTCATTCACCGCGGCATTGCCATCGAAAAATTCCATCCGACAGCCGTCACGCCGGACCGGGTTATTAACTTGTCTCGCGAATGGCGTATTCCGGACGAAGCCAGCATCGTGATGATGCCCGGACGTCTGACCCGCTGGAAAGGACAACTGGTTTTAATTGATGCCATGGCGCGTCTGCCCAACAAGGATGTATTCTGCATTATTATCGGCGATCATCAGGGAAGAAAAGAATATCTGGAAGAACTGGAAACTGCCATCCGTGATAAAAACCTGGAAGGCCGTGTACGGATTATCCCACATTGTAATGACATGCCGGCCGCCTACATGCTGTCTGCCGTCGTGGTATCTGCTTCCACTGACCCGGAAGGGTTCGGTCGCATCCCTGTGGAAGCGCAGGCCATGGGACGTCCGATTATTGCAACCGACCACGGCGGGGCGCAGGAAACAATCCTGCGCGGGGAAACCGGCTGGCTAATTCCCCCCAATGATTCCAAGGTTCTGTCCGAAGCAATTAACGAAGCCCTGTCCCTGAACCCGACACAGCGCGCTATTCTGGCCACACGCGCCATGTCGCATATCGCGCAATACTTCACCCGCGACGTCATGGCCGATCAGACACTCAATGTGTATGCCGAACTGCTGCAAAGCAGCTACGTTAGTTTTTCACAGCATCAGGACCTAAGCCGCGCGGCCGAATAATCATGCCGGACGCTCATAAAAAAATACTGATTATCAAGCTCGGCGCATTAGGCGACTTCATTCAGGCACTGGGGCCGATGAAGGCCATCCGTGACCACCACAAAGACGCACACATCACATTGCTGACCACAAAACCGTTCAGGGATATGGCGGAAAAATCCGGTTACTGTAATGATATATGGCTGGACGACCGCCCCAAATGGCACCAGCCGATGGCATGGATAAAATTGCGCAGCCGTTTGAACAGTGAAAATTTCACCCGCGTGTATGACTTGCAAAATAACGACCGCACAGCGATGTATCTCAAACTGTTTAACCCTAAGCCGCAATGGGTCGGCGCGGCCCCCGGCGCGTCACACCGCAACACGTCACCCGAACGCACAAAAAGCCTGGCATTTTACGGGCATGTACAAACACTCGGTTTGGCTGGCATTAAAACAGTAACCATAGATAATCTCGACTGGATCAAAGCCGACACTGCGCACTTCGGACTAAAAAGGCCTTACGCACTGGTCATTCCGGGAAGCGCACCGAACAGGCCGGAAAAACGGTGGCCTGCTGAAAATTTTACCGCTCTGTGTGCGTCCATGCATAAACAAAACATACAGCCGGTCTTAATCGGCACAGACGCCGAAAGGGATGTTACCCAAACCATCGCTGGCCAATGTCCATACGCGCTGGATCTCACCGGAAAAACATCTTTATATGATATTGCAGCATTGGCGCGGGGAGCGGTATTTACCGTCGGAAACGATACCGGACCAATGCACATGATCGGCCCGACAGGCACACCGACTTATGTGCTTTTTACGAAACATTCAAACCCGGTACGCCACGCGCCGCTGGGCAGCAAGGTACATGCCCTTGTGTGCAATCAGAAAAATGAAGAAGAAATACGCAAAGCGATACCTGAGCTAGCTGTCTAGCTTCTCGGCAAAAATATCGCAGCCCTTGCCGTCCATGAATATCTCATTCAATGAATCCATCAACTGGCAAACATACGGATTGTCGGTGGAATAATATATTGTTTGTGCTTCACGGCGCGTGTTTACAAAACCGTCACGGCGCAAACGTGCCAGATGCTGCGACAATGCAGACTGGCTGAGTCCCACCATTTTCTCAAGGTCGCCAACACTGCGCTCTTGCTTGCATAGAGCACATAAAATCATCAGCCGCCTTTGATTGGAAACAGCTTTTAAAAGCGTCACGACATCGTCAAGCTTTGTTTCGATATTCTCTATGTCCATATGCTCAACTACAAAAAAAATTCATAGAGAGAGAAAGCACAAACTCAGGCAGCGCATCCCTCGTAAAAAAAATCAGAAAACACGTGTATATATATTAAAAATGCAACGTAAATATGCACTTTTCTTATAGCGCCGTCTTTGATAATGGTCAAAAGAAACAGGGAAAAAGCAAGATAATTACAAAAACCGATCATTGCATTGGTTTCGTTGGAAATTTCGATAGTAAAAATAGCCCCAACCAGCCCGGAAGAAGCCCCAAAAACCCGGAAAAAACATAAGTTGGCCAGGGAAATGCGATCCGTACTTTATTTTTTTGCAAGCCATGACAGATTATTTTGGCACTTTGTTCCGCATCCATAAGAAAAGGCATATGAAATTTATTCACATCTGTCATCGGTGTACGGATAAAGCCGGGACAGATGACGCTAACCCGTACATTGGTATTCTGCAAACTACCGCGTAGCGCTTCGCCATATAGCCGGACCGCTCCCTTCGATGCACTATAGGATGGTGATCCCGGCCATCCGGAAAATCCGGCGAGTGAACTCATAAGGGCAATCTGCCCCTTATTGTCTTTCAGCATATGCGGCAGGATCGCTGCTACGGTATTTAGTACACCTGTCAGGTTGACATCAAAAATCTCAAACATCTGGTCTAACGGCTCACCATCGGGGGCCGCTCCCGTACCGCCAGAAATACCGGCATTGGCAATCACAAGGTCGGGAACCCCGGCCGACGACAGTGTTTGTCCGTACCGAATCATCTCTTCCCTGGAGGTAACGTCCAGCAAAACGACCTCGACCTGCGCCCCTTTTTCCTCACAGGCCCGCGCGACATCTTGCAGCCGTGCCTCGTTCCGTCCGCTTAAGGCCAGAAATACTCCGTCCCGCGCATAATGCAGCGCCAGCGCCCGTCCGATACCGCTGGACGCGCCTGTAATCCACACTCGCTTGGGAGAATTATTCATATTTTCCTATAGCATTTTTCAAAAGGAAGACGAAAGCCTGTTGCCATCAAATTTTTGCACGCTACACTGTCTAAATGAATGGCACATCCATAAAACGCCGCGGCATGATGTATGTTCTTTCTTCCCCGTCAGGAGCAGGAAAGACAACCATTACGCGTGAACTCTTAAAACGCAACGATGACATGATCATCTCCATTTCGGCGACAACACGCCCACGCCGCGCTGGTGAGGTCCATGCACAGGATTATTATTTCACCACGCCTGATGAATTTCGCGACATGGTGGACAATGGTGAAATGCTGGAACACGCCAAAGTCTTTGGCAATTACTACGGCACGCCACGCGGGCCGGTGGAAGAAGCACTGGCAAACGGTCTTGATGTTATATTTGATATTGACTGGCAGGGAACGCAACAATTGTCAGAAATCGCCCGTGACGATCTGGTAACCGTTTTCATTCTACCCCCGTCGAAACAGGAACTGGAAAAACGCTTGCGCAACCGCTCCCGCGATACCAATGAATCCGAACGTGAAATCCGTGGCCGCATGGAAAAGGCATCGGATGAAATGACCCACTATCTGGAATATGACTACGTGATCATTAATGAAGACATTGATTTGTCGATCAATCAGGCCCAGCTGATCATAGATGCGGAGAGGTTAAAGCGCCGCCGTAAAGTCGGCCTCTCCGATTTTGTTCGCAGACTGATTGACGGCACCTAAGCCTCCGCGCTTTTTGCCAGCGCGATAAAATCTTCAACCTTCAAAGTTTCAGCCCGTGCTTCGGGGTTTAACCCCAACGCATCAAAAAACGCGGCATAGGCTTTTAAACTTGACCGGATCATTTTGCGCCGTTGCCCAAAGGCCGCCGCAGTCACAGCCTCAACACTGTTAAATGAAGGGCTGTCTACCGGCAGTTTTTTAGGAAGCAGGTGAACAACACTGGACGTTACTTTCGGCGGTGGGGTAAAGGCCTGCGGCGAAATATCCATCACGCGCTCAACATCACACAACCACTGCGCCATCACCGCCAGCCGTCCGTAATGTTTATCTCCGGTGCGCGCCGTAATGCGCTGCGCCACTTCTTTTTGGAACATCAATGTCATTGAACGATAAGCATCCGGATTATCACGCACCTGCTTCAGACAGCCAATCAGCAGCGGCGTTGCGATGTTATAAGGCAGGTTGGCAACAATCGCGCGCGGCGCTTCACCAAGCTGCGTAAGGTCGGCGCACAACGCATCGCCTTCTATCACTCTTAAACGTCCGTCGGAAATATCGACCAGGCTTTGCAATGCTGTAATGGCGCGCTCATCGAACTCGATCGCCGTGACCGTTTTTGCATCACTTTCTACCAGCGCACGGGTTAACCCTCCAGGGCCGGGACCGATTTCAAAAACATGACAGCCGGATAACTCTCCGGCCTGCCGCACAATTTTTTCAGTCAGATTTAAATCGAGAAGAAAATTTTGCCCCAGTGATTTTTTGGCGCGCAATTCATGCGCATCAATCACATCGCGTAAAGGGGGTAGGTTGGATAGATCACACACGCCGGTCAATAAAGGCTTCGGCCTTTAAATCCTGCATGGTGCGGCGCTGTAAACGGTCCAGCCGCTCCATACCGATCTGGTTGATAAGTGCGCCGCGTCCGGGAATAATACGTTCTTCAATAATACGGCTGTCACGTAACGTCAGGATATGTAAGCCCGCAGTTGTGCGCGTGGGATTACTGATTTCGCCTTTTTGCATAGTCTTCACGACTTCATCCAGTTCTTCCGGCAACTGACCTTCCTGGACCCAACCTAAAGAACCGCCGCTCTCCGCGCCGGCAGCCCGTGAAAACTGGCGCGCGACTGCGGGGAATTGTGCTTTTCCGGCCCGCATTTCCTGTACCAGCTGATTGGCCAGCTTCCGCACATCACTTTCTTCATCGGCTTTATCGATCGGCAGGAAAATTTCCGCAACGGCATATTCATTACGCCCGATATTGTTTTGTAAACGCTCAAGACGGACATCAACGTCCGTATCTTTCACATTTACTTTCGGACGCAGAACAGTCTGGATCACTTTGGTCCATCCTAACTGCGCTTCAATCTGCCGCATCAACGTCCGCTTCGGAATTCCGCTTTGCTTCATAATTTCATCGAACTGCTCAGCCGTAAAATTATTTTGCTTCGCGATCTCCGCAAATCCGGCTTCTTTCTCTTCGTCCGTAATTCTTATGTCGTTACGTGCCGCTTCCTGGAGCATCAGCATCTCTTCGATCAGACTGCTGACAACCTGCGGCATCGCTTTATCGCGAATTTCTTTTGTATTCGGCAAACCTGATGAGGCAAGGATCAAACGCAGCCGTTCTTCGACATCGGACTCCGTAATAGCGTCAGCATTAACAACGGCGGCAATACGCATAGAGCGTTCGGCCATGGCCGGACTCAAGGCTACCGTTACAAAAAATAAAGCAAGCAATACAATATGTTTCATCATCATCCTTACATTGGGCGGATCATAAATTCTGCATGAAAATATGTCCAATTTATGCTGATTTCTTGTCTCCAAAGCGCCCGCCCTTACGGAATCGCGAAAGATAAGACGGCAGGATAGCGGCCATGGCCGTTGGTTTCAAGCCCAGCTCGCTAAAGCTTAACGCCCCTTCTGATACAACTGAATCGGTCTTTAAAGTTTCAACCTGGTCCGCCGTTAACATCGGGCGCGGGGTCAGACCCGTAATAATTCCCACGCACTTTGACGCACCACTGATAATCGCGCCTTTCATTTTTGCCATACCGAACGGAATAGATACCAGATATCGCTTTTGTCCGGTACACGCAAACATGCGTTCATAAAGCTCCTTAAAACTCAAAACTTCCGGACCGCCCAGTTCGTAAACGCGCCCCTGCGGATTATTTTCACCCGACAGCGGCAATGTAACGGCCTTCATCACCGCGTCCGCGACGTCACCGACAAACACGGGCTGGAATTTTGTTTTACCGCCACCCACCAGCGGCAGAGCAGGGACGAACCGGGCAAACTCCGCAAACATATTAAAGAAATCGTCACCCGGCCCGAACAAGACACTGGGCCGCAATATTGTAGCGTGCGGAAACGCTTCCATCACGCGGTCTTCGCCTTCGGCTTTTGAACGTGCATATTTTGACTGCGCTTCTTCAACGCCCAGCGCAGAAATATGCACAAACCGTTCGACATTTTCTTCCGCGCACGTCTTTGCAATGGCTGCCGGAATATCAGTATGCACTTTCGCGAATGTCGATTTTCCCTTCTCGAACAAAATGCCCGTCGCATTGATCACCACACAGCACCCTTTCACCGCAGCACGGATACTCTCCTCATCGCTATAGTGGCAGGCACAGGGCACAATCTGTCCGACAACGCCGCAAGGCTTCAAATCATAGGCCCGTTCAGGCACACGTGTGGCGACTTTTACGCGGAAACCTGCGGCTGCGAGCTCCCTCACCACCTGGGTTCCCAAAAAACCTGTCCCACCAAATACAGAGGCCACTTTGTATTGATCCGGCATTGCGATATCCTATTGTTAGAAAAGTGATTTTTAATCCTAATTCTGGCATAATGAAGATATGGCTATGACAAGCATTCGTAAATGGTTTTTTGCTTTCTTTTTGCTGCTTTCCGTCCTTTCAACCTTAGGTTTTATGGGAAATGAAGCTTTTGCCCGGCGGGACGAGGAAGAGCGCGCACTGATTGAAGATCTGGCCTGGCTGGATAAACTGGATCACCCTGTGGTTGTAGAATTGTTCACGTCCACAGATTGTCCGGGCTGCGGGGTGGCTGATTCCATCCTGTTTAAAATCCGCGATCATCCCAAAATCATCGCGTTGGGCTGTCACGTGAACTATTTCGGCGCTGTGGCCGGATTTAAGGATCCGGGCAGCGAAGAATGTACGCACCGCCAGTGGTTCTATCATACATATCGCTGGGACGGTGAGGCAGAGCTGGTGACCCCGCAATTCGTAACCAACGGAGATCTGAAATTCCGCGCCCTGTACGCGTACGAAATATTTAACAAGATAAAAATTACATACGAACGCCGTCGTGCCCCGGAGTGGATATATTTTGAAGATATTGACGAAGACCACATGCGCCTGTACCTGCCTGCGGGCGATCACTTGGTCGGTCGCTATGGCAAATCGCACGGCGTCTGGCTGATTCGTTATGTTGATAGCGATGTTCTGAAAATCCCGCCGCCGGAAGGCAGCGACACCCCGAAAATCGTGCGTTACACCAATATTGTCAAAAGAATGTACCATGTTGGGCGCTGGTACGGTGATCCGCGTACCCTGGATGTGGATTTAACCCATTTTGATGACAGCATCCGCCGCCAGCAAGGAGGCTGGGTAGCACTGATTCAGCACATGAACGGTGATCTCATCGTCGCCGCCGGTAAAAAACCGGATAAAAAGACTGATCCGCGTGAAAAAGCCGCACGGGAACAAAAATTGGATAAGGAATAGGCGAAAACCGCCCGGTTACAGGTTTTTGGTAACAAAACTGTCCATAACACGCTTACTGCCGTCTGAACCGTCAAATTGAATATCCAGCTTATGCCCATCGACATGAATAATCGTGCCGTTTCCGAATTTATCGTGGAAAACCCGCTCGCCTGCGCTGAATACAGGCCCTTCAACCTCTGCCATAGGACGCGAGGCGGCACGCGGGGCGAATCGCGTTTGGCGCTGCATCTGTTCGCGCATCTGAAAACCGGACGAATCCCAGTGCTGTGACCGTCCGGGGTCATACAGCCCTGAATCCGAATTCACATCGACATGCTCTTCCGGCAATTCATCGACAAACCGCGATGGAATCGCATTGACCCACTGCCCGTACATGCGTCTGTTGGCGGCAAAGGAGATGAATGATTTTTTCCTCGCGCGCGTAATCCCGACATAGGCAAGCCTGCGCTCTTCCTCCAATCCCTTCAGGCCGTTTTCATCCATCGACCGCTGGGATGGAAACAACCCCTCTTCCCAGCCGGGCAGGAACACCGCGTCATATTCCAGCCCCTTGGCTGCATGCAGCGTCATAATGGTCACAAACTCGCCATTCGCATTGTTTTGATTTTCCATGACCAGCGACACATGCTCCAAAAATCCGGCCATGCTTTCGAACTCTTCCATACCGGCGACAAGCTCTTTTAAGTTTTCTAAGCGGCCCGGCGCTTCCGGCGATTTATCGGCTTGCCACATCTGCGTATAACCGGATTCGTCTAAAATCATACCGGTCAGTTCCGTGTGTTTGGTATTATCAAGCATCGACCGCCAGCGTTCAAAATCATCGATTAATTTCATCAACGTGCCTTTGACCTTTGGTCGCAATTCATCGGTTTGCGTTAAATCTAAAATCGCCTGATATAAACTGATCCCGCGGTTACGGGCATGCGCATATAATGTCTGAACCGTCGCATCGCCTATCCCGCGTTTTGGCGTGTTAATAATTCGCTCTAACGCAAGATCGTCATTCGTTTGTGCCGTTACCCGTAAATACGCCAGCGCATCACGAATCTCCATCCGTTCGTAAAATCGCGGCCCGCCGATCACTTTATACGGCAGGCCGAGCTGGATCATACGTTCTTCAAATTCCCGTGTCTGGAATCCGGCGCGCACCAGAATCGCCATCTGGTTCAACGACCATTGCTTACTTTGCAATGCTTCAATTTCTTCACCGACCCAGCGTGCCTCCGCTTCACCGTCCCAAAGGCCCCGCACTGTAATTTTTTCTCCGTTATCCATTGACGTAAACAGGTCTTTACCCAAACGCCCTTCGTTATTCGCAATAACAGAGTTGGCAGCCGCCAATATATGTTTTGTCGATCGGTAATTTTCTTCAAGCCGGATTATTTTCGCACCCGGAAAATCTTTTTCGAACCGTAAAATATTTCCGACTTCTGCGCCGCGCCAGCCGTAAATCGACTGGTCGTCATCCCCGACACAGCAGATATTGTTCGATCCCTTGGCCAATAACCGCAACCACAAATACTGTACGACGTTGGTGTCCTGATACTCATCAACCAGCAAATAATGAAACCGCCGGTGATAATCTGCCAGCACGTCCGCATTGTCCGGGTTTTTAAAAATCGTGATCATATGCAACAGCAAATCACCAAAATCGCAGGCATTCAGGGTCTTTAACCGCTGCTGATATTGCGTATACAGGGAAATCAGCTTCCCGCCTGCCATCTCTCCCGCATCATCCATACTTAAATCGGACGGCAGTTTCCCCTGATCTTTCCATTTTGATATCGCATCGGCCACCGCTTTCGGCGCCCATTTTTTTGTATCGATATTGCCGGCTTCCATCAGCTGTTTAATCAGCCGCACGGAATCGTCCTGATCGATAATGGTGTAATTACCGCTTAAACCCACCAGCTCCGCATGACGGCGTAACATCCGTGCCGCCAGTGCGTGAAACGTGCCAAGCCACCACCCTTCAACCGGCTGGCCGCCCAAAAGGGCACTGACTCGTTCTTTCATTTCTGCCGCCGCCTTGTTGGTAAAGGTAACGGCCAGAATTTGCCCCGGAAACGCACGTCCCGTGGTTAACAAATGCGCAAGCCGTGTCGTCAGCACGCGTGTTTTTCCAGTCCCCGCACCGGCAAGAACAAGCAGCGCCCCGTCCAGCGTTTCAACCGCTTCGCGCTGCGCCGGGTTAAGGCCGTCAAGATAAGGAAATTGCTGTAAAGGCATAGAACTCTGCATGCCTTAAGACATAGACTGTCTGTAAACGCTAATCAATGCGTTAGCTGGAAAAGAAGTTTTTTTAAGCGCGTTTTTCGGCTTTGTCGGAATTCGGTGATGAAGCAACCTGGTTCCGTCCGTTATTTTTGGCTGTATATAGTGCAGAATCGGCACGTTCAATCAGGCTTTCTACAGTATCGCCCTGTGCATATTCGGCCACACCGGCTGACAGTGTAATCTGCCCCAAACGCTCGCCCGTGGAACGGTTGATGACCTCTTTATTGGCAACCGCCTTGCGCAAATTATCAGCCACTGCTACACCGGCCTGAATGTTTGTATCAGGCAACAATACAACAAATTCTTCGCCGCCGTAACGCGCAACAAGGTCTTTCCCCTTCACGCCGTCAACCAGCGTACGGGCAACAAGACGTAACACCTGGTCGCCGACCTGGTGGCCGTAATTGTCGTTAAACGCTTTGAAATGGTCGATATCCAGAATCATAAAAATAAAACCAAGTCCGGACTGCACCGCGTATTCCAGCATCTGGTCCATGCGCTCATCCAGCATTTTACGGTTGGCAAGACCTGTCAGACCGTCTGTCATCGCTTCCTGACGCACGCGGTCGAGGTCTTTTTTCAATTCCGCCATCGCAACTGAGGAGCGCTCAAGCTGCTCTTGCAATTGACGGTTATTGTCCAGCATCTTGGTCGTATCGGCGACAACGGCCTTCACGATTTCCTGAAGTTCTTCCTTGTCCGCATCCTCGGTCAGTTTCTTATTCACACCTTCCAGCGTTTCGGAATACTGGTCCGTTGCCGACTTCACGTTTGAAACAAGCCCGGATACATCCTGAATTGTGGAATGAATCTGGTCACCGGCTTCCTTGTACAAATCCTGATGGCGGGTTTCGCTGATATATTTTTCATACAGCGCCCGTACAGTCTTATCGTTCAGGCTGCCTTCGCTTCTAATTTTTTCGTCAATTTCTTCACGAAGATTCGGGTTCAGATGCGCGTAATAAACGTACCAGACTTCAAAATTGTCCGGACTTGGCGCAATAGTCAATTTATGCAGCTTCTCTAGCGCTGCGCTGGCAATTTCATTCGCCTTGTCAATATCGTGTTCGTATATCACCGTTGTGGTCCCCGATAGTCCCAAAAAATAAAGCCATAAAGCTTCACGTAAGATTAACAATGAAAGAAGGCAGGAGAAAACCCTTTTATGCCTTTAGTAACAGTTTGCCCGAAAAGGTTTAAATCACACTTAATCGTTTATGAAAACTATATCCATTTTGTGGTTGGATCAAACCGTTCCTTCGGCGCGGCTTTCAACGCGTCCGGCACATCGGCGACCGTATCAACCACGGTAAACAGATGGTCATAGTTTTGGCGCATAAACCCCTTATTCCCAAGCCCGTGGATAAGGGAAATCAGCTTGTCCCAATAGTTATCCAGATTGACGACAACAATCGGCTTATCATGTAAACCGATTTGCTTCCACGTAATGACTTCAAAAAATTCATCCATCGTGCCAATTCCGCCCGGCAAAACGACAAAGGCATCGGCCAGATCCACCATCATCTGTTTGCGCTGGTGCATCGTCGGTACGATATGGATTTCGGTAAGATTTTTGTGGTCCAGTTCATAATGAACAAGGTTTTGTGCCATAACGCCGACAACTTTCCCTCCGGCAGCCAACGCCGAATCGGCCAAAAGTCCCATAAGCCCGACACACGACCCGCCATAAACGGTTGTCCATTTCTCTTTAACCAGCAATTGTCCTAACTCTGTAGCGGATTGCTTGTAAATTTCATCAACATTCGCGGATGACCCGCAATAAACGCAAACTGATTCGATCATGATTTATTGATTTTCTTGTGGTTCTTCTTCTGCCGGAACGCTCAGGACATAGTCCTTACCCGACCATGACAGGAAAACCGGCAGACAGTTTTTCGCCTGAACTGCGATCTTGTTTTCACAAACAGGCGTCTCTTCTTTTGCATTTGCATCTTCCGTCTGCGCCTCTTCGTCGGCAGGCTTTTCAGCTTTTGCATCCGGTAAAATGCTAACCAGCGATACATTGTCCGAACACAATGACGGGCCGTTCAGCGTCTGCGTAATTGGCAAACGGAACAGCTGCGATTTCGGACGGCCCGTACGTGTGTTTTCTGTTATGGCCACAACGACATCCAGCGCATGAGGCGTACGCCCCTTTTCGTCCTTTTCCATGGTATCGTCTGCGGCTTCCAGCACTTTTATTCTGGAAACGGCGGCCCCAACCATAATCACTTCCTCATCACCGTTACAATTCAGGTCCATGCGCTTGCGCTCGCCAAAACGCCAGAAAACATCCGGGTAATCGGACGTCAGCGCGTTCATCCACCGCGGAAAGCCGGATAACTCGGCCTGTTTTTCCGTATCTTCATTTTTGTAAATGGCTTCCAGCAGTTCTGCCCGGTCAATCGTCATCCGCGCTTCACAGGATAATTCATAAATTTTGATAAGCCCGTCTGTCTCCACCCGGCTGGCTTCCCACTCACATTCCGCGTCGCGGTATTCCAGCCACGTTGCCTGTAATTCACGCAGCTTTTCCACAGCTTCGCCTTCCAGGCTCGCGATCAGCTCTTCATATATTTGGTTCAGCTTGTTTTGCGCCGCTGCATGGTGTTTGTTGACGCAATCCTGCAGCGCCGCGGTACTGTCCGCTTCGTCGCAATACGCAATATGTCCGTCTGCAAATGCGTGCGCAGGTGACGGCAGAAAAAATAGTAAAAGCAACAAAACCGAAAGACGCATTGTAAGTCCTGTACCCATTGTGTTGTGTATTTCCCTATATATAGCCTATGAAAAGACTAGCGAGTAGCGTTATTCTAACACCAGACAGTTTAGGAATTATGAATTATGCTCGACAGTTTTGTAAAACCTTATATCGAAAAATACGTCACTCAGGTTGGGAAAAACCTTCACGGCAATAAATTTACGGCCACACAAATCACACTTGGCGGTTTTGTTGTCGGTGTTCTCGCATCGTTTTGTGCGGGGATGCAGGCCTACGGCATCGGCCTGATCCTGATGCTGGCCAACCGCGCATCGGATGTTCTGGATGATGCGGTAGCCGACGCCGGAACACGTACGGCCTTTGGCACATACATGAATGCCATCACCAATATCGTGTTCTTTGGGCTTGTGATTTTCATGTTCGGCATCGGGCAGGGGCAGGGAACGGCCGCCGCATTCGTCATTTTCAGTTTCATGTCCATGACCGCAACGCACTACGCATCGATTATTCTCGGCAATGACCAGAAACCGCAAACCGCTGGCAAGGTATCATTCGCACCGGGCAGCGTGGTGGAAGGAACGGAAATCACCATTTACCTGGCCCTGATTTTTCTTCTTCCCGGGATGTTTGCTCCTATCTCCATGCTGTTTGGCTTGCTGTGCTGGGTGACGGCCTTCGGCCGGATTTTTGCGACGATGCAGGAACTGAAAATCGCACCCCCGGTTCACAAAGAGGGCGACGCATCAGCACTCAATAACAATGATGATGAATCCGAAGACGATTTAACTGAATAAACCCGGTTGCTGCGGTTGCGGTGCAGTCGGCTGCATGGTGGCTTGACCATCGAACTGCTGTGCAAGCGGTTGTGGCTGCTGCGTTTGTAATCGCGCATGAATATCTGTTGTTACCTCATTAACCGGCCCTAAAAGTGCGCCCAATCCATCACCGGCGGAAGGAGGGGGAGTTTGAAGCGTGATCGCCGAGTTCATACCCATTTTTTCTGCCATGGAGTAACTTGCATTTTCAATGCTAACGCCTATCTGCGTGTCTCCCAAAGCTCTTTCGCTTATTGTTTGAATTGCTTCCTGATCTACGCTTTCCGGCGTAACTTCCGGCATGGATGCCCCAAAATCCGTGCCATTCTCTCTAATCTCACCAAGTGTATTCAGGCTGCGCTCATTCAACATTATGCGGTCCCATCTTCTTTAAACATTTTGTTGGTCGGTGGGGTAGGGCCGTTCAGCTCCATCTTCATCGCGTACATAGAGTTTTGCATTGCCGCTGTGGCCGGAGTTTTCGGCATAAACCGTTCCTGTTGCTTGAATGTGTCCTCACCCTGCCGGTCCTGGTATTTCATCGCATTGTGATCGTGGCGTGACATGTCTGCCGGTGTGTTTGGATCGCGTTTTGCAACTTCGCCGTTAATGCGGGCAATCTTTTCGTCTGCCCTGCCTGTGCTGATTGTCTGGCGTTTCGCCATCATCGCTGCGCCGCCGCCCATTCCGCCGGGGCCGGTTGGCACTGCGGCCATGCGCGGACCTGCCAGGCCAGGTGCATGTTTCTGACCACTTAATCCGGTTTTTTCACTTAAGGATGTTCCGCCTTTTAAATTTCCGCCCTTGGCTTTAATGGAAACATTCTCGCCAGATAATTTGTTGCTGGTGTCTTCAAGGGTCGTCGTTGTAATAACGCCGCCGGACGGAACATTTCTGTATACGCCCGGCTGGGCTTTCGACATGTCTTTTGCATGCTGTTCAATGCCGGTTGCGCGCGCCGTCATTTCCCCGTTCAACTCACGCATTCCTTTGTCAGTGCCCAGATCGATCGTCCGTCCGCCGGATTGTGTCAGCCCTTCTGCATCAGCATCCGCCATGCGTGCCTGCGGGTCTGTTTCCTTGGCGATGGCGTCTTTCGCGGCGGTTTCTATTTTTGCGGCCTCTTCGCGTACCGTTGCAGCGGCGGCGTTGGCGGCCTGTGCGGCGGCGGCAATAGCACCGCCTGATGAATGGCCTCCGACATCCGGAACGTATCCCTCACCGACTGTATATGTTGATTCCGTACTCATAAGTCTTTGACTTCCCTGATAATTTTTTACCTGTAACCACATTTGGTTCTACAGATTAATTATAGGGGAATCAGGGCTTTAAATACAAATTTGGGCCCTAAAAACGACTATATGTGAGGCGCTTATACGAAATGGCTTCCGCGATATGGGCAGACGACAGCGTATCCGGCGCGCCGTCCATGTCGGCAATGGTGCGTGCCACGCGCATCAGGCGAAAATAGGAACGGGCGGACAGGTTCATGCGCTCAACTGCTTGATCTAAAACACTTTTTGCGGCGGAATCCAATGGCGCCACCTGTTCCAGCAATTCACTGCCCGCATCGGCATTCATGCGAATTTTTCCGTTTTCGGTCAATGACTTATAACGATTTTCCTGAATTTGTCGAATTCTGGCCACCCGCGCGGCCACGATGGCCGAATCCTCGCCGCCCTGTGCCGATAAATCGGCCACGGAAACCGGTGGCACATCGACCTGCAGGTCAATCCGGTCCAAAAGCGGCCCCGACAGTTTTGCCTGATAATCCGTTCCGCATTTCGGAGCTTTCGTACATTCCATGTCTGGTGCCCCCAGGTGCCCGCATCGGCACGGGTTCATCGCCGCCACCAGCTGGAACCGCGCCGGGTATTTCACATGCATATTGGCCCGTGCCACCAGCGTTTCTCCTGTTTCCAGTGGTTGACGCATCGCTTCCAGTGTCGATCGCGCAAACTCCGGCAATTCGTCAAGAAACAACACCCCGCGATGCGCCAGCGATATTTCCCCGGGCTTCACTTTATGCCCGCCGCCAATAAGTGCGGGCAGCGATGCCGAATGGTGCGGATCGCGATAGGGCCGCGTTTTCATCAAACCGCCTTCCGGCAATGTCCCGGCCAGTGAATGAATCATCGAAACTTCCAGCGCTTCTGACGGGGACAGCGGCGGCAATATACCAGGCAGACAGGATGCCAGCATTGATTTACCGGACCCCGGCGGTCCTACCATCAATAAATTATGTCCGCCGCAGGCGGCGATTTCCAGCGCACGTTTTGCGCTTTCCTGTCCCTTGACGCTCGACAGGTTCGGCACATGCAACATATCGTCATTCGCCAGCTTCGGTGTTGGCGGGCCCATTACCTGCGTGCCTTTCATGTGATTGATAAGTTGCAAAAGATTGGTAGGTGCCAGTATATCAATATTTCCGGCCCACGCTGCTTCACCTCCGCAATCACCGGGACATATCAGCTTATTGTCATTGGATCCCGCATGGATCGCAGCGGGCAAAACGCCCGCCACGGCACGTATCGTCGCATCCAGTGACAACTCACCAAGAACAATGGTATCCGCCAACTCTTCCTTGGGCATAATGTCCATCGCCGCCAGCAAGCCAAGCGCAATCGGCAAATCATAATGACTGCCTTCTTTCATCACATCGGCGGGAGCAAGGTTCACGGTCAGCCGTTTGGGCGGCAACGAAATTCCCATGGCATGCAGCGCGCTGCGCACCCGCTCCTTGCTTTCTGCAACGGCCTTATCGGGCAGGCCGACAATCGTAAAAGCTGGCATGCCGGATGCGATCTGCACCTGCACATCCACGGGGCAAACTTCCACCCCTTGAAAAGCAATCGTGCGCACGGTTGCGACCATGGCGACCTATCCTGTTGTATCTATCCTGCTTTATCTATGACACAAGAACAAAACGGAAACAAGCGTCCGTTTAAAAAAATATCTTCTTTAACCCTTTGTTGACGGACTTTTAAGCGCTTCTTCACCTTTTGCCGCTAAAAATAAGGCTTAGATATCCGGATAAACGGCGGGTGTCGTCTTAATCTATAACAAGGGTCGTCTTAAAAAAATGTCTTCGAACTTAAGCAGTGATCAACTGGCACGGCTGCATACCAAATTGGTGGTGCCGTTTGCCGTGGGTGATCTGATTAAAAGCGCAGCGGCGATCGAGCCGGACATTCAATATGCGCTGCACGAAGCATTAAGTGAAATGGACCCGGACACCGCGCTTTTGGCCATTGCCTTGAGTGTCGGTCATATTTCCGCACAATTATGCCCGGACGTGCCGGTTTCCTGCGCTTTAACGGTGGAAGCCGAAAAAGTGCTGGAAGAATACGGCCCGGACTGGCTGGCCCATTCCGATGGCCGTAATCCGTCACGTGAAGGCATAAAATTGTTTGAGGTACTGCAGCACGTACCCGAAGACCTGGAAGCGCTGGCTGATATCCTTGATACTGTGATGGCGTCACTGGACGAAAGCAACCAGACCATCAAGGACCTGTGCTATATTTTGAGCATACAGGCACGTGCACACATGGAAATCGCGGATTTCGTGCTACAGGAGCTGCAGGGCTGCGACATTCAGAACGAGCCGTACGTACGTACAACCGAGGATATTGCCGAAAACGTCATCCTGTTTCCCGGCACAATCCACTAAAAACAAGCAAATCATGCGGCTTTCACCAACATCGGGCCCAGTTTCTGCCCGCCCAGTATATGGACATGGAAATGTGGCACTTCCTGCCCGCCATTCAGCCCCGTATTCGCAATCACCCGGAATCCGCCATCGGTTAAGCCTTCTTCGTCTGCTATTTTAGCAACAGCGGCATACAAAGCCTTAACCTCGTCTGCACTGCCTTTCGTGCCGAAATCGGCAATCGACACATACTTACCCTTGGGAATAACAAGAATATGCACCGGCGCTTGCGGGGCAATATCTCTGAACGCCAGTACGTAGTCATCTTCATACACCTTGTCGCACGGAATCTCGCCGCGCAGGATTTTGGCAAAAATATTGTTATCGTCGTAGCTCATAAAAAAACCTCTTGGTCTGCGGGTATTGATCTGGTTAAAACACTACCATGATTATTTACCCGGCCATAGATTTGCAAGATGGAAAGGTCGTCCGGCTTTATAAGGGCGATTTGACCACACCGACAATTTACAACGACAACCCAGCGCAGCAGGCGGAAACTTTTGAAAAAGAAGGGTTCCAGTGGATACACGTCGTTGATCTGGATGGCGCGAAAAACGGCATGCCGTCCGATGCGTCCATTGTGCGTAATATTCTGAAAAGCGTGGACATACCGGTGCAACTGGGCGGCGGCATCCGCACCCGCGCACATATTGAACACTGGTTGGATGCCGGCGTCGCCCGCGTGATTTTAGGAACGGCTGCTGTACGCGATCCTGATCTGGTACGTGAAGCCTGTAAGGAATTTCCAGGAAAAATTGCCGTTGGTATTGACGCCCGTGAAGGGCGCGTCGCCGTCGATGGATGGGTCGCCGATTCCAATATCAACGCTGTTGACCTTGCACGGGAATTTGAAGATGCGGGCGTTGCCGCAATTATCTTTACCGACATTGAACGCGACGGAACGGGCAAGGGATTAAACATGGCATCCACCATTGAATTGGCGCATGCGGTTAACATCCCCATCATTGCGTCCGGCGGTGTCGGGTCAATGGATGATTTAAAGGCCGTGAAGGCCGCCTGTGATCATGGCGTCGAAGGGGTCATCGTCGGCAAGGCCTATTACGAAGGTTATATCGACGTGGCCGAAGCCCTGAAACTGGCGGCGGCGTAATGCTGAAAACCCGCATCATACCGTGTCTGGACGTGAATGAAGGCCGCGTCGTCAAGGGGGTCAATTTTATTGACCTGATTGATGCTGGCGATCCTGTGAAACAGGCCAAAATCTATAATGATCAGGGCGCGGACGAGCTGTGTTTCCTTGATATCACGGCCACACACGAAAATCGCGGCACAATCATTGATGTCGTAAAGCGCACCGCGAACGAAGTATTTATCCCCTTAACCGTGGGCGGCGGCGTCCGTACGGTCGATGATATCCGCAATTTGCTGAATGCCGGGGCCGACAAGGTCGCCATCAATTCCGCCGCCATTAAAAACCCTGAATTTGTGAAGGAAGCGGCGAATAAATGCGGCAGCCAGGCAATCGTCGTCGCCATCGACGCCAAACAGGTTGCCGATAACAAATGGAAAATTTTCACCCACGGCGGGCGCAATGAAACGGATATCGACGCCGTTGAATGGGCGCAGCGCATGACCGAATACGGGGCTGGCGAACTGCTGCTCACCTCTATGGACCGTGACGGAACCAAAAGCGGCTTTGATATCACCCTGACCCGCACCATCGCGGATTCAGTCTCCATTCCGGTGATCGCCTCGGGCGGGGTCGGTACACTCGATCATATGGTTGAGGGCGTAAAAGATGGACATGCGTCCGCAGTTTTGGCAGCCTCTATCTTCCACTTTGGAACTTACACCATAAACGAAGCCAAAACAGCGATGGAAAACGCAGGAATACCGGTAAGAAAGGCCGCCTAGCCATGAGTACAGATATTATCGATAAACTGGCCGCAGTCCTTGAGGACCGCAAATCGGCCAAGCCCAAAGATTCTTACGTTGCGACCCTGTACAAAAAGGGGCCGGAAAAAATGGCCCAGAAAATAGGGGAAGAAGCGACCGAGGTCGCGATTGAGATCGTTAAGGGCAAGAAAAAGAAAATCAAACAGGAATCCGCAGACCTTCTCTTCCACCTGATGGTCATGTGGTCGCATTTTGGTATTAAACCGGATGATGTGTTCGGCATTCTTGCCGAACGCTTCGGCGTCTCCGGCCATGATGAAAAAGCCGCCCGTAAAAAGGATTAGGCTTCTTCCCTGAACCACATCCCCATGAAATCGAGGAAAGCGCGTACTTTCGGCGCTGTTTTTGGTGATGGCGCGTACAATGCGTACACACCGCGTTCCGGCAGGCTCTGGTAATCCTCGAACAATTGTACCAGCTCCCCGCTGTCTATCGGCTCCTTGGTCAGGAAACTCGGCAACAGAACAACACCCAGCCCGTCTTTCGCCGCCTGTACCAGAATATCCCCGTTATTCGACGTAAACCGGCACGGAATCGCCACCGAACCGTTTTGCCCGCGCGGATCCTTGTAAATCCATGCTTTTGGCCGTACGTGGTTTTGGTACGCCAGAAATTTATGGGTTTTCAGGTCGTCCGGTGCCTTCGGCGTGCCGTTTTCACGCAAATATTGCGGTGATGCGCACAACGTCATGTCGATATCGGTCAGTTTCTTGGCTTTCAGGGACGAATCTTCCAACCGCCCCACGCGGATAGCGACATCAAAGCGCCCTTCCACCATATCGGCGGGGCGGTCGTCCTGCTCCGCATGGATTAAAATATCCGGGAATTCGCGGGCAAAGGCCGTCACGGCCTGATTCAAAACCGCCAGGCCAAAAGAAACCGGCATGGCCAGACGCAAAATACCGGCCGGCTTGCCGGTCACGTCACTTACCATCTGCTCGGCCGCTTCCGCTTCTTCGAAAATCCGCTCGGCATAATCGTAAAACAGCGCCCCTTCATCGCTAAGGCGTACTTTTCGCGTCGTCCGGTTAAATAACCGCACGCCCAGGCGCTCTTCCATCGTGCCAATGCGCTTGGAAATCGCCGACGGCGTTAAGTTCAGGTCCTTGGCTGCCTGCGTAAAGCTCCCTTGCCGAGCCACACTCAAAAAAATCGGAATATCGGAAAGGGTTTCAATCTGCATCACTCGGCCCCATATTATTAACTGAAATTCACAAATCTTGTTCTGAATACCATAAATACAAACTGCGGGGAAGAACGTATAAAGATTACACACAAGGAAAGGAGCCCACAATGATACAAACATACAAAAAACGCGATCTGGGCCATGTACAAACAGACTGGCTCGACACCCGCCATCATTTCAGTTTCGGCCACTATCTGGACGAAAACCGCATGGGTTTTGGCAATCTACGGGTCGTGAACGACGATTTGATCCGTGCCGGTTCCGGTTTTGGGACCCACCCGCACCGGAACATGGAAATCATCACCTATGTCCGCACCGGAACCGTTATTCATAAGGATTCCATGGGCAACCACGGAAAAACCGCAGCCGGGGACGTACAGGTTATGACTGCCGGTAAGGGAATCGCCCATTCCGAATACGCCGATGCAGACGCCGTTGAGGATACAAAACTCTACCAGATCTGGATCGAGCCGCGGGAAACCGGGCTTGAACCCGCATGGGATCAGGCTGAATTCCCGAAAACTCCGGTATCCGGGGCATTAAACCTGCTGGTATCCGGCCGGACGGAGGATAAAGGCGCAAATGCCCTGCATATCAATCAGGATGCGGCCATTTTCGGCGGCAAACTGGGGAAGGAAACTGCCCTGACCCAGATTTTAAGGGGAAAGCAGGCGTACGTCCTCGTATCTTACGGAACCGTGGCCCTTGATGGCGAAGTGATGGAAGAAGGCGATGGCGCCGAAATATCCGCACAGGATGTGATTGAGATCAAAGCCATGTCCGATGCCGAAATTCTCGTCATCGAACTCTAACTCCCGAAAAACCCTGTCCTTGCCTGCAAGGGCGGGGTTTACTCAAATATCTTGGAATTAATCAGCTTGTAATAATAAATGCTTTTCACGGCCTTACCGTCCAGCTTCACCGCGTATGGATGCGTACCGATTTTCTCATAACCCAGCGTTTCATAAAGCTGCACGGCGGCTTCCATCGATTCACGTACATCCAGGTTAATCACGCCATACCCTTGCTGGATCGCCCATTCTTCGACTTTTTCCAGCAACGTGCGCGCCAAACCATGTCCGCGCGCCCACGGCGCCACAAAATTGGTGGTCAACTGTACCATATGCGCCTGCGCCTCGTTGTTACTGGGCGGCAGCACAAGCTGCGTGGTTCCGCAAATCACATGGTCCAGCCGGGCAACAAATAATTCCCGCGTCGGCGCCGTCACCACACCCTGCCAGTAACGCTCCAGTATTTCCCGCGACGGCAGGTTGACCCACCCGAAACCCCCGCCGCCTTCAACGGCCGCGTCGGTCGCGTCGCACAAATCGTTTAAATCTGCATCGCTAAGATGCTCTGTCACATGTTCGACAGTAGCAATCGGTTTGTCTGGCTTACGCTGGGTCTGGTCCATCATGTCTATCTCCTCACTGACTTTACTACTCAAAGATATCCTTACGGTTTCCACTCAATAAAACTTCGTATCAGGGCCAATCCGCTGTCATGGCTTTTTTCCGGGTGGAACTGCATCCCGACCATATTGTCCCGTCCGACGATGGCGGTGACCGGATGCCCATAATCCGTGACTGCTAAAATATGAACCTGATCTTTACAGTCAAACATAAAAGAATGAACAAAATAAAAATTATTTGCATGCTGCGTCGCACTTTTTGTGATGCTTTGCAGCATGGGATGCGCCGCGCCCGCATCTGTCAGATCCACATCGTTCCAGCCCATATGCGGAATCTTCAAGGCCGGATCGGCTGGCGCAATCGGCACCACGTCCCCCTCAATCCAGCCAAGCCCTTGATGCTCCCCGTGTTCCAGCCCGCGTGATGCCATCAATTGCATGCCCACGCAAATGCCAAAGAACGGCGTGCCGCGTTGAAGGACCGCCTCAGATATAGCATCCACCATCCCGTCCACGGCCTGCAATCCGCGCATACAATCGCCAAACGCCCCCTGACCGGGCAGGACAATACGCTCCGCTTTCGCCACGACATCGGCGTCGCTGGTTACAAGAACTTGCTGGGAAAGGCCTGATTCGGCCAGGACATGCTCGAACGCCTTGGCCGCTGAGCGCAAATTTCCGGACCCGTAATCAATAATGGCAATACTATCGGACATGGCTTCCAAACATGAAAAATCTTGAGTTTTTCGCTCCCATGTGATTTCACATTATCGCGGACGAAACAACCGGAAAAATGCAAAATTATGAATCGTTATCACTGGGCATCTTTAAACGAACAGCAACGCAAAGAAGCATTAATGCGCCCGTCCGTATCCACCGGTGCGGACGTTATGGCCGCAACCCGTGATCTCATCGCCGATGTTCGTGAAAACGGCGATTCCGCGCTGAGAACCTACATCAAACGCTTCGAAAAAGCCGATATCGGCGATATCCGGGTAACGGATGCTGAAATGAATGCCGCCGAAGGACAAATGTCTGCGCAAGCCAGGGCCGCCATCGACCAGGCCTATGACAACATTACCACCTTCCATAAAAAGCAGGGCTACCAGCCCTTTGATCTTAAAACCATGGACGGTATTTCCTGCGCCCGCCGTGTGCGCGCTTACGATACCGTCGGCCTCTATGTACCGGGCGGCAGCGCGCCGCTGATCTCCACAACCCTGATGATCGGCATCCCCGCGCAAATCGCCGGATGCAAACACCGTATGCTATGCACTCCTTGTGATGCGAACGGCAACATCAACCCACATATTTTATATGCCGCAAAAAAATGTGGCATCATGCATATATTTAAATCCGGCGGGGCACAGGCTATTGCGGCAATGGCATACGGAACCGAAAGCATCAAAAAATGCGACAAGATTTTCGGCCCCGGCAACGCCTATGTCACCGCAGCCAAAACGTTATGTGCCGCCGACCCGCAGGGCGCAGCCCTCGATATGCCGGCCGGACCGTCCGAAGTTCTGGTGATTGCAAACGATACAACGCCGCCTGTATACGCCGCCGCAGACCTTCTGTCTCAGGCCGAACACGACCCGATGTCACAGGTCATTCTACTATGCACGGATGAAGAAACCTGTGAGGCGATATTACAGGAATTAGCACTTCAGATACAGGAACTTCCACGCAAAGATATCGCGCGGCTGGCAATCGACAACAGTCGCGCCATCATCTGCGCCTCTCTGGACGAAGCCGTTGATATCTCCAACGCTTACGCGCCCGAACACCTTATCCTGTGTTTTGATGGGGCGGAAAAACTCGAACAAAAAATCCAGAACGCCGGTTCTGTGTTTGTTGGCCCTTATTCCTGCGAAAGCGCAGGAGATTACGCAAGCGGCACAAACCATGTGTTACCGACTTACGGATACGCCAATAATTATTCGGGCCTGAGCGTCGAAGCCTTCCAGAAAACCATCACCTTCCAGACCTTGACCAAAGACGGCCTGAACGCGCTGGGCGATACCATCGAAACATTGGCCGAACTCGAAGGACTGGACGCCCACAAACGCGCCGTTTCCAAAAGGCGGTCGTAAATGGATTCCGAAACGCTGAATGCCCTGGCCGCTTTTGCACAGGAAACTTTACTACCCACCGCCTCTGATATCCTGAAGGCCACCTACGCATCCTATTGCGACGGCGCGGACATTGATATCCAGACAAAGGATGATAACAGCCCCGCTTCTGCCGCCGACCGCGAAGCCGAAAACGCCATCCGCACATTAATTGGCGAACACTATCCTGACCACGGCATCTGGGGCGAAGAATACGGAACCCACCAGCTGGACAGCGACTGGGTATGGATTCTCGACCCCCTCGACGGCACGAAAGAATTCCTGACCAAAAACCCGCATCATTTCGGCCTGCTGATCGGCCTGTTTTTTAAGGGCCGCCCGGTCTATGGCCTCATCCACGACCCTATCTCCGGTGAAACATGGGACACCGCCATCGCCAAAATACAAACCCACAGCGTAAAACCGTTAAAAGATGCGTCCATCACCTGCACCAACCGCTCCATGTTTAAAAACAAGCCCGCCAAAGATGCCCTGAACGGCGTTCTGGATACCATCGCCACCGAATACAGCCTGATGAACTGCATTGGCTTTGCCAAAGTCGCCGCCGGGGACATTGATGTCGTCATCGAAGCCGACTTAAACCTGCACGATATCGCCGCCACCCTGCCGGTCCTCTTTGCCTCCGGCGCCCATATCGTAGACTTTGACGGCAACGATTATCGGGATTATACCTATGATTTCGCCCGTTACGGCAAGCGCGATTACGATATCATCGCCGGCCATGACAAGGCACTGATTGACGAGATTTTAGAAAGAATAAAAAATGAGCCACCAGCCAATCATAAACCGCGCCCGTAAAACCATACTGGACATGAAACCATACGTGTCCGCGCGCTCACTGGTGCAAAGCAACGACGATATGGTCCTGCTCGATGCCAACGAATGTGCTTATGAACCATTCGTGGGTGCGAAAGGCTATTCCCGCTATGCCGACCAGCAGCCAAAGGCGATGATGGACGCCCTGTGCCGCATCTACGATGTTTCTTCCCGCAATATCATGGCCGCCCGCGGCGCGGACGAAGCCATTGATGTGATTATCCGCACCTTTTGCGAACCGCATGAGGACAATATCGTGATATGCCCGCCGACCTTCCCGATGTATGCGCACTATGCGCTGTTACAGGACACGGCAGTCAAAGAAGTACCGCTTCCCGCCCCTGACTTTGACGTTAATATCGACGGCGTTATCAGCGCAATAGATGGCAACACGAAAGCGATATTTTTATGTTCACCAAACAATCCGACCGCAAACATCATTGAACGCGATGACATCATAAAAATTTGTAAAGCGGCGAAGGACAAAGCACTGGTTGTTCTGGACGAAATTTATAACGAATACGCGGATATTCCATCCTGCATTGATTTAATCGACCAGTACCCGAACCTTGTTGTATTGCGCAGTCTATCGAAAGCTTACGCATCCGCAGGAATCCGCTGTGGCGTTGCGATTGCCAACGCCGATGTGATTGCGCTTTTGCGCAAGGTTCTGGCGATTTACCCGACCCCCGTTCCGGTATCGCAGGCAGTCGCGACTATCCTGTCCGATAAAAACGTCAAAAAATTACAGGCGAAAATTAAAGACACCATCGCCATGCGCGAACATTACGCGAAAGAAATGGAAAAAATTGACAGCATTGAACGCGTTTTCCCCTCACAAGCCAATTTCTTTTTTGTAAAATTCAAAAATGCCGACGACATTATCAAACGCTGCGTAGCAAACGGATTTGTCTTACGCGACCAGTCCTACCAGAAAAACATGGACGGCTGCGTACGCTTTTCCATCGGCACGAAGGAACAGATGGATGACCTGATGACCGTTTTCAAAGGCGAAAACATTGCCCGCAGCAATGGCGGCCGTGTTGGCGAAATTATCCGCAAGACCAACGAAACCGCAATTACGGTGAAAATAAATCTCGACCGCACGGCCCCGATTAAAATCAATACCGGCATCGGCTTTTACGACCACATGCTGGACCAACTGGCAAAACATGGCGGCTTTTCCATGCAACTGGACTGTGACGGCGACCTCGAAATCGACCCGCACCACACGGTGGAGGATTGCGCCATCGCCATCGGTCAGGCGTTAAAGGAAGCGCTGGGCGACAAGGCAGGAATCGGTCGCTACGGCTTCACCGTGCCGATGGATGAAACGCTGGCCTCCGCGGCCATCGACCTGTCCGGCCGTTTTCATCTGGAATTCGATGCCGATTTCCCTGACGCCAATGTCGGCGACTTGCCCGTCACGCTCATCCCGCATGTGTTCCGCTCACTTGGTGAAAATCTGGGCGCGACCATCCACATCACAGCAAAGGGTGAAGACACTCACCACATGGTCGAAGGCTGCTTTAAGGCGTTCGCCCGCGCACTGGGACAAGCCATCCGCAAGGATGGCGACGCCCTGCCGTCCACCAAGGGCGTGCTATAACTTACGCATGCGGTGCATGGTGGTGATGCGCTTTTAAAAACTCCGCCCCCGCCTGTATGTAATCATGCATGCTTTCGACCGCTGGAATGGCTGTTGCCGTCGTAATCAGTAAATTTTCATCCACGGCAAGGCAAAACGTCGTCGCCAGAATACCGACGGCCAGCTTAAATTCACATAAATGACGTTGATGAGCGGGCATGGCCTTCGCATTGGTTGCTCCGGCCCAGGCGTCGTGTACATATTCGGACGCACTGTCGATTGCGTGCCGCGCCCAATGCGGCAACTCACAAATATTCATTCTACGCTCCCTGTTTTTTCTTTAGAGCATATATGAAAAACGAAAATTTCTCAATGAGAATCGGATTTAGGTTTGGAAAACCCGCCGGTCTTCATCATCGACAGGATAATGCCGCCGGCCAGAACGCCAATCGTAACACCCAGTGAAATATACGGCGGCACCTTGTCGAAGAAATGCGCGTAAAAGACTTTCAGGCCGATAAACACAAGAATGATAGACAGCGCATATTTCATGTAAATGAAGCGGTGTAAAATCGCATCGACGGCAAAAAACAGCGCCCGCAATCCCATCACGGCAAAAATATTGGACGTAAACACCACGAACGGCTCTGTGGTAATCGCCAGCACCGCCGGAATGGAATCGAACGCGAACAACAAATCGGTCAGCTCGATAACAATCAGCGCCATCATCAATGGCGTGGCATGCCAGACCATTTTCCCGGTTTTGGTTGACGGTTCGCGCGCCCAGAAATTATGGCCGTGGAATTTATGCGTAAACGGTAGGTTTTTGGTCAGAAAACGAACCAGCCACTTATCGCCGATATTTTCTTCCTCTTCATCCTTGCTAAGGCCCAGCTTGATACCGGTGAAAATCAGGATAGCAGCGAACAACAACAGCACCCATTCATATTCATGGACGATAACAGCGCCGGCAATAATCATAACCCCGCGCAGGATCAGCACACCCAGTATTCCGTACAACAAAACCCTGTGTTCGAATTCCCGCGGAATGGCAAAATACGTAAAAATCACCGATATAACGAAAAGGTTATCGACCGACAGGCTCTTTTCGACAATATAGGCGGTATAATAATTCAGCGCATCGTCCGACCCCATATCGTACCAGATCCACAGCCCGAATATCAGCGCAACCACAATATAAATAGCGGAAAGCTTTAGCGACTCGTTAAATTCAATGACATGGTCTTTTTTGTTAAACACCACCAGGTCGACATATAGAATAACTGCAACAATGGCCAAAAACGTACCCCACACCCATAACGGCTGGCCGACAAAGTCTGTGGTCATCAAATCAAGCATGTTTGTCCCTTTGGTGAAATAACAAGTGAGATACCCTCTCCCATGTATATTAGATGGTTTTAGAAAATAGAAAAGGATGATTGCGAAGTTTTAACGGGCTTTGGGACTTGACCTCGCGCCCCATAGCATGCATGTCATTAAGCATGACAACCGTAGTAGCAATCAGAAAAGGGGATCAGGTCGTCGTCGCTGGCGACGGGCAGGTTTCCATGGGGCAGACTGTCCTCAAAGCCAACGCCCGCAAAGTCCGCCGCCTGGGTAAGGACAATGACATCATCGCCGGATTTGCCGGGGCAACGGCAGACGCCTTCACGCTCTTTGAACGTCTTGAAGCCAAGCTGGAAGCCCATCCGGGGCAACTGACCCGCGCCTGTGTTGAACTGGCCAAGGACTGGCGCACCGACCGCTATTTACGCAAGCTGGAAGCCCTGATGGCCGTTTGCAATAAGGATACGTCTTTGATTCTCTCCGGCACCGGCGATGTTGTGGAACCCGAAGACGGCATTATCGGCATCGGTTCAGGCGGCAATTACGCTCTGGCCGCCGCCCGCGCCCTGTACGACCAGGACAATTTAAGCGCGGAAGAAATTGCGCAAAAGGCATTAAAAATCGCTGGTGATATCTGCGTTTACACCAACGACACCATCACGCTGGAAAAGCTATAGACTTATGGATCTTATCAATGAAATTTTGCACTGGCTCTGCCTGTACGTTCTTTTATGGTACGCATACATCCTGCTGGTGAACAAGGGCACACCAAACATCACAACCGCCCCGGCCATCCGTAAGAAAATCATAGAAATCTTGAGCGCAGAAGCTGAAAAATCCGCCAACGCACCCTATGAAATCGTCGATATGGGTAGCGGCAATGGCGGTTTTGTCCGCCAGATGGCCGAATCCATCCCAAACGCAAAAGTCACGGGGCTGGAAATTGACGCCATCGCCCACTGGAAAGCTTTGTTCTGGCGCGCGGTAAAAAAAATCAAAAATGCCGATTTCCTCCAGCAAAGCTTTTACGACTACGATTTATCGGACACCAATGCCGTCACGATATTCCATCTCGGATCTTCTATGCCGGAATTACGGGAAAAATTTTCTAAGGAGCTGAAACCGGGTGCCGTCATCGCCGCCAACCGCTTCCCGCTGGGCGGTGACTATGAACCCAGCGAAGTTATAGATGTCAGCACATTGGCTCCAAATCAAAAAGAACTCTATATCTACCGCATATGATTTAAGGGTTGAAATAACACTGTAAGCGCCTTACATCTCACTTCTATGACTGACGCCATAAACATTCCGTCCTTTTCCCCGCGTGAAATTGTGCATGAACTGGACCGTTTTATTATCGGGCAAAGCGACGCAAAACGCGCCGTAGCCATTGCTTTACGAAATCGCTGGCGCCGTATGCAACTTGATCCCGCGTTACAGGAAGAAGTCTACCCGAAGAATATCCTGATGATCGGCCCGACAGGGGTCGGGAAAACCGAAATCGCACGCCGCCTGGCAAAACTGGCGCAGGCGCCGTTCGTCAAGGTCGAAGCCACAAAATTCACCGAAGTCGGCTACGTGGGTAAGGATGTCGAATCCATCATTCGCGATTTAACGGAAAATGCCATGCATATGGTACGCGATAAAATGCGCACCACAGTCACGACGCAGGCTGAAATCTATGCAGAAGACCGCGTGCTCGATGCACTGGTTGGCGAAGGTGCGGGCGAAACCACCCGCGCATCCTTTCGCGACCGTTTGCGCGGCGGCGAACTGAACGACAAGGAAATTGAAATCGACGTTCAGGACAATTCCAATCCGCTGGGCAATATGTTTGACATTCCCGGCATGCCCGGCGCATCGATGAGCATGGTGTCCATGGGCGATATCTTCGGCAAGAGCATGGAAAAGAAAAAACGCAAAAAAATGACTGTCGCCGAAAGCTATGACGTTTTGGTCACCGAAGAATCCGATAAATTGCTGGATGAAGACAAGGTCGTGGCGCAGGCATTGGAACTGGTACAACAAAACGGCATTGTCTTTCTGGATGAAATCGACAAAATCGCCCACGGCCACGATGCCCGTAGCGGCGGCGATGTCTCCCGCGAAGGGGTACAGCGTGATTTACTGCCCTTGATCGAAGGGACGACCGTTACAACAAAATACGGAACGGTCAAAACCGATCACATTCTGTTTATCGCATCCGGCGCATTTCATTACTCTAAGCCCTCCGACCTGTTAGCGGAACTTCAGGGGCGCCTGCCCATCCGTGTAACATTGCGCGCACTGACGCAAGACGATTTCAAAAAGATTCTGGTGGAAACTGACGCCTGCCTGATAAAACAATATAAGGCATTAATTGGTACAGAAGAAGTAAATCTGGAATTTGACGATGATGCCATCGACGAAATCGCTCGCATATCGTTTGAAGTCAACGAAACGGTCGAAAATATCGGTGCCCGCCGCTTGCTAACCGTCATGGAAAAACTGCTCGATGATATTTCCTATACCGCGTCCGATCGCGGCGGAGAAAGCATCACAATCACGGCAAAGGATGTAAAGGAAAACGTGTCCGACCTTGCCGAAGACGCCGACCTGCGTAAATTTATCCTGTAATTTTTGTTAAAGAAGACTGAGCTGACGCTCACGCCTGTTCGGCTGGTTTTGTTGGCGGTTATTATTCGCCGCACGCCGCTGTATCGGTGCATCTGTTGGTGCAGGCATAAACTGCGCTTGTGTATTTACCGGGCAATGCATCCACACTGTCCGCCAATCCGCAGACCTGTCTTGTTGCCCTCCAGCAGAAGTTCCGAAATCAAGTGTCTCCTGCCCCTTTCCCTCAATCTTTTTCGTTGCTGTGCTTTTACCGCCATTGGTACGTACAGCGTTCAGCTTACGATCATACTCCGCCATGCTGATAGAACGGTCGGCGGCAATCAACAATCTTTGTGGCTGTCCCCTCTGTCTTTGTGCCGTCATCATGGCCAGCGCTTCTTTATAAAGCGCTTCTGTCGGAAAACGCAGCATCTGCGCCACATAGACGCTCGCACCATCGCCGCGCATTTCAGCGGCGCGTCCAGGAATAGAGAATTTATCTGTACGGAATTTCCCCCAAAGCTGTGGCGGCAGCGGTTCAAAATAAGCAACCGTGAACTGCGCCTTTTCCCCTTCCGCTGCAATGGCGTGAAGCCGCTGGAACAGACCCACATCACCATCGGTGAAAATGACATCACGCGGCTGGTATATTTTCGGCCCGTCGCGAAAACGTTCCGTGTACATCAGCGCAAGGTTATCGTCTGCCGCCGCAATAAACTCGGCAAACTGCGCCACTGTTTTCAATCCTTTTGATCTGGGCTTCGCCGCACGGCGTGGTATTTTATCCGTGTCTTCGGCAATCACCGCCGGGTGAAACTCGGATGCCAACGCCGGACGTGCCGGACGGTTGCCGCGCAGCACATTGATATTGAAAACATGCACCGGTCCGTCCTCTGTTTGTTCGCTGCCATTCGCATACTTACCGGCAAACTGTGCATACCGGCCAAGCACTGCTTTCAAATGACACTTGTGCTCACCTTCATTCTGCCAGGTGGAATAGCGCGGCGGAAAATAAAACTGCGCCACCGCATTTTCCATCTCCAATGTCACGGGATTACGCACCCCACGGCTGATCGGCTGTGTATGCTCGTCGCGAAACCCTAACCGGTGACGGTGCCCCTTTTGGTCCTGACAATGCGGGCATAAAGCATGCAAATCGCCACTGCGTAATTTTTCGATGATATCGGCCTTTAGATCAGATGCACGCACAGGGCGTGGGCTGGTCCACCCGCTCTCGGGGTCCCGTAAGTAGGCATATTCCAAAGATACATTCGCAGCCCGCATAGCATTCCTGCCCCTTAATAACCGCCGGCATTGTACCTAAAAATATAATTATGTCAATTAATTTGACCTTTGCTTTCCCTCCTTATATTCGCTATTTCTGGGCCATGCAAAGACTCTGGATATCCCTTTTGGCTTTTTTTATCTCTGCTTCGGCGGTTTCCGCTGCCGACAAGCCGGAATTCCGCCTCCCCATCGACTGTACGCCGGGACAGGATTGCTGGCTGCTGAACTACGTTGATATGGACCCGGCGGACAATGCCTACAAGGACCCCATGTGCGCGGATCGCGGCTATGACGGGCATAAGGGTACGGATATCGCCATCCGCTCAAAGGCGGAAATGGATGCTGGCGTAAATGTCCTGGCTGCCATGGACGGCACAGTCGAAAAAATCCGTGACGGCGAAGACGATGCCTTCAAAACCCCCGAAGATATCAGGGCCGTCCAGGAAGCCGGCAAAGACTGCGGCAATGCTGTATTGATTGACCACGGCAACGCACTGAAAACAATGTACTGCCACATGAAGAAAGGCAGCGTTCTCGTGCAGCCGGGACAAGACGTAAAAGCGGGCGACCCTATCGGGCAGGTCGGTTTGTCCGGCGTTACCCAATTCCCCCACGTCCATTTCGGCATCTTGTGGGAAGGCGCGATTATGGACCCTTTTACGGGTCAATCGAATACGCAGGGTTGTGGAACGGTGCGCCAGTCTCTCTGGCATCCCGACCTTCACATGCAGTACATCCCAACTGATATATACCATGCGGGGTTCAGTACAAACGTACCCACATTGGACTCCATCGATAATGGTGAGCAGCCCGTTCAAAAAGCGACAGCCGATGCAAAAGCACTCGTTTTCTGGTCCGCTACTTTTGGCATCCGTGAAAATGACCGGATAGACATGGTCATCAAATCCCCATCGGGAACCATTCTCGCACAACGCTCGATAGAACAGCCAAAAACGCGCGCACGTGTTTTTTATTACATCGGAAAAAACCTCGAAGAAAATCCCTTGGCACCGGGAACGTATTTGGGCGAAGTAACAGTCTATCGAAAAAACCCCGATGGTACGGAAAAAACATTCTTCCAAACCCGGACAATCGAAATTAATTAAGGCTTCGGCATCCTGTGCATACTGCGCAAACACACATAATACGCCCCTGTACCGCCATGTGACTTATGCGCGCTTTGCGTATGCAAAACAATGTCATCGATATGTGGATGACTGATAAATTCCTGAAAGCGCTGTTTCAAAATTCCCGGCGCGGACCGGTCCTGCCAGTCTTGTTCCTCGCTACGCGCCGCCGCACGTGCACCTGTTCCGGTAATGATCAGAACAACCTTCTTTCCCTTCCGCTGCGCCGCCACAATAAAATCAATGATTAACTTCTGCGCCTGATCCTGCGTCTTGCCATGCAGATCAAGCACACCTTCCGGCGTAACTTTCCCCTGCCGCAATTTTTTCTCTGTTGCGCCGTCGATGCCTTTGCCGCGCACTTTCTTGGCAGGCGGACGCGCGGCTGGCATCTCCCGTTCTGCATTCGCGCGGCGCGCTTCTGTCTGGATTTTGTTTTTTCCTGGCTTTTCATGCCGCTGACGGGTATCGCGCCCCTTTAATGGCGTAATATCGGCGCTAAAACGCCGCCACAGCGCGTCATCAGCATCACTTATAGCGCCGTCCGGATCACTATTCCCCGTTTTTTCATCATCCATACGAACAGCCTTTGTCTTTTTCGCCCGGTTTCAGGCATAATATTAGAAGCAAAAGTAACGATAAAACAATCATGATTTCCAGAACCAACCTCCTGATACTGGCCGCCCTAAGCTTTATTTCCGGCATGTCCGTTTGTATGGCGCAGTCTTTTATTCAAAGCTCCAGTGGACAGGATGTCGCTTTTTCGTTTTATAAAACGGCGGATGCTACCCCGAATTACGATCGCTGGATCAAAAATTCCGACCCGTATTTGTCTACGCCGCAGGCAAAATGGAGAGCCGTAATGATCAGCCAGCGTGAGTTTTTAAAAACTGCGTTTAAAAGCTACGATCCAAATCAGGATCTGATAGTTGTCAAAAGCAAGGCACGGGTAAAATTGGACAGACCCGATAACCCCGAAACAGACCCGATGTTGCTGACCTTTCGGTTTCGCCATGAACGGGACAATCGTGAACTGTTTTTCCCTTTTGAATATG
>JAUHXT010000016.1 GCA_030426925.1 Alphaproteobacteria bacterium | reverse complement strand
AGTCCAGATAGGACTGACGCATTTCCTGTTCTATCGTAATTGTTGGGACTTCTGGGCCTTCCGGCACGGCGTTATCAGTATCGCTCATCTGGCGTCTCTACTTCTTTTCATTGGGTTCGTGAATCTATCTATTTTGATAGCAATTCCGGCAGGTCAAAACAAGCGGAAACCATGCAGTTTCAATGGTTTTTCACCACGGATATTTACTGGATATTGCCGGGGGCGGAGCCGGTTTTAACGTCCATCAGGGCCTTGTCCATCATGCGGGTGAAAGACGGGGAGAGTTCGGATTGATATTCATCAATTTTCGCGCTGATGGAACGCCCGGTTGGTGAGCCGTAGAACGCCACCATCTCCTGCAGTTCTTCGGTCGTGAAAATCTTCACCATGGCGTCAATGGATTCTTCTTCCAAAACCTCGAATTTAATGGCATGGCGCATGGCCGCTTTGAAGGCTGCACGCCTTTGCGGTGGCGCACCCCTGGCTGCACGGTCCAGCGCACTTTCAACTTTCAAACGCACCGGCCAGATTTCATGCATTTCTTTAGCCAGTGCCAGCCGACGTTCATAGGTTGGATCATCCGCCGCATCCGTCGTTGCCGCCTCCTCTACCGTGTCAGCCGACGTCTCAGCGTCCTGTGCGTACGCAGGCGATATCGTCAAAACAGCAAGTAATGTCAGAAACAAGCGCATGATCTATTATATCTAAAACGGGATTTCGTCTTCAAGTTCGTCAACAGGTGCCGGGCCATTTGCGGCCATAGCCGGAGCGCCGGATGAATAATTATCCTGCGGGCCGTTGGCGAAGCTTCCGCCGCCCTGATTGCGGGAATCCAGCATGGTTAATTCGCCGCGGAAGGGGCGCAAAACCACCTCGGTCGTGTATTTTTTCTGGCCATCCTGTTCCCATGAACGGGTTTCAAGCTGCCCTTCGATATACACTTTCGAACCTTTTTTCAGGTAGTTTTCACAGACATTGACCAGCCCCTGATTGAAAACCACCACGCGGTGCCATTCCGTCTTTTCCCTGCGTTCCCCGGAGCTTTTATCCTTCCAGTTTTCTGACGTTGCAATGGACAGGTTTACAACCTTGTCGCCCGATTGCATTGTTCGCACATCCGGGTCATTTCCAAGATTTCCAACCAAAATAACTTTATTGACACTGCCAGCCATAATTACACTTCCTTTTGTTTGTATAGCCCCACTATAACGCAGACACAGGATTTTCAAAGCCTTGATGGCAAATAGATAAAATTTTATCCAAAATTTAGGTCTGATTTAAACCTAACACGCTATAATAGAAAGATAATAACGGCCAGGCGGGCTGAACAGGGTAAAAACGGGTATTTCTATGGCGAAACTGATTTTCGAATGTGCGATTTTCTCATTCATTCTTGTGCAGATTCTCAGTCTCACTGCGTTTACCAATAAAGACGATAATGGTGTTGCCATTACCATGCAAAGCGCCACGATCCATGTTTATGGCGGCGATAAATCAGCGCCAAAAATCGACCCGTTTGAAGAATTCAAAAATATCGAGCCGGCTTCCGACATGACCCCTAAAGAATTTGCGCAGGCCGAAGCGGACCGGATTATTCGCGAAGGCGACCTGTATTCATTCCAGCAGCAAATCGATGCAAACCCGGCCGCCCGCTTCCTGCTCGGTCTTTAGGCCGCAGCTTTATATTCAACGCCTTCTGCAGCCATAGCCTTCTGATAGGCAGGACGTGCGATAACCTTGCTGAACAGTTCTTTTGTCTTTTCACCGTATGTATAAACACCAGGATCCGCCCAGTGACCGATAACGGTCAGCAGGATATCGGCGGCAGTCACATTCTTACCACACAGATACGGGCCTTCGGCTTTCAGGTTTTTCTCAACATAATCCCACATATCCTGTGTGATCGCGCGGAATGCTTTTACCTGTTCATCCGAACCGCCGTTGCGTTTCAGGATGTTCACGCGGGAATATGCCGGGTGCAGTGATGCATTACAGAACATCAGCCATTGCAAGGCCTTTGCCCGCTCCCAGCCTGAAGCCGGAATCAGGTCGCTTTTGTATTTCTCACACAGATAAATAATCTGCGCAGCGCCTTCGTATAACGGATTACCGCCTTCCACCAGTACGGGGACCTGCCCGCGCGGGTTGATTTTCAAAAGTTCTGCCGATTTTTCGCCTGATGCGTCCTTGCCGGGGACCAGTTCAACATCCTGACCGACTTCGTTCAGGATGATATGAACGGCCATAGAGCACGCGCCTTTGAAATAATAGAGTTGGTACATGGAATCTCTCCTTCTTTTCGGTGTTACCGCAGTAAGATAGCGTTCTGCTGTTCATAAGCAATATTCAAATATTACGACCAGCGTTTGACAAACGACATAAAAGTGCGCCATAAAGTCTGCTTTGTAATTTATGACTGGATAAGATCATGAGCGACCTCGACAAACCTGCAATCGTGACCCCCTTAACTCCTCACAGATCCTTTGGTGGAAACAATGGCAGCATACAGACTGAAGTAGTTTTGGACAGAAAACCCAGAGGCGGTTTCGAGACCCCTGAAAGAACAGCAGCACGGCTAGCTGCAAATGGTGTAAGCGATGCAGGCTTAAGACAAAGAGGCCTTCCTGTCCCAGGGCAAGGCTAAGTTCTTTTCATTTGCCTTTTTATAAAAAAACATCATTTATATGGGCATGTTGAAAGAAATCAGCGTGCGCGGGGCACGGGAACATAATTTAAAGAACATCAATATTGATATACCGCGCGATAAGCTGATCGTGATAACCGGCCTGTCCGGTTCCGGCAAATCGTCCCTTGCATTCGATACAATTTACGCCGAAGGGCAGCGCCGTTACGTTGAAAGCCTGTCCGCCTACGCCCGCCAGTTCCTGGAGATGATGCAAAAGCCGGATGTAGACAGCATCGAAGGCCTGTCCCCCGCCATTTCCATCGAACAGAAAACGACATCCAAGAACCCGCGTTCGACGGTCGCGACGGTGACGGAGATTTACGATTACATGCGGCTTCTGTGGGCGCGTGTCGGTGTTCCCTATTCCCCGGCCACAGGCCTGCCCATCGAAAGCCAGACGGTTAGCCAGATGGTTGACCGGATTATGGCGATGGGCGACGGGACGAAGCTGTATCTTCTCGCCCCCATCGTGCGCGGACGTAAGGGCGAATACCGCAAGGAATTCAAAGAGCTTCAAGCCAAGGGGTTCCAGCGCGTCAAGGTTGACGGCGAGCTGTACGAGATTGAAGACGTCCCTGCGCTCAATAAAAAGCTGAAACACGACATTGAAGTGGTGGTTGACCGGCTGGTTATTCGGGATGACATCGCCACGCGGCTGGCGGATTCCGTTGAAACGGCGTTACGGCTGGCGGACGGATTATGCATTGCCGAGAATGCGGATGGCGGCGAGCAGACAATTTTCAGCGAGAAATTTGCATGTCCTGTCTCCGGCTTTACGATTGCGGAGATTGAACCGCGCCTGTTTTCCTTTAACTCGCCGCACGGGGCATGTCCGTCCTGTGACGGGCTGGGCGAGCAGCTCTACTTCTCCCGTGAACTGGTTGTGCCGGACCGATCACTGTCGTTAAAAGACGGGGCGATCGCACCATGGTCCAAGGGGACATTCGGCGGGTATTACCTGCAAACGCTGCAATGCCTGGCCGATCATTTCGGGTTCAAGACCACGACCAAGTGGGAAAAGCTGACCGACGAACAACGCGAGATTATCCTGTACGGATCCGGCGATGAAACGGTGCAGTTCGTGTATGAAAGCAAAGAGAATACGTGGAAGAACAAGAAACCGTTCGAAGGGGTAATCCCCAACCTTGAACGCCGGATGATTGAAACGGACAGTAACAGCGTGCGTGAGGATTTATCGCGTTACCAGACATCCAAGCACTGTGAAGCGTGTAACGGCAACCGTTTGAAGCCCGAAGCGCTGGCCGTGAAAATCGACAAGAAACATATCGCCGAAGTCGCGCAATATTCCATCGAGGATGCCTATAACTGGTTTGCTCACCTTGCCCGTCATCCCGTTGGCGCGTCCGAAGGACGCTTGCACGAACGGGATCCGGAAAAAGACAGCAGCAAAGCTGCTGACAATGCTGGATCCCCGCCGTCTAAACGCGCTGACGCGCGTCGCGGGGATGACGATATTGTGTTAACAAATCAGCAATACCAGATCGCGGAAAAAATCCTGAAAGAAATCAACGACCGCCTGACGTTCCTGATGAATGTGGGGCTGGAATACCTGACGCTGTCGCGTTCATCCGCGACGTTATCAGGCGGGGAGAGCCAGCGTATCCGTTTGGCTTCGCAAATCGGGTCGGGGCTGACAGGTGTTTTGTATGTGCTGGACGAGCCGTCCATCGGTTTGCACCAGCGCGATAACGACCGCTTGCTGGAAACGCTGAAACGTCTGCGCGATATCGGCAATACGGTTCTGGTTGTCGAACATGACGAGGATGCGATCCGCGCCGCCGACCATTTGATTGATATGGGCCCGCGCGCGGGGGTGCATGGCGGCGAAGTCGTGGCCGAAGGCACACCCAAAGAGGTGATGAAGAGCAAAAAATCCATCACTGCCAAGTACCTGACCGGGGAGCTGGAAGTCCCCGTCCCTGCCAAGCGGCGCAAGGGCAAGAAAGGTGCGATGCTGAAACTCAGCGGTGCATCGGGCAACAATTTGCAGAACGTCACGGGGGAAATTCCGCTGGGGACATTTACTTGTGTCACCGGTGTATCGGGTTCGGGCAAATCGACCTTTACGCTGGATACGCTGTATAAGGCTGTGTCACAGAAGCTGATGAAAACGCGGGAACATCCCCTGCCCTATAAGGACATTCAGGGGCTGGAGTTCCTTGATAAGGTTATTGATATCGACCAGTCACCCATCGGGCGGACGCCGCGATCCAACCCCGCCACCTATACCGGCGCGTTTACGCCGATCCGCGAATGGTTTGCCGGACTGCCGGAGGCCAAGGCGCGCGGCTACGGGCCGGGGCGATTTTCCTTTAACGTCAAGGGCGGACGGTGCGAGGCGTGCCAGGGGGACGGCGTTATCAAGATTGAAATGCATTTCCTGCCCGATGTGTATGTCGAGTGCGAAACCTGTAAAGGCAAGCGGTATAACCGCGAAACGCTGGAGATTAAATACAAGGACAAATCCATTGCCGATATCCTCGACATGACGATCGAGGAAGCGGCCGTGTTTTTCAAAGCGGTGCCGAGCATCCGCGATAAAATGCAAACGCTGATCGATGTCGGCCTGACATACATTCAGGTCGGGCAGCCGGCGACGACGCTGTCCGGCGGGGAAGCGCAGCGCGTGAAGCTGTCGAAGGAATTATCCAAGCGTTCCACCGGCAAGACGCTCTACATCCTCGACGAACCCACCACCGGCCTGCATTTCGAAGACGTGCGGAAGTTGATGGAGGTGCTGCATTCCCTGGTGGAGAAAGGCAATACCGTCATCGTGATCGAACATAATCTGGAGGTGATTAAAACCGCGGACTGGATACTGGATATCGGCCCCGAAGGCGGTCACAAGGGCGGGAAGATTATTGCCGTAGGAACCCCCGAAGACATCGCCAAGGCGAAGGGTAGTTTTACGGGACAATACCTGAAACCGATTTTGGGTAAACTATCCGCGAAAGATGCTGCGGAGTAGAGCTATGCAACCTCTTCCTTAAACTCGATTCTTGGTACTAATTCATTCATGGCGTAGTGGACAAATTGCTGACCTAAATCCGTCAGCACATAATAATCTTCATCATCGAAAGCAGATTTCATTTTATTATCTCTAACACCAACGTTGCGCTTCTTGGTTGTCGGTTTTTTTACAAAATTACCGTAGTAGTCCGTCTGCCTTTCTTGCCTTATAATTCGACCGATTGATAAATCACTTATCAAAAGTTTGTATAGGTCTGCGTCAGCAGAATCTTCCCTTACATCTGGCCTACCTAAATTTCTCCATATTTCCCCCCTTGTTATTTGTCCGCTCCTATATATTTCGCCAATAACTTCAAAATGAAAATCTGAATAAGTATTTAGCCAATCAATAAAAAGCTTTACTACATCATCCGATGACACGCTGGTAACTGCCGTGTTACTTAGTAAATTCCTAATCTTTTGACGTTTAGCTTCTGAGTCAATTTTTGCCCAGCTATGAAAGGCTTTTTTTAGAAGCGCTTGATATTCATCCGATTCAATTCTTGCTTTAATTCGTTCGTCCTGAATATCTACGCGCGCCATAATTTCTACTATTGTTTGAGCTTTATCGCGCAACTCATCTTCAAGCATCTGAATCCATTGCTGGAATACTTTATTTACTGCGTCTTGTTCAGCTTCAGACCAAGCCCCTGCTGCGGCCGACAAAATCCCACCGACAAAAGGAATAGAACTGGCTACATTCAAACCAACTCGCGCAATTTTTTTGCCTGCCCCCGCTTTCGGCAATCCCTTGTCATCTACATCAGCATCTTCCATGTACTAAGGAAAAACCATAATTATGATATTTACAAGATTTAATGCTGAAATACGTATTGGCCTCAATCATTCCAAGCGAGGCAATGACGACGATGGTATTCTGTCCAAATCCCTGAAAACCCGCTGACCCTTCATATATTCTTCATAAAAACAATGGTATAGTAGAATTTGCCATGACTCTGTGCATAGGATTGCACGGCCTGTGGTATACATTTATGAAAAACGCTTTTGCAAAAATTATAGGAGATAATGATGCAGGAAAAAGCCGAAAACCACTCTGGAATCAGCCCACCATACCATTTTTGTATCAGATATCCGGTTAGTATCTGAGTTTATTCATGGTGGGTTCACTGGCAGTTCTTAGCGCTTCCCAGCGCCAGATCCTGACCGCGACAAAGCATTTGTCGCGCGAGACCGATCAACTGCAAAATGCGCTGGCTTCTGGAAAAGACATCAACAGTGCGCTCGATAATCCACAAAATTATTTCTCCTCCCTTTCGCTTCAAAACCGGGCGGCGGACATTGAACGGCTGCTGGACGGGATCGGTACATCCATCCGCACAGTCGAAGAAGCCGACCACGGAATTGAAGCCATTTTAAAAATCCTCGACAACGCCGAAGCGCTTTTGAACGAAGCGGTGTTAGAGCTGTTCCCCAAAACGGATGAAACGCCGGATGCGCGCGCGCTGGAATATATCCGCGACCTGAATCAGGACAAGGCGTATTTCGCCACACTCGGCAACTTTTACACCAACACCACCGATTTTGTGCCGTGGAATGTTGCGCGCGACAATGCGGAGCAAGCGGAGCTGAACGGTGTGCCGGAAATTACCGGACACCTTGCCACCATTACATCGCAGGCAGAAAACGACGTGGTTGCCGGATTGCTGACGGCGACAAGCTGGCTGGGCGGCAGTGACGATGAAGTCGAAGGCGTGTGGCGATGGGTTACGGGGCCGGAAGCCGGACAGCAGTTCTGGCAAGGACTGGCCGGCGGGTCGGCGGTGAACGGCATGTATGAAAACTGGGCGCCGGGCGAACCGAACCAGTTTTTCGGGCCGGGTAACCCGGAAAACTTCGCACACTTGCGCGCCGATGCCCTATGGAACGACTTACCGAACAACAACAACCTGAACTACATCATCGAATGGGGTGGCGGGCTGTTCGTCCAGCATCCGGATGTCAACGTATCAACGCGTGCCGTGGAATACCGGGAAGATTACTTAAGCCTGCTGTCACAGATCGACCAGATAACCGAAGATGCGCATTACCGCGGGATCGGGCTGTTGCAAGGCGACAACCTTGTTACCTATTTCGATGAAGACCGCTCAAAAAGCCTTGTGACAGACGGGATTGACGCGTCATCCCTGGGCATTGGACTGACGGGCGATAATTTCTTCAGCAAGACGGAGATGCTTAAGCTGTTCGATGAAATCCGCGAAGCGCGGCAGTTCTTACGCACCTATAATTCCAGCCTGCAAAGCGATCTGAGCATTATCACAACGCGGCAGACTTTTTCGCGGAATACGATCAACCACCTGCGGGCCGGGGCGGACGACCTGGTTGTCGCGGACCAGAACCAGCTGGGTGCGGAATTGCTGGCCAGCGCGGTGCGCCAGCGGCTGGCTATCACCACCCTTGCTCTCAATGCGCAGAGCCAGCAGTCGATCTTCCGGTTGTTTTAGGCCTCGAGCGTTGATACTGCGCGAGATACACCACCCCTATCGAGTACCGGTGTATCTTTTAATGCATTGATATTTGTGGCGGCGATAGTCAGCGGATTTGCAGCGGTGGCAAAATTCTTTGTCAGCTGTACACCTGGTGCTTCCAGATATGGTGATGACCAAAGCGGATCGTCGCCTGCGTTTCCGAATTTGGTTTCCTGATTTAAGAACTTGCCACTTCCAAAAACCTCGCGGATGACGCGCCCCACGTTTTCTAAAAATAGAGACGGCACCAAAGCCACAGAATTAATAAGCTGCGCCGGATCTATGGATCGAATTTGCGCAATGGTCTGACCACCCAAAAGTCGTGTTCCGTATCCCGGGTCTATGGCTCCGGGTCTGCCGGGATAATCCAGTCCCATCGCTTCCAGAATTGTGAAGGCCGCACTGTTGGAATTCGGCCCAAGAAGGCTATAGCCTAGACCAGAATTGTTGATTTCATTGGCCGCTAATACCGCCTGACCTAAATTGGCAGCAAATTCTTCGAATGACTCTGTTTCAAATATGACATCTTCACCAAGAAGACGCCCATCGAATCTGCCTGCAACAACCGCCAGAGCTGTGCCATCCTCACCGAAAACAATTTCTCCGGTTTCAGGGTCAAGTGGAAAGCCGTTCATTTCAAACGAGCCCTGTGGGCCATTAAAAGTTACAGCGTAGTGCGTACCCACGCCTATTACCTGATATGACCTGACTGAAATACTATATTTTTCAGACATTTAAGAAATAACTCCACACCCAAAATATTTCCATAATTATACAATATGGAGTGAAATTATTCAAAAACAAGTCTGTTGTCCGGACTATTGGTTAACGCACTCAGCGTCTGTGATGTCCCCAACCATGCTTATGGTGGCCGTGGCGTTTGTGATGCCCCCAGCCGTGGCCGCGATGGCGTCTATGGCCGTGGCGTTTCCAGCCATCCCCAATACTGATGGAAAAGGAGCTGTAATTGCGGCGTGGATACGGGGCGTAATAGGTTTCGTAACCGTAGCGCGGTTCAACGTAAACCGGGGCGCTGTTATAAACGGGGGCCGTGTAGACCGGCTCCGCGTAAATCGGGGCGGAGTTTGCGATCGGGTCAGGCACAGCCTCGTTCACCACCTGCCACGAACCGTCGGGTTGCTGGCATGCGGTGCCGTAACCTTGCTGTACGCGGCCGCCGACGACAATATCCTTGGTGAATTCACGGCAGTACGGAGCGGCCTGCGCCGATGCCGGTGCCAATATGCCGAGCGCCAACACGCCCGCAAAAAGGGAAAGTGATCTGGTCATGGTGTTCGTCCTTATGTTCTTATGCAACACAGATACGTGCAGGCAAGAAAAACCCTTCGCAAAAAAATATACGGAAATACAAAATTGTTGGGGGAAGATGGTGCGGGTGGTCGGACTTGAACCGACACGTCCTTGCGGACACCAGATTTTGAGTCTGGCGCGTCTACCAATTTCACCACACCCGCGATCCTTATTGACAGTGCTGCATGAGCAGTAGACAGTGGCTAGACATAGCGTTTTATACCAAAAACTGTCAACCGATATGTCAGAAATCCGTTCTTTATCCGCCCTGCTGTCCGACCTGAAATCCGCCTTTGCCGGCGCGGAAACCGTTACAATCGGCCAGATACTGGAAGGTTTCCATGAACGGGGGTTCGGATTTTTCCTGTTCCTGTTTGCCTTACCGGCCGCCCTGCCCCTGCCGGCCGTGGGATACGGGACTGTCCTTGCCTTGCCGTTATTGTTCCTGAGCGCGCAGCAGGCCATGGGGCGGCGCACCATCTGGTTCCCGGACAAAGTAAAGGCAAAATCCCTTAAGACTGCCATGCTGAACGGCACGATTGACAAGGCGATGCCGTGGATGAAGCGGCTTGAAATCCTGGTGCGCCCGCGCCTTGGCTTTATGACGCAGGGGGCAGCATCGAATATCATTGGCCTGTGCGGGGTTATCATGGCGCTGTCGGTCCTGCTGCCCGTACCACTTACCAACACCGTGCCGAGCTTTGGCATCGCGCTGATGGCCATCGGGATTATCATGCGCGACGGTCTGGCCGTATTGGCCGGCGCGGTCATAGGATTGCTGTGGGTGTCCGCGCTTGTGGGCTTTACGCTTTATTTCGGGGCGGAAGGGCTTGAGATTTTCAAAAATATGATAAAGTCTGTCCTATGATTACGAAGCTTACCCCTTATCTCACCAACGAAAAACTGATGACCGGCGGGATGGCGTTTATCGCCGCATCGGCGCTGGGCATGGCGCTCATCGCCCAATATGTGTTCGACCTGGCGCCCTGTAACCTTTGCGTCATTCAGCGCTACCCTTACGGGTTTGTGATTGCGTTCGGTCTTCTGGGGTTGTTTCATGCAAACAAGTCATCCAAGGCTACGGCCATTCGCATGTTCTTTATCGGGACAAGTTTTCTGATTAACAGCGCCATCGCGTTCTATCACACCGGTGTAGAGCGGCTATGGTGGAAAAGCTTTCTGGAAGGGTGCAATGTGCCGGAACTGGACCCCAACGATATCCTGGGTTCTATCGCGGCTGCGCCAATTGTCCGCTGTGACGAAATTCCATGGGCTGACCCTATCCTTGGCCTGTCCATGGCGAATTATAATGTGATTTTCTGTTTTGGTTTGGCAGTTATCGCGTATGCATCCATGCGCCTGCTCTGGAAAAAATCCTAAAGCCCGGCCATTTCGGCAAAGCCGATCACTCCCATAAACAGGAAGAAATAAAACAGGTAAAATCCGACGGATTGTTTCAGTGTCCGTTTTTTTCCAAAATTTAGTAAATCGTCAAACATGTGCGTGCGCCCTTCAAATAAGTGATTATGTCCATATCACTAAAGCGCAAAGCCACGGAAGTCAACGGTTTTGAAGGTTTTTTTTGCATAGAAAAACCGGGCAGATATGCTCCGCCCGGTAATTCAGTTATTTAAAAGGCTAAGCCTACTACTTGCCTTTTACAGTTGTGAGCAGAGCGATCGGGATAAGCCCTAACATCACGCCTGTTGTATAGGAAATGTATATGCCGAGCACGGCGAGAATTACGCCGTAGAGGTCATTTGTCATGCCTCTTGCTGACAGGATCATTCCTGATACAAGGATTACAAAGGCTGTGCCGATAAGTGTATGGATTTCGCCTCCATCAAAGAAGCTTCCTACACCGTCTACAACGCCTGCCAGTCCTAAAAAGTGCACCAGTGTAGTGGAAACACCCACCAGTACCGTTAAGGACAACAGATAGAACCAAATGGCTCCCGTTGTTGATCGCACGTGACCTACGTCTAATATTTTCCCAAACATCGCAACCTCCTTTCGTTTAACGTTGTTCGGTCCTCTTCCGGGTACCTTTCGTGAACTTTATCCCGGCAACAATTAGCCGGATTCCAGTTCGGTATCCCAGTAGAGGAAATCCCCCCAGCTTTCATGCAGAAAGTTAGGAGGGAAACTCTTTCCCTGGTCCTGCAGTTCAAAGATCGTTGGTTGTCTTGGTTCCTGCAGGGGGTACATATCGCACTCATGGGGCATTTTAGCGCCCTTCTTGGTGTTACAGACCTGACACGATGTGACGATATTGTCCCAGGTGGATCGGCCACCGCGGGATTTCGGTATCACATGGTCAAAGGTCAAATCATTTGTCTTATACTTGTCGCCGCAATACTGGCAGTTCCAGTTATCGCGCAAAAACACATTAAACCTGGTAAACGCGGGACGGCGCGCCGTCACTACATAGTCGTTGAGCGCAATCACACTCGGCAGCTTCATTTCAATGCCGGGCGAGCGCACGATACGGTCATACTCTGACACAACAGTCACAGATTCACGAAAAATGGCCTTAACAGCTTCCTGCCAAGACCACAGCGATAATGGAAAATAACTCAATGGCCTGTAGTCCGCATTCAGGACTAATGCCGGGCACTTCTCTAACGGGGTCGATACGTCCATACTTTCATGCTCCTTCCTTTTTCCTCCGGGCAATCATCAAACGATTCATACCGTATCAATAGGCCTGAATGGCCCCGGGGATCTTAGGATAGGGAATGCAAAGATCCCGCTGTTGATAACTTCATTATACCATAAAAACCCCGGAAACAAAGGGTTTCCAAGGGTTTTATGCTGCATGTGCACAGACTTTTCCACCGTGACATAATTTTTCATAAAATAATTATTATGTGCAAGTACTTACCGCATGCGCACAATAAATGAAAATTTGCTGCTACCGCTTTGAATGCGGCGCAACAATTTCACATAATTATTACAAATTGTTTCAAAATTGAAAATTCCGCTTCGGACCGAATTTCATCCAGATTGGCAAACTGCGTTAGAATGAGAAAACGTCTTCCAGAAACTTCGCACCGCTCTCAATTCCCTTCTCGTCAATGGAATGATCGAGGAACGGTGAGGTTTCACCCGTCACATGAAAGCCAAGTTTTTCCAGCTTGTCTGATGCGTCTTTATACTCATCTACTGCGACAACCATATCCATTTCACCGTGGTATAGATGCACGGCGGGACGGCGGTAATTGTCGCCGCTGAACTCCTCTTCCCCGATCAGGGCACCGGAATAGCCGAGAATACCGGACATCACCTTTTGCCGGCGCGGGCCGGTGTATAAAGCCATCATCGTGCCCTGGGAAAAACCGACCATCGCGCAATAGCGGTCAGTCAGATCATATTCTTCGAGTTTTTCATCAATAAATGCGTTCAGGATTTTGTGCGCTTCCTCCGCTCCCTTTACCCAGTCCGCTTTGTCACGGCTTTTCATGGAAAACCACTGGTAGGAGTTCTTCATGCCTTCGGCCATATCACATTCAAAAGGTGCGTCAGGGGCAATAAAAATCGCATTGGGGAGCTTTTTGGCCAGTTCCGGAGCCAGACCCATCATATCGTTGCTATTAGCCCCCAGCCCGTGAAACATGAAAACCAGCTGTTTTGGCTCCATTCCGGGGGTTGGTTCGTAAATCTGTGTCGCTAATTCGGTCATTTTGTCTTTATCCCTCTTGATGAACGCTCTATATAAGCACGGATGTTTGCGAGAATACTTTTTATTGTAATTCTTTTTTCTGCGCCTTGCACATTTGCGCAGGACGCCCCGATTCCGCCGGAACCGAACACGCAAACAAAGCTTACCAAGAAATTTAATGAAGAAAAGCAAGATTTTGACAACAAGAACGTCAATTATCTCAGCTTCTCGTTCGAAAACGATTCCATTGGCGGCGGGACGGATCAGGCCTATACCAACGGCGTGCGGCTGACATGGTTCAACGCTTCCACCCGCGTTCCGGCGGGTATGGATACGCTGGCTGATTATGTCCCGACCTTTGACATCAATCCGACGACCAGCACGGTTTTCACATTTGGCCAGAACATGTACACGCCGGAAGATATCACAGTGCGGAATTTACAACCTGATGACCGTCCCTATGCCGGATGGTTATATGGCTCAATCGGATTGTTAACAGCAACGGATAACCATCTGGATGAACTGGATTTAACGCTGGGCATTGTCGGGCCGGAAGCAATGGCGGAACCCGTGCAGGAATTTGTACATGATGCGATTGATACGCGCGACCCGTCGGGGTGGGACAACCAACTGGATTTCGAACCCGGTGTGATCGTGTCGTGGCGGCGGCGCTGGCCGGCCGCGCTGGCCCATACGATGGGAGATTACCGGGTTGCGGTCGAACCGAATGTGAATGTATCGCTTGGCAATATTTACACCTATGCCGGAACGGGCGTGAACTTTACCTTTGGTCCCTATCAAGGCGTGCTGCAAGATACGCCGCCGCGCGTTGCGCCTGCCGGGCCGGGCACGGGATATTTTGAAACACCGGACCAGGGGTGGAGCTGGTACCTTTTTGCCGGCGTCGATGGGCGCGCAGTCGCCCGCAATATCTTCCTGGACGGGAATACATTTACCGACAGCCACAGCGTCGATAAAAAATATCTGGTAGGTGATGCCAATGTCGGCGCGGCGCTGACGCTCGGCGATTACCGCCTGTCCTATACGCTCACAGGCCGGACGAAGGAATTTGACGGGCAGGAAAATGACAGCCTGTTTGGCTCCCTAACCCTTACAACTCGTTTCTGAATCACAGAGAACACAGAATTAAAAAGAGTTCACAGAGGTATAAAAAACTCCGTGCACTCCCTCTTTCACTCCGTGCACTCTGTGGTAGAATGTCGCTGAAAGGAACATTCAGCCATGGCCTATGACATCATCCATATTTCGGGAAAGCCGCATTTCCTCGTCCCTGTGCACGAGTTTACGGAGCTGCAGAGCCATGCGAACGACCTGCCCGATGATGTGCGCGAGGAACTTGCGCTGGGGCAAAAGCACCCGATCAAGGTTTTGCGCAAATACCGCGGAATGACGCAGGGCGATCTGGCGGAGGCCTCCGGTATTTCCCGCCCCTATATCACCGAGATTGAAACAGGCCGTAAAGACGGCTCTATCCGCGCGCTGAAAGCCATTGCAGATGCTTTGAATGTCTCGCTTGAGGCAATTGCCTAAGCTGTTTTCTTAGATTTAGTGTTTTCAGCGCTGGCGTACCGCGTGGACTTCCTGGCATTGCCCAGGATGCTGCGGGCGCTGCTGAGGAAAAACTGCTGTCCGCGCCGCGATGTCGCGAAAGTGACCAACCGTCTGGCCAATGAACTGGCGATTGCACGAACAGCGGACTTGGCTGCAGCCTCACCAATCGACTGACGGTTTGAAGACCGCTTTTTCGGCTTTTCTTCTTCTGCCTTTGCTTCCTGCGCTTCGGCTTCTTTCATTTTCTTTTGCAGGATTTCATAGGCGCTTTCGCGGTCCTGCGTTGTATCGTATTTGACGCCGACACCGTCGCCCGCCATCGCGGCCTGTTTCGCGGCCGGAGCGGCCGGCCCCAATTTCGCGCAAGGAGGACGCACCAGCGTGCGTTCGACCATCGACGGATTGCCCTTGCCTTCCAGCGTGGATACCAGCGCTTCGCCGACACCCAGATTGGAGATCACTTCCTCCACCTTGAATTTCGGGTTTTCACGGTATGTTGTCGCGGCAACCTTGATGAATTTCTGCTGTTGCGGGGTAAAGGCGCGCAGCGCGTGTTGTACCCTGTTTCCAAGCTGACCCAGAACACTTTCGGGGATGTCCTGCGGGTTCTGGGTGATAAAGAATACGCCGACACCTTTGGAGCGGATCAGGCGCACCACCTGCTCCACCTTTTCCAGCAATGGTTTGGGCGCATCGTTGAACAGCAAATGCGCTTCGTCAAAAAAGAACACGAGGCGCGGTTTGTCGGAATCGCCCTGTTCCGGCAGTTCCTCAAACAATTCGGAGAGCAGCCATAACAGGAAGGTCGCGTAAAGGCGCGGGGAATTCATCAGCTTGTCCGCCGCCAGAATATTGACCGCGCCGCGCCCATCGAAGTCTGTGCGGAAGAAATCGCGCAGGTCGAGCGCAGGTTCGCCAAAAAACTTGTCAGCCCCCTGATCCTCCAGACGCAGCAGCGAACGCTGGATCGTACCGATCGAAGCGGTGGAGACATTCCCATAGGTTTTGGATATTTCCGTCGCGCGCTCACCTAAATTTATAAGAAGTGCGCGTAAGTCCTTGAGATCAAGCAGCAACATGCCTTCATCATCAGCGATGCGGAAGGCGATATTCAGAACACCTTCCTGCGTGTCATTCAATTCCAGCATACGCGCCAGCAGGATCGGGCCTATTTCTGAAATCGTCGTGCGCACGGGATGCCCCTGCTCCCCGTACACATCCCAGAAGGTGACCGGGAACTTTTCACCATTGTAAGGTGATAGGCCAATCGTTTCGGCACGTTTTACCAGAAAGTCCTGCATTTCAGACGTTTCGCACAGACCGGATAAATCGCCTTTCACGTCCGCCATAAAGACGGGTACGCCCGCACGGCTAAACCCTTCGGCCAGGTTTTGCAGGGTCACGGTTTTCCCGGTTCCCGTTGCCCCGGCGATCAGGCCATGGCGGTTTCCCCATTTCAGCGGAAAGTAAATCTTGTTTTCGGAATTATCGGTTTCAGATCCGATATAGATGGCTTCTTTTGTATCGCTCATACACTTTAGAAAGCATACTCGCGGTCGTGTTGCAAGGCCGGAATGGCGCTTCTGGCGCGCTCCACAAGGGATAAGTCCAGGTCTGCTGTGATAATGCCGGGTTCTTTGCCCGCCTGCGCGATCACCTCTCCCCACGGGCCAACGATAATGGAATGGCCGTAGGTTTTGCGCCCACCTTCATGTTCACCTACCTGCGCGGCCGATACCACGAAGCATCCGGTTTCTATCGCACGCGCCCGTTGCAGCACATTCCAGTGCGCTTCCCCCGTTGGAACGGTAAAGGCCGCAGGTATTGTTAAAATCTGCGCGCCCCGCTTGGCCATATCGCGGTACAAATAAGAAAAGCGCAGGTCGTAGCAAATGCTAAGCCCCACTTTCGTGCCGTCCATATCAACCAGCACAGCTTCCTTGCCGCCTTCTACCTCACTGCTTTCGCGGTGACGCTCGCCCGTCGGCAGGTCCACGTCAAACAAATGGATTTTATCGAAACGGGCAGCGATCTCGCCGTCCGGTGCAAACATAAAGGACCGGTTGGCCATCTTGCGCTCTAACCTTACCTTCATTGAACCAATAAGCAGCCATATGCCCAGTTCCTTGGCCAGATCACTAAAGAACGGAACGCCGGGATGCTCGTCCTCGGGTAAGGACGTTTCCAGCGATTTGCGCAAAGTCTCGCGCAGGAAATCGGTATTTTCAGGTGTGCTGATAAAGGTCGCGCCCTTTGATGCCGCTTCGCGGATGAAGGCTTCGGCCTGTTTCAGGTTTTCTTCTATGTCCGGTCCGCTTGTCATCTGCACGCAGGCCACTTTCATGATTTTGCTCATCCTTATTCAGCATTCCGGCGGAAGCCGGAATCCAGTCCTTCTGTTAGTTCTGAATATAAATCATTCCAATCCGGATTATTCTTTTCTATCAATTCCAGTTTCCAGATTCTTTTCCATTCCTTTATGCATTTTTCACGATGCGCGGCCATCATATAATCCTCAAAATGTTCGTAATGGACGAGCATATGAATATTGTACTTGGCTGTAAAACCCGGGATCGCCTTATTTTTGTGCTCCCATACCCGCCTTACCAAATCCGTTGTAACGCCGGTATATAGCGTACCGTTTCTTTTGCTGGCCATGATATAAACATAGTGATTGCTCATGGTTCTTTTCTGGATCCCGGCTTATGCCGGGATGCTAAGCGGTTAAAAGCGGGTCCAGTTCCCCCTTGGCGTCAAGCGCGTGAATATCATCACACCCGCCGATATGTTTATCATCAATGAAAATTTGCGGGACGGACTTCGGGCCGCCGGTGCGCTCGATCATTTTTGCGCGGGCGTCTTCATCGCCCGTGATGTCGTATCCTGTGTACTCCACGCCCTTTTTCTCCAGCAAGCCCAAGGCACGGGCGCAGAACGGGCAGGTCGTCCAGTAATAAATTTCCACTTTTGCCATTAAAAAAACCTTTCCTCTTACTCTTTAAGACCACAGAGTACACAAAGCTTCCATAGAGTGCACAGAGTTTTTTTATGCGCGGTAAACTCCGTTTTATCTCTGTGAACTCTGTGGTAAAAGCACTTATGATAACAGCAGATATTCTTATTATCGGTGGCGGTGTCCCGGGGCTAAGCCTTGCGCTGAAGCTTGGACGTGCGGGCGCGAACGTGTGCGTCATCGATACGGAAAAAGTTATCAAGATGAAGGATGTGGAGCTGACCGGGCGGACCGTCGCCCTGTGGGACGGTTCGGTACAGATATTGAGAGATGCGGGACTGTGGGACTTTGTCGCGGATTACAGCCAGCCTATTGAAACCTTGCGTATCATTGATGACAGCAGCAAGCGCATGGAACCCGTCATCATTGATTTTGAAGCTCGTGATATCGGCCTGGATGTTTTCGGTTACAACGTGCCGGTGGCGCGCTTACGCGCGGCGCTGGTGGAAGCCATTGCGAGCGTTAAAACCATCAACCATATCGCGCCTGCCCGGCTGAAAGATTACTGCGTTGATGGCGGCAGAGTTCTGGCCACACTGGAAGACGATGCAAAGATTGAAGCGCGGGTAATTATCGGCGCTGACGGGCGGCGGTCCATCACCCGTTCGATTGCCGGCATTGATGTCAGCGAACAGGATTACGGGCAGAGCGCCATTACCTGCATTATCAATCACACAAAACCGCATCTTGGCGTATCCACCGAACATCACCGCCCCGGCGGGCCGTTTACCACCGTTCCCATGCCGGATGTGGATGGCCAACACCAAAGCGCGGTTGTCTGGATGGAACAGCATGACACCGCAGACCAGTTCATGCGCTTTGACAAACAGAATTTCGAAAGTGCATTGCAGGAACGCACGCGCGGTGCGCTGGGCAAAGTCACGCTCGCCACCAATCCGCAGGTCTGGCCGATTATTACGCAACATTCCCATGCGCTGATTGCCCCGCGATGTGCGCTGATGGCTGAAGCCGCGCATGTCATGTCCCCCATCGGGGCGCAGGGGTTGAACCTGTCTTTACGCGATGTTGTATCCTTAAGCGATATCCTGCTGAACGCCATGCAGGTTGGTGAAGATGCGGGCAGTGAAAAGATATTGAAAGCGTACGGACGTCAGCGGCGCGGCGATATCCAGAGCCGGGTTTACGGTATTGACCTGCTGAACCGCTTTGTCAGCAACGATAAAATTACCTTGCGCGCACTGCGCCGTCTGGGGCTGAAAACTCTGGATGGGTTGCCGATGCTTAAAGAAATAGCGATGATGCATGCGTTAAAACCATCGTAATCCCTCACCCGCCCTGCCTCGCGGGACGACCTCTCCCTAAAGGGAGAGGTATCAGATAGCACAAAAACAAAACCTCTCCCTTTAGGGAGAGGTCGGCGAACAACGAGAGCCGGGTGAGGGCCGCACTTATTTCACCACCCGCGCTAAGGTCAGGACGTGTACATCCTTTACGCCCGCTTTCAGTAACGCTTTCGTGCATTCATTCACCGTCGCGCCTGTCGTATAAACGTCATCTATTAAAATGACGGACTTTCCGGCCAGTTTGCTTTTGTGGCGTTCGTTCACGGTGAAGGCTTTCTTGACGTTGTCCGCCCTTTCCTTTGCCTTCAAATGCCCTTGTGACGGGGTGGAACGCACACGCAGCAGCGCATCGGGTATTACGGCCTTGTCCGTATACCGTCCAAACGCCCAGGCCATAACAGCGGCCTGATTATAACGGCGTTTGAGCAGCCGCCAGCGATGCAGCGGCACGGGTACAAGCACGTCAGCATTTTCCAGCATGCCACCCGCCGCATTTTTCAGCCATGGCAAAAAGGCCAGGACGCTGTGCGTCTGGTCCGCATGTTTGAAGCGCAGGATTAAATCGCGGGAGCCGTCATCATACACCAGCGCGGACCGGGCGGAGGTAAAGTCCGGTTCATCCTCGATACAGCCGCCGCAGACTGTCGTGTCCTCTACCTCATAATCAAACGGCAGGCCGCAGCGCGCGCATTGCGGGGCGGCGATAAAACGCAAACCCGCCCAGATATCGGGGGCCAGCATGCCCTGGCGGTCCACTTCCTTCCCGCTCACCACGCATCTTGGCGGTAAAACAAGGTCCAGTATCTTATGCGCCGCCTTCATTTCTTCCTTTTATTCCAAAGCTTCGGGTTTACAGCACCTTAGAGTTGCATATATTAGTCAAAGAATAAATCACTGGAAAAGCGACAGCCAATAATATAGAAAATGACATCAACAAATTTTCTAAAGCAAAGGCACGCCAGCGCGATGAAACCTGCTGTTCAGCAAGCTGTAAACGATACTGTCCCCTTTGAGGACGGCCCGGCCTCTGAACCGCAGGAGGATTCATCCTATGATGCGCTGATTGCAGAACTGCCGAATACCGTGCTGAAACAGGCATGGTTTACCATGGCGCACCTGATTTTGGACAACGGCAGCCGTATTCTGGACAAAGGCTGCGGTGACGGCGCGGTGACGTATGCCATGGCGCTGATGAACCCGGAGCATCATTTCATCGGGCTGGACCGCGATACGCGCCTTATCAAAAAAGCCAAAGACAAATATGTCCTGCCCAACCTTGAATTTATGGCCGGTGACGTCACGGAAAATTTCCTGCAGCCCAATTCGCTGGATGCCGTACTCAACCGCTTTTCGCTACATGAAACCTATTCCCGTACCCATTGCAGCGAACAGGCGGTGCGCGATGCGCTGGAGCGCCATTTAAAACTGCTGAAAGACGGCGGGCTGTTTTTCATCCGCGATTACGCGATGCCCGACCCGGACGAGTTCGTCATTCTGGAGATGCCCGAAGAACCCGGCAAAGGCGAAGGCATTTACGGATTGTCCGAAGTTGATTTGCTGATCCGCTTTTCCGAAAACGCGCGCGCGCGACAGGACCCGCACCATGGCGGATTTTACCTCGAAGACTTACCGCCGCGCTTCCCGCGTACACGCCGGTTCCGCCTGCCGCATAAATGGGCATATGAATTTATCCTGCGTAAAGACGACCGCGAACGCTGGGATGAAGAAATGCATACCGAATACACGTTCTATACCGAACGGGATTACCGCAAGACGCTGCGCAGCCTTGGCGGGCGCGTGCTGTACACCGCCCCGCACTGGAACGAGCAGCACATCAAGGCAAAGTTCGACAAAAAATTCCGTTTGTATGATGAAGAGCTGAACCCGTTAGGCCCACCGCCGACAAGCTTTGTCGCGCTGGCGCAAAAGGTCGGAGAGAAGCAATCCCTCGTCCTGACGGAACGCAGGCCGTCCCGTAAAGAGTCAGGCCACATGAAAATCACCGCCATGCGCGATGATGTTGAAGGAACGATTATCGACGTCGTGTCGCGCGGAATGGAAGTTACGGACATTGTGCCCTATTACATCACGCCTGATAACCGCCTGCGTATATTCGTGCATGAAAGCGTACCGCGCGGTCTTGTGAACACTGTGCCGCGTATCCGCAGCGACCTTGACGGCAAAAAATGGTCCGGCCATATGACCGAAGCCATCGCCCTGCCCGGTGAAGCCATGCACGACATCAAAGACGGTGACCGGAAGAGCCTTGTGCTGTTCGCGCGTGATTATCTGGGCCTGACCCCCACCAGTGATGCGGAACTGGAAGACGGTCCCGCGTTGTATCCCGCACCCGATTACATTGATGAGCGGATAGAGACAAAATATTTACGCGTTGATACCGAAAAGAATTATTTCGACCCGAAAAATATACTGGACGATATTAACGGTTTTTCATCGCACGGGCGTATCCGCGATGTTGATGCGCAGGACATTCTGGATGCTGCCGGTGTCGGTTTGCTGCCAACCTGCCGCCTGGAAGTCCAGGTCATGGCGTTATACGAAAAGCTTGGGCTGCCCTACACCGCGTGGGCGGACTGCCCGATGGGACTGAACGAAGGCGAGCCGCAGAACGTCACCAAGCTGGAAAAAATCATTCACAAGCTGGCCGAACATGACGACCGCTACAAAGACATCAAGGGCAGCGCCGGACAGTTAAAGACTGTCAATTCCATTTTTGTTGAAGAAGGACAGGAAGCCGGTGGCATTACCGGCCTTGCCTCCCGCGATATGGAATTTGTGATGCAGGAAGATTCGACACAGAACCTCGCGGTTGTTCTTCCCCTTACCCGCAAGCTGAGCGGTGAAGTCATGGCAGGTGTCGTCGAAACATATCTGCCCGTCCCGCAACGCTATAAAGGGAACGGATATATGGTATCCTGCCCCAGCTTTCCGCTGCCGAAAGACATCACAAATTTTGAAATGGCGAAGAAGTACATTGCCGAGAAGTTCGAAGTAAAAATCGAAAATGTCGCGCGCATGGGCGAAGGATACTTCACGCATATCGGTATGACGCCGCAACGCATCTATCCTTTTGCCGTTTCAACGGCTGGCGCATCGGGATGGAAAAAAGTCGGGCGCACACACGGGCCATGCCAGTACGCGCCGCTTTATAACCTGTGCGATATGCTGTATCTCGACAACTACTACAGCTTTTTGAAAGTTGCGACCATGGCCACTACCTTTGCCATTGGTTATGACAGCGCGTTATCTGCCAAAACATCGATGCAGCCGATGTATTCGCAAGGCAAGGCCATGCCCGTTTCGACGCGCACCAGCGAGATATCATCCGACAACGTGACATCCTTTTCCAAAAAAGAGCTAAGCTAATGCATAGCGATCGTCCGCATATTTTCGACCGCGCCTTGCTGATACAGCGGCGGGCAAAGGCATTACCTGCTCTTCACAATCATGATTTCCTGTACAACTGGACCAGTGACCAATTACAAGACCGCTTACAGGACATCACCCGTGATTTTCCTGTCGCCGTGCAGCTTGGTGAGTTTTCACGCCCAATTACCGATACCGCCATCGTCATGGGACACACAGACAGCGGCAACATCATCGGCGATGAAGAATTTTTGCCCTTTGCCAAGGATAGCATCGACCTGCTGTCTTCCAATCTAACATTACACACCGCAAACGATTTACCCGGCGCGTTGATACAAATAAATTACGCGCTGAAACCGGACGGTCTGTTTTTGGGTGCGATGTTCGGCGGCGAGACATTGTATGAATTGCGCGATAGCCTGATGCAGGCGGAATTGTCATTAAACGGCGGCGCATCACCGCGCGTATATCCGTTTGCCGATAAACAGCAAATGGGCGGGTTGATGCAGCGCGCGGGTTTTGCTCTGCCCGTTGTGGACAGCGATATCATTACTGTTACCTACCCCGACATCAAAACACTGTTCGCGGATTTGCGCGGTATGGGACAGGGCAATATCATCACCGCACGCAGAAAAGGGCTAACCCACCCTCGTTTGTTTGATATGGCGGAAGAATATTACCGCACCCACTACACTGATAACGACAGAAGGCTGAATGCCAGCTTTGAAATTATTTTCCTGACTGGATGGGCGCCGCACGAAAGCCAGCAACAGCCATTGCGACCCGGTAGCGCCGACCGTAGCCTTGCCGACGAACTCGGCACCAAGGAAATGGCAATAGGCGATATGGTGAGCCCATGATATCAGTCACACTCGTCCCCGTTCTGGAAGATAATTACAGCTACATCCTGACAGCCGATAACGGGCAATGCGCGGTGATCGACCCGGGTGACGGTGAAGAACTAGTACGCGTATTAAAACAAAAAAGCCTGATTGCCGACTATATTTTTAACACCCACCATCACAGCGACCATGTTGCAGGTAACCACGCTGTCAAATCTTACTGTAAATGCAAGCTGATCGGGCCGGAATCTGAAATGAAGCGTATTGCCAGCATTGATATTCCGGTTAACGCGCAATCCGCCCTGACATTCGGCGGGGAAGATGTACAGGTGATAGAAACACCCGGCCACACGTCCGGTCATATCTGTTTTTATTTTCCTGACAGTAAAATTTTACTATCCGGCGATACGTTATTTGCCATGGGTTGCGGCAGACTGTTTGAAGGCAGTGCAGAAGACATGTACACGTCGTTACAAAAGCTGAAATTCCTGCCCGGCGATACACGCGTTTATTGCGGGCATGAATATACATTGGCAAATGCGCAGTTTTGTCATCACGCAGCACCGGACAACCAAGACATTACAAACAGATTAAAAGAGATAAAGAAAATCAGGGACAACGGCGCGCCGACCATTCCATCGACTATAGAAGAAGAGACGAAAACGAATGTATTCCTGATGGCGAAAAGTGCGGAGGAGTTTGCATCCTTACGCACACAAAAGGATAATTTCTAACCTTCTGCGGCCTTGTTCGGACGTCTTGGAGAGCGTTGACGACGCTGACCGTTTCCGCCACTGCGGTTACCGCCATTACCACCATCATCATTGCTGTTACCAACATCGTCGTCGGATACTTCAGGACCCCTGCGCTTGCGAGCTTTATGCTCCGGAATACTGATACGTTCGGCGACACTTTCATCGCGCTCGCTCACCGCCATTTGAATTTCAAGACGGGATGCGACCTTGCGCAGTTCATGCACAGATTCCGCCAACGCTTCACGATGCTCTACATTGCTCTGAGCTTTGCTCCAGGTATCATAAGCCTTCATGCAGGCGTCCGATGTTTCCTTTAACCGCTGGGCAACTTCATCCATGACTAGTCCCTTTCCTTCTCCCTAAAGCACATAAGCCTGTACAATAGCGCGATGGTTTTTATCGTGCAAGGAAACAAGTCAGGAAATTTAAAAACAGATTACGAGTCTCCGAAAACGGTGTTCAGCTGCTGGCTGACACGAATGAATGTTGTACGCTTGGACAGTTCTTTTAACCGCCTGGCCCCAACGTAAGTACAGGCCGAGCGAACGCCGCCAAGAATATCCTGTAATGTTGCCATCACATCGCCGCGATACGGAACCTTTACCGTCTTGCCTTCACTGGCACGATATTCTGCTACGCCGCCTGCGTGTTTTTCCATCGCGGTATCACTGCTCATCCCATAAAACGTGACGTATTTTTTACCGCCTGTTTCAACGACATCCATTTCCGACTGGTCGTGACCGGCCAGCATGCCGCCAAGCATGACAAAATCCGCGCCTGCGCCAAAGGCCTTCGCTATATCGCCCGGGGACGTGCAGCCGCCATCGGAACAGACTAGTCCGCCAAGGCCATGCGCGGCGTCCGCACATTCGATAATTGCCGAAAGCTGCGGGTAACCAACACCGGTCATTTTACGGGTGGTACAAACACTGCCCGGCCCTATGCCGACCTTTACGATATCCGCGCCGCTTAAAATCAATTCCTCGACCATTTCACCGGTGACGACATTGCCCGCCATAATTGTAAGGTGCGGATATTCCGCCCTTATCCTGCGAACATATTCAACAAACTGTTCCGTGTAGCCGTTTGCAACATCAATGCAAATCTTGGTAACGCCTTTGCCGTTTTGCTGAACTTTGCTGTTCATGAAAACTTTCAGTTTTTCTTCATCAGTTTCCGAAACACCAATACTGTACCAGACATGCTCTCCGCCATGCTTTTTGTAGTAGTCCTTTATGGCATCTATTCCGTAATGCTTGGTTATTGCCACACTCAACCCGTGATTGTTCTCTTCGAACGCTTTTGCCATAGCAAACGTGCCGACGCCATCCATGTTTGCGGCAACGATAGGAACACCGTCAAATTTCTCTCCGCTCCACTTGAACGTAAACTGGCGTTTGATGTCCACATCCTTGCGGCTGGCAAGTGTCGAGCGTTTCGGACGGATCAGTACGTCCTTGAAATCCAGTTTTACGTCTTCTTCTATTCTCATTCTTTATTTCCGCCTTTTACGATTTAAATACGGACGCAGCCGCGTTCTGGCTGGCCCTTTTCTTTGTAATATCGCCTTCGACCCGGTCGATTTCACCCTTCAGATCGGCGATATAATCCTGCAATTCATCTATGGACATGCCATCCAGGTTCCTTGGGAACTCACTGGTGTTTTTTTTCTTGGGCAATTCGTGTTCAAACATGCGGTTTTTCACTCCTCAGGCCAGATAGAGTACCCCATGACGGACTATGTGAAAAGAGCGCTAAAAGCTTGCATCTTTCAAAAAAAGGCGTTATCTGTCTAGCGTTCCCTTAATCATAGCGATTTTTTAATCATTGAACCTGGGAACGGTTCAAAACCCTTATGGTATGGATTTGAAGAAAGATTGGGACCTATGAGCAAAGCACAAAATGCACCAACATTATTGAAACCGAAGGCAGCGGCCGTATGGCTGGTGGAAAACACTGCCCTGACCTTCGAGCAGATTGCTGAATTTACCGGCCTTCACTCCATTGAAGTTCAGGCGCTGGCCGATGGCGATGTCGGGCGCGGTATTATTGGCGAACGTCCTAGCGGGCTGGAAGACGACCAGCTGGAAAAAGCGGCCAATGATCCGGCCTATATCCCGAAACTGAGCGCACAGAAAGACCTGCCGAGCATTAAGGTTCGTGCGAAAGGCCCGAAATATACACCTGTTTCCAAGCGTGGAGACAAACCGGACGCGATTGCGTGGATTCTGAAAAACCACCCGGAAGTATCCGATGCACAAATCTGCAAGCTTGTCGGGACAACCAAGCCGACAATCAACGCAATCCGTGAACGGACACACGCCAATATTACGAACATTAAACCGCGTCACCCGGCAGAGTTGGGCCTTTGCACGTATGCAGAGCTGGAAACCGCATCTGACAAGGGTTTGAAGGCACAGGGCAAGGACCCGGCCGCAGTAAAAGCCGAAAAACAGCGCCAACTCGAAGAAAGCATGAGCCAGCCGCAGGCAGATGATGAGCCGTCCATGGACAATCAGCCTTATGGCGGTTTTGACTTCTCCAACTTCGTATCTGGCAGCAAAAGTGATAGCGACAACGATTAGAAATTCGTCGTTAACGTGAACAGAATAAAAAAACGCGGCCTTCGGGGGCCGCGTTTTGTTTCATGCAGGTTCATAATTCTTATGACACTCTGCGTATTTCTTCGATTTCGTCTTTCACTTTCAGCTTTTTAACCTTTAGATCCTGGATTACGAAATCACTCGCTGCAGGCCTTCTTTGCGCATCTTTCAGCATATTGTCCAAGGCTGCATGCTTACGTCTTAAAGCTTCCAACCTTTGTCCCTGTACTGATTGTGTGGCATGAGAATGCATGGGCGATCTCCTCCTTCGTTCGGGTTATTAAAATGTCGTCATACTTAAGCATACCCACAAAATTTTCCGGCTTGCAAATAGTGCAGGCGGAAATTGGAATATTTCTACTTGTAGGGGGCTGTGGATAAAAGGAGAATAGCATTTAATATCAACAAGATATGTCTTTCCTTCTTATCCAGAGTTTTCTTTGCTTATCTAACCAGAATACAGGTGTAAATCTTAACAAATCCTTAAGATTAGAAAATTCTAAAGTTATATCAGGAGGTTATCCGCATGAGTTTATTGGTTTTTTCGATACGAATCGCCGCGCAATAAAAAGTTCCCTTAAAAACCGGCGCCGGGTTGTGCCAGGTATTCCTCTTCCTCCTGCGTGTTCATACGCCCTAAAATGGCGTTACGGTGGGGGAATCGGTTGTATTTTTCGATGACTTTCAGGTGCTTGACCGCGTATTCGTAGCCCAACGGATCTTCGTCCTTCATTTTTTCGAATAATGCCACGCAGGTGCGTTGGTCATTGATATGCTCGCTATGCTCATAAGGCAGGTAAAGAAAACGCCGCTTTATTGGTTGCAGCACCTGATCAAACCCCTTGGAAACCGCGTGTTTGGCTATCAGCAGCGCCTGTTTGTCGGTGGCGAAGGCTTTCGGATCGTCGCGGAACATATTACGCGGGAACTGGTCCAGCAGCAGACACAGCGCTAGGCAGCCATCCGGCCCGTTTTTCCAGTCATCGCACAGCCCCTGCGCGGCCATGGCGTACATATCCTCGAACTTGTTCCGGATTTCAGCATCAAAATCGGGGTTCACCTGAAACCACTGTTGCGGCTGTGTGTCTTCGAACCAGAATTTCAAAACATCAGGGGCGGAATTTTTCATGCACCAAGATTAGGTACTCTTTGACTGATTTTCAAGCATGGTGATTGCCTTCTTTGTCGCGCGGTCTGCTATCCAGGCCAGAACGAAAGACGGCAGGAAGGGTATAAACACAATTGTAAAAGCGGCCGGTTCTTCGGCTATCAGTTGCAGGTCACCCTTATATGCGAAGGAAAAAACGGCCATCAGGACGAACAGCCCAACAGCGGCGAAAACAAGCCCAAAAAACCTGTAAAACCGCGCTTTTAATATCAGTTGCCGAGGTGTCAGTTGCTTAGCCATACCCCTCCATTCAGACCGCTAGAACCGTCAAAATGTTAGCATAACCTTAATAAATGAGTGGTTAATGCAGGCCGGCCCAGAGTTTCTTTTTCACAGCGTACATGATGCCGAAAAAGGCCAGCAGGAACAGGATTGCCTTAACCCCTGTCTGTTTGCGGGCTTCCATCTTTGGCTCAGCGGCCCACATCAGGAATTCCGAAACATCGCGTGAATATTGGTCTACTGTTGTGCTTGATCCGTCCTCGTATGCGACCAGCCCATCAGACAGAGGCGGAGCCATCGCAATCACATGGCCGGCCATGTATTTGTTGTAGTGCTGACCGGGCAACAGGTGGGTATCGCCGTGGGGCTCTTCATAACCCGTCAGGACAGCATAGATGTAATCAGGGCCGTTTTTGCGCGCCTTGGCCAGCAGCGACATGTCTGGCGGCAATGCGCCGTTGTTGGCGTATTTGGCGGCAGCATCATTCGGATATGGCGAAACGAAACGGTCGCTCGGCAGTGCCGGACGGTCGAACATTTCCCCTTCATCGTTCGGGCCATCGGTTACCGTATATTCGCCGGCAATCGCCTTGACCTGCGCTTCGCTATACCCGAGATCTTCGAGGTTACGGTAAGACAGGAGTTTCATCGAGTGACAAGCGGAACATACCTGACGGTATACCTGAAAACCGCGTTGCAGGGCAGCCCGGTCATATGTTCCGAGCGGGCCGGAAAAATGCCATTGCTGTTTCGGCGGCGTTTCTGCGTCACCGGCTGCCATAGCGGAAACAGGAACCATAAGGGCAAGGCCCAGACAAAATGCGCTGAACAGTTTCATTATTCTGCAGCCTCCGGCTTTAAAGCGTTCATGTAGTCGTCACTCTTCTGTTTTTTCTTTGCCTTCTTGTCCAGAACATACTGATGGATGCTCGGCGGCAGCGGCACACGCGGCTCGAACTTGTTCAGGAAGGGTATAATCACCAGGAAGAAGGCAAAATAATACGCTGTTGCGGCCTGCGCCACGAGAACATACAGCCCTTCCGCGGGCTTTCCGCCAACATATGTCAGCACAAAGAAATCAATGGTCAGCAGCAGCACAGCAACCTTGAACCACGGGCGGAATACGGCGCTGCGGTAAGGGTGACGGTCAATAAACGGGAGGACAAACAGCATGGCGATTGACCCGAACATTGCCAGCACACCACCAAGCTTGGCCTCTACCAGAACAGGTGCAGCCGCATCCATCATCTTGGCCATGCCCATGTCCGGCATAAAGGCAATCATGCCGCCTATACCAAGGAACAGAACAGCGCCAGCCGCCATCAACGGTTCCAGCGCCTTCATCGGGATGTCTTGCAGCACAGGGATTTTGAATGTTGTCGCAACCGGGCAGTTCTCAGGCTTTTTCGTGAACCATAGATTGACGGCCACAAGATATGCCGCACAAACAAGGCCAATCAACAAGAACAGGTTGGTATCAAACGTAACCGCACGAAGAATGGCGTAGTACGGCAGGAAGTACCATTCCGGCACGATGTGCGCAGGCGTTACCAGCGGGTTTGCTTCGATATAGTTGTCCGGGTGGCCAAGCGCGTTGGGCATAAAGAACGTGAAGATACAGTAGATCAGCAGGAACAACAACAAGCCGGCCGTGTCCTTCATCGTATAATACGGATGGAACGGGATCGTGTCCTGTGGGCCATTGGGTTCAATACCGCTGGGGTTGTTTGAGCCAGTGACGTGCAGCGCCCAGACATGCAGGAAGACAACCGCAAAAATCACAAACGGCAACAGATAGTGCAGTGAGAAGAAACGGTTCAGCGTCGGGTTATCGACGGCGAAACCGCCCCAGAGCCATTCCACGATGCCCGGCCCCACTACCGGCAGGGCGGAGAACAGGTTGGTGATAACGGTCGCACCCCAGAAAGACATCTGCCCCCAGGGAAGAACGTAGCCCATAAAGGCCGTGGCCATCATCAGCAGCAGGATCAAAACGCCCAGCATCCAGAGAAGCTCACGCGGCTGTTTGTATGAACCATAGTAAAGCCCGCGGAAAATATGGATATAAACGGCAATGAAGAAGAAGGACGCACCGTTCATGTGCATGTAACGAATCAACCAGCCGAAATTCACGTCCCGCATAATGCGTTCCACACTGGAGAATGCGACATCCGTATGCGCAGCATAGTGCATGGCCAGCGTAATGCCGGTCACCAGCATCAGGATCAGCATGACCATGGCAATGGCGCCGAAGTTCCAGAAATAATTGAAATTCTTCGGTGTCGGGAATACTCCGTACTCCTTGTTCATCAATGTGAACACCGGAAGGCGGGAATCTACCCATTCAATGACCGGATTATCAAAAGGCTGTCTGTTTCCTGAACCCATGACTGGCAAACTCCATTAACCTATCTTTATTTTTGTATCACTGACGAACGCATAAGGCGGAACCGGCAAGTTTTTGGGCGCCGGGCCCTTACGAATACGGCCGGATGAATCGTAGTGTGATCCATGGCACGGGCAGAACCAGCCATCGTAATCCCCTTTTACATCACCGGTTTTCTGTCCCAGCGGGATACAGCCGAGGTGCGTACAAACGCCAACCATTATAAGCCATTCCGGCTTTTCCACGCGTTCTTCATCCGTCTGGGAATCACGTAAGGAACTAACATCAACCGTGCGCGCTTCCTCAATTTCCTTGGCTGTGCGGTGGCGGATAAAGACGGGCTTGCCCTGCCACATGACTGTAATCGCCTGCCCTTGTTCAATCGGGGCTAAATCCACCTCAATCGTTGATAAGGCCTTGGTATCCGCTGCCGGGTTCATCTGGTGAATGAACGGCCAGGCCACAGAACCCGTACCCACCGCGCCAAAGGCCGCGGCCGTCAGATATAGGAAGTCACGGCGTGATCCGCCGTCTTTTGTATCTTCATCCATGCTCATTGTTGTATCTGTCGTCATCTTTTTAAAAAGGTTTGAAGCGTGCACACGAAATAAACGCTCTAGGCGAGTACCACATAATAAATACGAAAGACAAGAGGGAAGCGCTAGATTTATTTGATAAAAATACGCACATATCCCCTGCACTACCGCCCTGTAAAAACAGGCGTTTTTCTGTCCCAATTCCTCCCTTGCACTGAAATAACAGGGTGTGACATGGTGCGAATATGATTGAACTTGCCATGTATCAACCGGACATACCGCAGAATGTCGGCGCTGCCATACGGTTGTGCGCGTGCCTGGGTATTCCGCTGAATATTATCGAACCGTGCGGCTTTCCGTGGGACGAACGGAAAATCAAGACCTCTGCCATGGATTATTACAACCTGCTGGACATCAAACGCCACAGCAGCTGGGATACCTTTTCCGGCGCGGCGGACGGGCGGGTTGTGCTGCTGACCACCAAGACGGATACGCCCTACACGGATTTTTCGTTCCAAAAAGGCGATATTTTGCTTCTGGGGCGGGAAAGCGCGGGGGTTCCGATTGACATACATCAAGGCATCAAGCACAAAGTCACGATACCAATGGCTGGCGATGCGCGGTCGATAAACGTCATAAACGCAGGCGCCATGGTATTAAGTGAAGCATTGAGGCAGACACAATGGAAGCAGTAAAAAACAACGACCTTTGGGACAACCGTAAAAAGCAGGCTGCGAGCTGGTTTAAAGACCTGCAGACGCAGATTATTGCGGAGTTCGAAGCGATTGAAGACGAACTGAGCGGCACGGCCAAAAAGGACATGGAGCCGGGGCGTTTCGAGATGACCCCATGGACGCGCGCGGACCTGAACAACCAGGCGGATACGGGCTCTGACCTGCAGGGCGGCGGGCAAATGGCGGTGATGCGCGGGCGTGTGTTTGAAAAGGTCGGCGTTAACTTTTCGGAAGTCTATGGCACATTTTCCGATGAATTTCGCAGCCAGATACCGGGCGCAGAGGCAGACGGGCTGTTCTGGGCGGCGGGCATATCGCTTGTGGCGCATATGCAATCGCCGCTGGTTCCGGCGGTTCACATGAATACGCGGATGATTGTGACATCCAAATCATGGTTCGGCGGCGGGGCCGACCTGACCCCCATGGTGCCCGATGACGCAGATACGGCAGATTTCCATGCAGCGCTGAAAGCCAACTGCGATGCCCATAATCCGCAATATTATCAAGAGCATAAGGCGTGGGCCGACCGCTATTTCTTCCTGCCCCACCGGAACGAGCCGCGCGGGGTCGGCGGAACGTTTTTCGATTATCTGGATTCGGGTGACTGGGAGGCCGATTTCTCCTACACACGCGGAACCGGGCTGGCATTCAAGGATATTTATCCCCAGCTGGTGCGGCGTCATATGAACGATGACTGGAGCGCGGAACAGCGCGAACACCAACTGATACGGCGCGGCAGATACGCAGAATTCAACCTGATTTACGACCGGGGGACCAAGTTCGGGCTGATGTCCGGGGGGAACACCGATGCCATCCTGATGTCCATGCCGCCGGAAGTAAAATGGCCATAATTACTTTTTTCTTGCTTAAAACCTATTTTTTGGATAAATCCTCGCTTATATAGATTTCATAATAAGAAATAGAGGGTGAAATTATGAAACCAATCGGTCACAACGGTCATACAGTGCCTAACGGCTCTATGGCTAATTTGATACTTGCAGAGCGTGCTATTAATACAATAAAGCAATCCAGAGAACGCCTTGAGATTGCCGTTAAAGGTATTGGCATGGAACTGCTGACGGTGGGGCCACGCGGAAAATTCCTTCAGGCCGGCGCACATACATATGCTGCAGTCGAGGCAAGAGTTCAAATGAACGGACAACATCCTTTCCGTCTGCCGCATCAGGACACATCTCTTCAATGCCTGTTTGGCAGAGAATCTACCGGTCGCATTAGGGTATTTGTTCCCAACGGGAATGATATAGCTACTGTCCGCTATCAGATCCGTCTAGCACGTTAGTAAGCCACTCGTCTTCGAGTTGCTTTAACTTCTGACCTAATTCAGGGCCGGGTTCATACCCGGCCTTTATTAATTCATCCCCGGTGTGCGGGCACACAGGGGCCTGCCAGTTTTTCAGGATATGCATGATATCGTCCGGCACGTCCGTGCCTGCCTGCGCCGCGAAGAGCAGCGCGCATTGCAGCGCATCCGCATTGCCGATGTGGTAGATCAGTTTTTTGATATCCTTTTCATTCACGGTATCCAGCGTCTGCACCCCGTCCAGAAGGCGTGCGAATGTTCTCTTTTGCGCGCCGGAAAACACCATGCGGGTTTCGAGTGTTTGCAGGTGCGTTTCTTCGAAAGCGGAGAGGATGAGCAGCGCCGCCATGTCATTCATTTCGCCAAAGGCGTAATAGCGATTCAAAATTTCCAGATCATGTTTCATGTGAAACAATTGCGGCAGTACATTGATTTCATTTATTGTTTTTAAGATATAAACATTGGTTGAAGCCAACAGCTTAAATACTTCCTGTGTAATGCGTTCTTTGGACAGATCCCCAATTTTGTCCACAGCTTTTCCACAAGCTGCCAGAGCCGCGGAATCCATTTCCCCTTCCCCGTACCATGCGTGAAAGCGGAAGAAACGCAGGATGCGCAAGTGATCCTCTGCGATCCTCTGGTCGGGATCGCCAACAAAGATGACACGGCGGGCTTCCAGATCCGACAGCCCCTGCCCGGTCGGATCGTATACGTTGCCATCCATATCCATTAACAGGGTGTTCATGGTGAAGTCCCGCCTTTGCGCATCTTCTTCCCAGCTATCGGAAAAAGCGACAACCGCGCGGCGGCCATCGGTTTCCACATCCTTGCGCAGGGTCGTGATTTCAAACGGCCTGCCGTCCGCAACGGCTGTTACCGTACCGTGGCCGATTCCGGTGGGTACAGTCTTAATGCCTGCCGCTTCCATTTTTTCCATCACGGTATCGGGCGTGTGTTTTGTCGCGATATCAATATCAGTAGCCTGTTTTCCCATCAGCGCATTGCGCACGCAACCGCCGACCAGCAAGGCGTCACCGCCCAGCGCATCCATCACCGAAGAGAGTTGCGGGATATTCAGCCAATCGGGGAGATTTATGGTTTTCACAGCATCCATAACGCACTAGAT